>NZ_CP017075.1:3130000-3454172 GCF_001742225.1 Novosphingobium resinovorum | reverse complement strand
CACGCCGTCGCCCGCGCCAGCCTGCTGGGTGCACAGGATGGCGCTGAACTGGAGGATTGCGCAACGGCAACGACGAGGAAGAACCTCAGCCACTACCTGTTCAGCCGTGATCCGCGCTTCTGGTGGCACGAACTTGCCTACGATCTTTTCCATGACGCTGACGGACGCGGTTTGCGACACGTCGCACAGCGGACGCTCAACGTTCTGCGGCTGCCCGCTGCTGCGAAAGTCTCCCCCCGTTAAAGCGGTTTCCGATCCGACTGCATCGGAGAAACCGCTCTAAGTCATTCGTTTACCGCATTTTCCGAGTCATCAGATGTTTCCATCTGATTGGAAAATGCTCTAAACGCGATTTTCAGGATTGGGCGCTAGCGAATAGTCATGAGCTTTCCCGCAGTGACACCGCAGCATCTGGTAATCGCGGCAAGGGCCGCCGCGCCCCTGTGCCTCGGAGGCCTTGCCTGGGCGGTGTTATGGATGGCCTGCACGCCGACCGTCGCCGCTGCAGGGTTCCTTCTGGGCGCGTCGGTCCTGCTCATGGGAGCGCCGCGGATCAGGGCCGCGGACCTGGTCGGTGCACTCCTGGTGTTCATGACCGTGCTGGAATGCATCCATGCAGGAGCTTCGGGAACCCTCGACGGTGCGCGTTGGCAGGCCTGCGTGGCGGCGGCTGGCACCACGGTTCTCTTGCTCAAAATCCAGCATTTGCGCGGGCTTGCCCGGCAGGATGCCTATGTTCCTCTGCGCCATCTGGAGCGCCGGAATGCCCTGTTCGGACGTACCGCGCCCGGTCGCCGCGCAGCCTGAATTACACTGGCAAAGCCGGAGAACCGGCCGAAAATCGCTTGATATTGCAACTTGCTAGCATTAGCGCAATTTCGCGAGAGGGAAGCGAAAGCCCGCAATGCCAACCGGCACGTGCTTTCTCCAGGGGGGAGCGCCGTTCCGCGTGTCCCGCATAGGGGACAAGGCCGAAGTGACGCGCAGAATTCTGTTCCAGATCCATTGGCTGCTGGGCATCACCGCAGGCCTCGTGCTGGCCGCGATGGGCCTGACCGGCGCCGCGATGAGCTTCGAAAACGAGATCATGCGCGTGCTGAGCCCCGCCATCGTCACGCTAAAACCCGGCAACGCACCGCCGCTCTCGCCCGATGCGGTAATTGCGCGCGCCTCCGCCCTGCACGAGGGCCTGAGGGTGGAGCGGCTCACCGTCGAAGCCGATCCGACGCGCGCATGGCAGGTGCAGTTCGAAGCCGGTGCGGACAAGCGGCGCGGCGAGCGCAGCTACGTCGATCCGCGCGACGGCCGCCTGCTCGGCGAACCGGTCGGCGCCGGGTTCTTCCAGACCGTGCAGGACCTCCACCGCTGGCTGGCACTTCCCGGCGGACCGAAGGGCTGGGGCCGCCAGATCACCGGCTTTTCCACGATCGGACTGATCTTCTTCGCCTTGTCCGGCCTCTACTTGCGCTGGCCCCGCCGCGCGCTCGACTGGCGCGCGTGGCTGGTGCTCGACTGGCGCAAGAGCGGGCGCAACCTCTACCGCGAACTGCATGTGGTGATCGGCAGCTGGGTCGCGCTCGTCTACCTGCTCAGCGCGTTCACCGGGCTATGGTGGTCCTACGAGTGGTATCGTCAGGGCGCGATGGTCGTGCTCACCGGCTCGGCGAAGGGCGAGGCCGAGGGCGGGCCGAAGAAGGACAAGGGCGCGCCGCGGCCTCCCGTCCTCCTCGCCCCGGCCTGGAAGACGGTAGAGCGCGAGACCGCCGGCCGCTTCGATTCGGTCTTCGTGACGCTGCCCGAAGCGGGCAAGAAGGCGACTTTCCGCGTGCTGCTGGCCGGCGCGCGGCATGACCGCATGACCGACAACCTCACCATCGACCTCGCCAGCGGCCGTCTGCTCAAGGCGGATCGCTATGCCGACAGGGTACTCGGCAAAGTCGTCGCGACGAGCATGTTCGAAATCCATCGCGGCGCCATCTTCGGGCTCCCCGGCCGCATCGTGATCTTCGTGACCAGCCTTGCCATGCCGCTTTTCGCGGTCACCGGGCTGCTGCTCTACATCGCGCGGCGCCGCCGCAAGCGCGCTCTCGCGCAAGTCCAGGGACTGCCCGCCGGCGGCGCAGCCAACACGGACATGCTGATCGCCTTCGCCAGCCAGACCGGCGGCGCCGAGCGACTGGCGCGGCAGACGGCAGCGGTCCTCGGCGGCGCCAAGGTCCTGCCGCTGTCTTCGGTGGACGGCACGGTGCTGGCGGAAACGCGGCGCGCGCTCTTCGTCGTCAGCACCTATGGCGAAGGCGAACCGCCTGACCGCGTCCGCCGTTTCGCACGCGAAACGATGGCCTTGCCGCCTGCGGCGAAGGACCTCGACTACGCCGTTCTCGCTTTGGGAGACCGCGAATATCCGCAGTTCTGCGCCTTCGGGCACGAGGTCGATCGCTGGCTCCACACAGGCGGCGGGCGGCGACTGTTCGATACCATCGAGGTCGATGGCGAGGACATCGATGCCGAGCGCCAGTGGCAGCAGCAACTGACCGCGCTGGGCGCCGATCCGATGGCGGCGGAATTCGCTCCCGCGCGCTACGGGCGCTGGCGTCTGGCCGGGCGAGAACTGCTCAATCCGGGCAGTCCGGGCGGTCCGGCGTTCCTGATCGCGCTCGAACCGCTCGACGGGGAAACGCTCGACTGGCAGGCCGGAGACATCGCCGAAATACGCCCCGCCAACGACCCGGCGGCGGTTTGCGCCCTGCTGGACAGAACGGCACTCAACGGCACCTACGAGGTACATAACCGCAGCCTTACCGCACACATCGCCGAATCCGTATTGCCCGAAACCCTCGCAGGCACGCCCGAAGAGATAGTCGCTGGACTGCGCCCGCTTCCTCACCGCGAATACTCGATCGCCTCGACCCCGACCGACGGATGCATCGAACTGATCGTCCGGCAGGTCCGGCGCGAGGACGGCAACCTCGGCCTCGGTTCGGGCTGGCTGACCGCGCATGCGCTGCTGGGGACGGAGATCGCGCTGCGGCTCCATGCCAACCCCGGCTTCCGCGTGTCCGAAGAGCAGCGCCAGCTGATCCTCATCGGCAACGGCACTGGCCTCGCGGGCCTGCGCGGCCACCTGCGGCAGGCGGCGGCGGCCGGAAGCGCCGGTCACTGGCTGTTGCTGGGCGAGCGTTCGCGGGAGCACGATGCCTTCCTCGACGCCGAACTGCGAGGCTGGCTGACGGACGGCACGCTGGCGCGGCTGGAGCGCACCTGGTCGCGCGATCCCGATTGCGGCCGCTACGTGCAGGAGGTGATCCCGCAAGTTGCCGACGCCCTGCGCGAAGCGGTAGGGGACGGGGCCACGATCCTCGTCTGCGGCAGCCTGCTGGGCATGGCGCCCGCCGTCGATGCGGCGTTGCGGGCCGTGCTCGGCGATGCGCTGCTGGAGGAGATGGCCGAGGGCGGCCGCTATCTGCGGGACATCTACTGAGCGTCAGTGGAAGTCGCGCGAGCGCGGCAGGATGCGCACGTTGCGCGGGTGGCCGCGTGTCGCATGCCCCGAGGTGGGGCGGTTCGGATCGTAGACCGGATGGCGCACCGCGTCGCCCGGCATCGGCTCGGGCTTGAGCGCGGGCGGAGCCGAGAGACGGGACAGCGCCTCGCTGGCGTCGGTCACGCAGGTGACCATCAGGTGGACGACGCCCTCCTTGCTGTGCTGCACTTCACCGTCGATCACCATCAGCCGCGCGGCCATCACCGCGCGGCGCTGCTTCTCGAAATCACGCGCCCACAGCAGGGCATTGACCACGCCGGTCTCGTCCTCGATGGTGATGAAGATCGCGTTGCCCTTGCCCGGCCGCTGGCGGATCAGCACCACCCCCGCGACGCGCACCTTCCGGCCGTCCTTCGCGGCATTGACCCCGGCGCAGGTCAGCGCGCCCTGCCCTTCGAAATGCGCGCGCAGGAACTGCATCGGGTGGCCCTTCAGCGATAGCCGCTGCGTCTGGTAATCGGCCACGACTTCCTCGGACGGCGCCATCGCCGGGAGCGCGGCGTCGGGCTCCTTCGCCAGTTCGGGCGCATCGAGCGCGGCGAACAGCGGCAGCTGCACCGCCGGAACCCGCCGCGCCTCCCACCCCGCCTGCCGCCGACTCTGCCCCAGCGAGCCAAGCGCATCGGCATCCGCCAGCAGCCGCAAGGCGCGCGAAGGCAGGTTCGCCCGGCGCGCGGCATCTTCGAGGCTGGCGATGGGGGCAACCTTGCGGGCCTTCTCCAGCGCCTCGGCCCAGTTCTCCTTGAACCCGCCGATCTGCCTGAGGCCAAGGCGCAGGATACGTTCGCCTTCCAGCGTGTTGTCCCAGCAGCTTGCGGCGATGTCGATGGGCCGCACCTCCACCCCGTGCTGGCGCGCATCGGCGACCAGCTGCGCGGGCGCATAGAAACCCATCGGCTGGCTGTTGAGCAACGCGCAGGTGAACACCGCCGGATAGTGGCACTTCAGCCATGACGAGACATAGGCCAGCAGCCCGAACGCCTGCGCATGGCTTTCGGGAAAGCCGTATTCGCCGAAACCCTCGATCTGCTTGAAGCAGCCTTCCGCGAAATCCTGCGGGTAGCCGCGCCGAACCATACCGTTGACGAACTTCTCCTGATGCTGGTGGATCGTACCGTTGCGTCGGAACGTGGCCATCGAGCGGCGCAGGCGGTCGGCCTCTGCAGGCGTGAACTTCGCCGCGACGATCGCAAGGCGCATCGCCTGTTCCTGAAACAGCGGTACGCCCATGGTCTTGTGGAGCAGATCCTCCATCTCTCCCGGTGGCCCCGGAAAGACCACCTCCTCCTCCCCCGTGCGCCGCCGCAGATAGGGATGGACCATGCCGCCCTGAATCGGCCCCGGCCGCACGATGGCGACCTGAATGACGAGATCGTAGAGGATGCGCGGCTTCATGCGCGGCAGCATCGCGATCTGGGCGCGGCTCTCGACCTGAAAGGTGCCGATGCTGTCGCCGGTGCACAGCATGTCGTAGGTCGGCCCGTCGTCCGGCGGGACGGTGGCCAGTTCCAGATCGCGCAGACCGTGATCCCGCAGCAGGTCGAAGCTTTTGCGGATCGCGGTCAGCATGCCGAGCGCCAGAATGTCGACTTTCATCAGGCCGAGCGATTCCAGATCGTTCTTGTCCCACTCGATGAACGTGCGGTCCTCCATCGCCGCATTGTGGATCGGCACCAGTTCGTCGAGCCGCCCTTCGCTCAGCACGAAGCCGCCGACGTGCTGCGACAGGTGGCGCGGATAGTTGAGCAACCGCCCGACCATGTCGCGCAAGCGCTCCACCTGCGGATTGCCGGGGTCGAAGCCCGCCTCGGTCAGCCGCGTTTCGGGCAGTTCGTCGCCGCCCCAGCTGCCCCAGACGGTACCCGAAAGCCGCGCGGTGACATCCTCGCTCATGCCCAGGACCTTGCCGACTTCGCGGATGGCGCTGCGCTGGCGATAGCAGATCGTGGTCGCGGCGATCCCGGCGCGCTCGCGGCCGTAGCGACGGTAGATGTACTGCATCACTTCCTCGCGGCGGGAATGCTCGAAATCGACGTCGATGTCGGGCGGCTCGTCGCGCTCGGCGGAAAGGAAGCGCGTGAACAGCAGCTTCTCCTGCACCGGGTCGATCGGGGTCACGCCGAGGAAGTAGCACACCAGCGAATTCGCCGCGCTGCCGCGTCCCTGACACAGGATAGGCTTTTTCAGACCGCGCGCGTAATGCACGATGTCGTGGACGGTGAGGAAGTAATAGGCGATCTTCTGGTCCCGGATCAGGCCGAATTCCTCGTCCAGCTTCTCGCGATATTCAGGCGGCAATCCAGCAGGGAAGCGTTTTTTCGCTCCTTCCAGAGTAAGGTGTTCTAGCCACGGCTGTGGCTCCCAGCCTTCGGGCACCGGTTCGTGCGGGTATTCATACCGCAGATCGTCGAGGGTGAATTGCACGCAGGCCATCAGGTCCTGCGTCGCCGTCAAGGCATCGGGGCAGGCGCGGAACAGGCGGGCCATCTCGGCGGGAAACTTGAGGTGGCGCTCGGCATTGGCGGCGAGGCGACGGCCGGCGGTCTGGACGGTGAGCCCCTCGCGGATACAGGTGAGCACGTCCTGCATCGGGCGGTCCTCCGGGCTCGCGTAAAGCACGTCGTTGGTGGCGATCAGCGGCACGCCCGCGCGGGCGGCCAGCGCCATGCGCTGCGCCAGCCGACGCGCATCGCGGCCCGCGCGCGGCATCGTGGCGGCGAGCCAGAGCTTCGGCGTCAAACCGCGCAGGGTGGCGAGCAGCGCTTCGTCCGCGCCCCCATCTCCCGGCATCACGATCAGCGCCAGATCCTGCGCGTGCTCGGCAAGGTCGCTCAGATGCAGCTCGCACTCGCCCTTCTTCGCCTTGCGGTTGCCCACGGTGAGCAGGCGCGTCAGGCGGCCCCAGCCGTGGCGGGTCATCGGGTAGGCGACGACGTCGGGCGTGCCGTCGGCGAAGACCAGCCGCGCGCCGACCAGCAGGCGCAGCCCGCTTTTCGCCCGGCCCATCTCCTTCCATGCGCGATGGGCGCGGACCACGCCCGCCACCGTATTGCGGTCGGCGATGCCGATGCCGGCCATGCCCATCGCCAGCGCGCGCGCGACCATCTCCTCCCCCGGCGAGGCGCCGCGCAGGAAGCTGAAGTTGGTTGCGGTGACCAGTTCGGCGAAGTTCACGGGAACAGGCCGTGGAGATACCAGCGCGGGTCGGGTTTCTCGCTGAACAGGCCGTGGCGGAAGATCCAGTAGCGGCGGCCCGCGCCGTCCTCGATGCGGTAGTAGTCGCGCGTTTCCCCCGCACCTCCCGGCATGTGGCCGCCGCGTTTCAGCCACCATTCCGCGCCGATCCGCTCCGGTCCCTCGGCCAGCGTGACGTCGTGGAGGCGGCCCTTCCAGCGGAAGCGCTGGGGCGGGCTGTCGGGCACGCCGGCGATCACCTCGACCGGTTGCGGCGGGTCGAGCAGCAGCAGCGGGCGGGGTGGCATGTCTTCGGGCTCCGGCCATGGGGCGCCTCGCAGGCGCAGCGCAGGAACCAGCGCCTGCGCCTTCTCGGGCAAGTGGCGGTCACGCGGGATCAGGCGGCGCACGCTGTCCTCGCCCAGCCGCACGCTGAGCTGGTCCACCAGCGCCGAAACATTATCGGCGTTTTCTTCCTTGCCGCTCTCAAGCAGGATCTGGCGCGAGGGCAGGTGATCGGCGTGGAGCACCGCCAGGGTGATCGCATCGAAGCCGAAGCCGGGGTCGAGCGGGTCGGAAAGCGTGTCGATCCGCTCGCGCAGCAGGCGCATGACGGCGGCGGGATCGCGCACCGCAAGGCCCGTCTCCACCACCAGCCGCCGCCGCTGGTTGTCGCTGCGGTGGAGCGTGACCGCCCAGCGCCGCCCGCCCAGCTGGCGCTGCTCCATCGTGCGCCCGGCCTGCGCGAGCATGTCCTCGACCACCTCCAGCGCATCGTCGGTGCGGCCCAGCGGTTCGGGAAAGCGCGTCTCCAGCCGGATCGGCTCGGTCAGGCGGACGGGAATGACCGGGCTGCCGGTCTCTCCCAGAATGGCGCGCAGGCGGCTGACCGCAAGCTCCCCGAAGCGCGCCGCCAGCCCCGCCATCGGCCGCGCGGCAAGATCGCCCAGCGTCTCGAGGCCCGCGCGGCGCAGACCGGAAAGCGCGCCCTCGTCCAGTTCCAACGCGGCGACCGGAAGAGTGCGAACGTCGTCCTTCCCACCGAAGCGGGCAAGCGCACGGGCGGCGGCAGAGTGAGGCGCGAGGGCGTGGCGGGTAGTCGGACCGACATCCTTCACCACGCGGCGCACCAGCGCCTCCTCCCCGCCGAAGAGGTGCGCGCAGCCGGTGACGTCGAGCAGCAGGCCATCGGGCGCATCGAGCGCGACGAGCGGGGTAAAGGCGATCATCGCCCCCGCCAGCTGCTCCAGCACCCGCGCGTCGGCGACGGGATCGTGCGGCGCGGTGGCAAGGTCCGGGCTGCGCGCCCGCGCATCGGCGAGGGTCATGCCGGAAGACAGGCCCTGCTGCATCGCGGTCACGTCCACGGCAGCGAGGCGCAGCGCCTGTCCATCGCGCGCGACGAGAGCCTGCGGGGCGTCTCCTTCAGGCAGTACGCCGGAGCGGCGCGCGCGCTCGCACGGCAGAAAGGGGAACCACAGTGCCAGGTAGCGGCGGCCCGCGCTCTTCGGTGGCGGGCCGGGTGTCGAGGGGGAGTTCGCGGAAACCGCCATGGTCTTCATTCCATTCCAGCCGCCAGCGTTGCCCCGCCGGGCCGCCGCGTCTGCGTACGAGTTCGACGAGCAGCGTCGCGGCCCCCGGCGCGCGCGTCTCCAGAGGGGCCGAGGGGGCGCTGGAAACCGTCCAGCGGGTATGTGCGGCGCTGGAGCGCGGCTCGGCATCGCCGCGCAGGATCACCACCGGGATGCGCGAGCCTTCCGCCGCAAGGATCAGGCGGCGACTGGCGACGAGGTCGTATTCGCGCATCGCCCCCCAGCTTTCCATCAGTACCGCCGCCGGACCGCTGCTGCGTGCCGCGTCCAGCCCCGCGCGCAGCAGGGCAGCGTCGTTACGGGCATCGACGATCACCAGCCGCGCCGGGTCCACGCCGAGCGCGCGCAGTCCCTCCCCGCACGGCACGAGGCCCGCGCCCTTGCGGCGGGGGCGTAGCAGAAGGATCGGGCGCGCCGCCTCCGCCTCGACCATACCGAAGGCGAAGGCCAGCGCCGAAGCCCAGTCCTCCGCCTCCGCATGGACCTCGTGCAGTTGCGCGCGAGCGAGGGGCGGGAGCGTGCCCGGGGGCGGATCTTCGATACAGGCGGGGGCCTGAGGGCGGGACATGGGACGGGCCTTACGAATCGGGAATTATGTTCTTCTTATGTTCCCATTCTGGAGGCAGGTCCACACCGCCGTTCGATCCCCGCCGGAAAGGCCGTAAGCACATCCCGTCATCCCCGCGAAGGTGGGGATGACGAGGATAGGTGGATAATCGCGCTAATTGGGGGTCAAGCGATTGCCGCGATTGCCTTCGTTCTCAGCCCCGCGAACCGTTCCACCGTGTCTGCCGCCTCGCGCACCGGGCAACGCGTGCCGAAAGTCGGCGTGCCGTCAGCCAGCCACGCGATGCCGTCGATGGTGTAGGTCATGCGCTCGCGCTGCTGCTGGACGTAGTCCCCGTGCGCCGCGAAGGCGCGCTCGATCGCGGCGACGGGGTCGGCGTCGGGGGCGATCACCTCGCCGAAGTGCCACATCGCGTAGTCCTCGCTGTCCTGCCAGTCGACGCCCTTGGCATCGACGAACAGGCACGGGCGCGGGCGGACGAGGAATTCGTAGACCTGGCTGCTGACGTCGCCCACGTAGAGGTCCGCGCCCAGCGTATAGGTCATGTCGTTGCAGCGCGGCGAGCCGAGATCGACGGTGACCTGCCCCGGGATCGCCAGCGCCTCCCACGCGCGCCGCTTCGCCGCCGACCATCGCTTCGCCAGCCGCACGTGCGGCGCGACGACGAGGTTGTAGCGACCGTCCGCCGCCACTGCCGCGATCAGCCCCCGCCCAAACGCCTCGATCGAGGAGAGCTTCTTCGAGAAGTGCGGGTTGTAGAGGATCGTCGGCCGCGCGTTGTCGAACAGCGGCGGCCGGGCCTGCGCATTATCGAGCACGGCGGCCAGCTTGATCGGGCCGGTGACGGTGCAGTCCTGCGCTCTCACGAAGCCCGCTTCAACGAGGCGATCGCGGTCCTTGCGACCTGCCAGCATGACGTGATCGAACAGGCGGAAGCGCGGCTCGAAACCGACAGCGCGGTCGCCCGCACCGTGGGGGATGTGAAGGATCGGCGGGCAATCCCCCGGCAGGCGCTTGAGCATGGTGGAGGTCCGCTCGGCGCAGAGGATCACCGCCGCATCGCGCAGCCGCTTCGCCCAGAGCGTAAGCCGCACGAACTTGTGCATCGAGGACGGCAGCAGCGCAGTGACGGCGGGCAGGCGCATGACGACGATCTCGGGCGCCGCGCCCTGCCCTGCATAGGCCATGGCCGCCGCCACTTCGGCCTCGGCGGAAACGAACAGGCGTACCTGCCCCGGATGACGGCGGGCAAGCTCACAGGCGACCGGCACGATATGGCCGAACTGATGCGCGCCGCCGATGGCAAGCACGTGGATACGGGAATGGACGTTCCGGGAGGGCATTGCGCCTCGTTACAGCAGTGATGTGGAGCGACTCTGGAACATTCGTGCAGATTTGCCCATGTCCGTCCGAACTCGGCGATGGCCGGCGTCGGGGATAATCCCGGTCGCCGCATGCAGATGCTTCTGGTCGAAAAAGGATACGAACAGCAGATCCCCCTCTTGCGAGGGGAGCCCGAAGGCCATGATCAGTGCTGTTCGAATACTGCCTGGTGCGGTCGAGAAGACTCGAACTTCCACGGGCTTTCGCCCACAACGACCTCAACGTTGCGCGTCTACCAATTCCGCCACGACCGCTAAATCTTGGAGCTGGATTTGCATCCGCTCCGGGGCAGGAGCGCGCCACTAGCGCACGAATCCGGACCCGGCAAGTGAGTCTTGCAGATTATTTTCATCCAGCGTCATTTTCCTTCCTCCGGACCGAGAATGCGCCGCTTCATCCGGTGGATGGCCAGCCACACCCCCGCAAGCACCAGCGGAGCCAGCAGCGCGGTGCCCACATGGGCGTGAATCCTCAGGCCCAGTTCCTCCACGCCTTCCAGTACCTTGGCGATCAGGCCGAGCGCGTAGTAGCTCACCGCGACGACCGAGAGCCCCTCCACCAGCTGTTGCAGGCGCAACTGACGCGAGGCGCTGCGCTCCATCGAGGCGAGGAGCAGGCCGTTCTGGTTCTCGATTCGCGTCTCAATTCGCACCCTGAGCAGCGCCAGTGCCTGCGAGGTGCGCTGCGACAGCTGCTCGGCCCGGCGGCGATGCGCGGCGCAGGTCCGCACGGCGGGCAGGAAGCGGCGCTGGGTGAAGTCCGCCAGCGAGACTTGCCCCGGGATCGCGGCGATGTTGAGTTCGGCCAGCCGCTCCTCGACGATGGTGGCGTAGGCGGCGGTGGCGCTCATGCGGAAGTCGGAGGCGCTGGCCTGCGCCACCAGTTCCATCGAGAGGCGGGTCACGTCCTCCAGCAGATCGTCGTCGGTGACTTCAGGGCGGGCGACGGCGCGGTTGGTCTCGCCCAGCATTGCCTCGATGCGGTCGAGCGCGCGCCAGCCCTCACGCGCGACGGGCAGGCCCAGCAGCGCGAGGTTGCGGTAGTTGCCCAGCTCCTGCAGCCGCTGCAGAGTGCGGGAGAAAGCACCGGGAGCCATCCCGCAAGCCGCCGCGAGAATCACCCCGAAGCCGTCCTCGCGCAGCCGAAAGTCCGACCAGATCCGCGCCTGCCGCTCTCCGGGCGCATCGCCGATGTAGCAGGTGACGAGGTCGTCCGCCGCGAAGCCCAGTTCGGGCAGCAGCGCCAGCGCCGCCGCCTCATCCTCGACCAGCTGCACGCGCGAGGCGCGGATGACCTTGCCCGGCAGGCTCCCCGCCCATGCCAGCGCATCGGTGAGAGCAGGCCGGATCGCCGCGCCGCCGGTCACGAACAGCGTCGTCGTACTCGCCTCGCTGTGCCGCTCCCATGTGAAGGCGAGCCCCGGCGCGAGGGTCCCGGAAAGATGGCGAGGCCGACTGCACGGCTCTATCGGCCCGGCCGAGGGCAGCGCGCGCATCGCCGCCAGTTCCTCCTCGCGATCGGCCGAATCGAGCAGCCGCACGAACTGCACGATCGACGCCGGCGCGCGGACCAGAGGCCAGCGTCGCAAGTGCATCTCGCTCACTACCATGCGGCGCAGTTCGTGCTCGTTCAGCAAGTCCGCTCCCCCTTTTGCCCGGCGCCAGACTGCGCCTGCGGGGCGGAGGCGGACAAGTGACCCTTGGTACGATGCCCCTTCGCAGGATGCAGGCCGGGTCCAAAGTCCAATATCGACCCGCCATGCCCCGTGCGAAAGCGACAGGCCACAGGACAGGCTAACGGGAGACATGACATGAACATCAGGCAGAAGCGCGTGGGCCTCGCCGCTGCGGGAGCGCTGGCGCTGATGGCCTGCCTGGGCGGGCAGGCCGCGCTGACCTCGACCGCAGAGGCCGCCCCCGCCGCTCCGGCCGCGCCGCCGGTCTCGTTCGCACGCTGCGCGGTATGCCACAACGTTGCCAAGGGCGCGCCGAACAAGCTCGGCCCCAACCTGTTCGGCACTTATGGCCATAAGATGGGCCAGGGGAAATTCGCTTTCTCGGACGCCGTGAAGAAGTCGGGCCTGACGCTCGACGACGCCACGCTCGACAAGTGGCTGGAGAACCCGCGCGCGCTGGTGCCGGGCAACCGCATGAGCTTCCCCGGCCTCAAGGATGCGGCGAAGCGCAAGGAAATCATCGACTACCTCAAGAAGCAGCGCTGAGTTTCACGACCGACTCTCAAGGGGCCCGTCCGCCGCGACCCAGCGGCGGGCGGGTTTTTCTTACCCCCCGTTCGCCGTTGCGAGCGCAGCGAAGCAATCCAGGGCCGCATAAACCGCCGTGGATTGCTTCGCTGCGCTCGCAATGACGATGGTGGGTGACGATCAGCTCGGAGCCACCACCACCGGCTCCGCCCGCACCAGTGCGCGGCCTGCGGCGTGCCAGCCCTCGATCCCCTCGGCGAGCCAGTAGACGTGGCGCACGCCGCCTTTCGCCAGACGCCGTGCGGCGTTCCAGCCCATCCAGCAATCGGTGCGGCAGAACAGCACGACCGGCAGACGCGGCCTTCCCCGGCGCGCCTCGGCGACCGCCTGCTCCAGCCCGCGCCAGAGCACCGGATCGACCGGACTGCGCCCCGTCTCCGGGTGCCAGAGCGCGCCGGGCACCGTCTCGTGCGGCTGGCTGAGGCGCCATTGGCCGGTCGCGGGGTCACGGTGGCCGGACTCGACCGGAAGCACGTCGATGAACAGGGCTTCGTCCAGCCCGAGCGCGTCCTCCAACGCGATCCGGCGGGCGGGCGCAGGCAGCCGGTCCACCGGCGCGCGGTAGCGGGCGGTGCGGAAGCCATC
The DNA here is from genome assembly GCF_001742225.1 of Novosphingobium resinovorum. Lineage (NCBI taxonomy): Bacteria > Pseudomonadati > Pseudomonadota > Alphaproteobacteria > Sphingomonadales > Sphingomonadaceae > Novosphingobium > Novosphingobium resinovorum. The sequence continues at coordinate 3,441,063 of NZ_CP017075.1, read as the reverse complement.
GGCGTCGAAATCGTCGGCAGCGCGCGCGACCGGGACGCAAACGGCCGCCAGAATCAGCCCTATCGCCAGCCTTCGTCCGATGCGTTCCATGGCTCCTCCCAAGGTCCAATATGACGCGAGCGAGGCCCGGCCTACATTGGCCCTTGGTATGATCCGCAAGAAGATCCTGCTGGCCCTCATCGCCACCCTCGCCGCGCCGGTCCCGGCCGCTTTCGCGCTGCCTGCGGACCCGCTGAAATCGCCGATGTGGGAGTATCACGCCGAGCGTCTGTTCGGCGACGCCACGGTGCGCTTCGACTCTGCCGTGAAGGTCGAAATCCCCGAGATCGCCGAGAACCAGCGCGTCTTTCCCGTCACCGTCGATGCGCGCGCCCTTCCCGACGTGAAGCGCATCCTGATCTTCGCCGACCTCAACCCGATTCCCGTCGCGGTGGACTATGCCCCCCGCGCCGCCGCGCCGTTTCTGGCGACGCGGATCAAGCTCGACCAGCGCACCCCGGTGCGCGCGGCAGTGCTCACGACGGACGGGGTGTGGCACGTCTCGGGGAACTGGATCGATGCGGCGGGCGGCGGCTGCTCGGCCCCGCCGGTCAGCCGGGTCAAGGGCGACTGGGCCAATCACCTCGGCGAAATGCACGGCGCGGCATGGGCACTCAGCGGCACTCAAACGCGCCTCAGGGTGACGTTACGGCACCCGATGGACACCGGCCTCGTCGAGAACATCGCCGCCTACAACATCGAGCGGGTGACCGTGACCTCCTCGGCCGGAACCCCGCTCGCCGACCTGCAGGTCTTCGGAGCGGTGGCCGAAGACCCGGCCTTCACCTTCATCGTCGACGATGCGAAGGGGCCGCTCTCGATCGCCGCGCGCGATAGTTCGGGGCTGGAATTCGACGGCACGGTCACCCCGCGCAGCGCGGCGCTGGCCGCCAGGTGAACCTCACCCGCCGCAGCCTGATCGGCGCCGCGCTGGCGCTGCCCGTCGCCGCCCGCGCCGAGACCTTCGCCGGGGCCTATGCTCCCAAGGCCGAGCCCGTCGCCGAGGGCGTGTGGATGGTGCGCGGCGCCGATGCGCCGATCCTGTTCGACAACGGCGGCATGATCGCCAACAGCGCCATCATCGCCACCGACGCGGGCGCGGTGCTGTTCGATCCGGGCGTCTCGCTGGAGCATGGCAAGGCGCTTGGCGCGCTGGCGCAGGCGGTGACGGGCAAGGCGGTGGGGCGGGTCTACGTCAGCCATCTGCACCCCGATCATGCGCTGGGGGCGGCGGCCTTCGATCCCGCCATCGTCCACGCCCTGCCCGCCACCCGCGCCGATCTGGAGCGCGACGGCGAGGGGTTCTCCGATGCCATGTACCGCCTGCTGTCGGACTGGATGAAGGGCACCCATGTCGTCCTGCCGCTCGGCGACGTGGCGGAGGGGGAGGCCCTGTTCGGCGGGCGCAGGTTCCGGCTCTTCGCGATGCAGGGGCATTCGGCGGGCGATCTCGCGCTGCTCGACGAGGCGACGGGGACGCTGCTGGCGGGCGACCTCGTGTTCCACGACCGCGCGCCCTCGACCCCGCATGCGGATCTGGTGAAGTGGCGGGCGGCGCTCGATCGGCTGACGGCGGTGCAGCATGGGCTGCTGTTGCCGGGGCACGGGCCGCTGGACCGGGACGGCGGCGCGATCGCGCAGACGCGGGATTGGCTGGACTGGCTGGAGGCCACGCTGACGCAGGCGGTGGCCGACGGGCTCGACATGACCGAGGCGGGGGAACTGCCGATCCCCGAGCGGTTCGCCGGGCTGAAGGCGGCGCGCTACGAATTGCAGCGCAGCGTCTCGCATCTCTATCCGGGGCTTGAGGCGCGGTTGCTGCCGAGGTTGTAGGCTCAGTCTCGGGCTCGGGCCCACCCCGCTGCGACTAGGGCCTGCGGCCAAGTCTCGCTGCCCCTCCCGCAAGCGGGAGGGGGTGAAGCGCGTCAGCCCTCCCGCGTGCGGGAGGGCTGGGAGGCTTGGCAGCTTGCTGCCTAGCCGGACGCGGTGGGCCAAAGCCGCCCTCAAAACCGCGCCCGAACCGACACCGTCAGCCTGCGCGGCGCACCCGGAGCATAGGCGCGCGGATTGTCCGCACCGGGCGCCTCGGCCAGTTCGATCTCGTCGATCTCGGAGAACGTGCCCATCGTGACGTAGTGCCGGTCGAACATGTTGCGCAGTTCCGCCGCCAGCTCGATCCCCGGCGCGACTTCCACCCGGCCCATCATGTCGAACACCGCGTAGGCCGGGGTCTTCGCATTGTCGTTGCCCTCATCGCCCACCAGCACCTGCCCGGAGCGCGCGCGCATCGCCAAGCCCAGTTCCCAGCCTCTGCCTGCCCGGCCTGCGTAGAGGTTCACCGAATGGCGCGGCACGCCCGGCAGGCGATCCCCGCGCTGGACTTCGACCAGACCATCCTCGTCCGCCTCGGGGTTGGACGGGCTCGACACCGCGAAGTCCTGCCGGAACTTCGCATCGGTGAAGGCATAGCTGCCCGACAACCGCCAGCCGCCCTGTCGCCAGTCGGCCGAGGCCTCGATCCCCTGCCGCCGCGATTCGCCGAGGTTGGCGAAATAGGCCCGTCCGCGCACTTCCGAGGCGATCATGCGAATGTCGTTCTTCGTGTCCGACCGCCAGCCGTTCACCCGCCATGTCAGCGCTGCCCCAAAAGCATTGGCGCCGCCCGACAGCCCGGCATGCCAGTTGCGCGCGGTCATCGCCTTCAGCGGCGGATCGGCGATGAAGAAATTCGCCAGCGTGCAGGGCGATTCCGGATCGGCGCAGGACAGCTCCGCAGGCGTCGGATTGCGGCTGGTTAGCGCGAAGCCCGCCGTCGCATGCACATCCGCGCCCACCGCATAATCAAACTCGATCGAGGGATTGAGGCGGCTGAACCGGTGGCTGCCGTCGAGCGCATCGCCCAGCCGGTCGTCCAGTTTCACCGTGTTGCGCGACCAGCGCCCCCCGGCCTCGACCGTCAGCGCGGGGGTCAGCGGAACTTCGGCGCTGGCGAAAAGCGCCAGGTCGCTCATGCGGGTGACGACGTCGACCGGGGTGATGCCGCCCTCCTCCGAGGTCAGCAGCAGGCCGAGGCCCTCGACCGAGCGGTCCTCCTCCAGTTCGCCCAGTTCGGTGGTAGCGGTGAAGCGGGTGCGCGCGCGTTCCCACGAAGCGCCCACGGCGAAGCGGCGGGTGCCGTTCTCGGTCTCGCGCTCGTCGAGCCATTGCAGCATGGCACCGCCGCTGCGGGTCCGCTCGCGGCCTCGGTTGAACACGGCGTAGTCGTCCACCGCCGGGTCGTTCACCACGCGGGCGCCGTTCGCCAGCAAGGGTTCCTCGAACTCGTCGTCATCGCCGAGGCAGAGGTAGCCCGCATCGTCCTCGCAGGCGCCGAAGTCGGCGAGGTCGCCGTTGGCGCTCTTGCGGGTGAGGGTCTGCCAATGGGTGCGCAGTTCGATGCGCCCGGTCTCGCCTGCCGCGATCCACGGTGCGGCGACCAGCCGCGCGAAGCGGGTGTGGGTGACGTCGGGCGTGGTGAATACCGCGTTCCACTTGGCGGCGAGCAGTTCGACCGGGGCGACGCCGTTGCCGGTGAGATCGGTGTCGGCGGCGAGGCCCTGCACCTCGATCCCCCATGTTCCGGCATCGTGGACGCCCTTGGCGAACACGCGTTTCAGCGTCGAGGGCGAGGCGACGCGCCAGCCGTCGTCATGCCGCGCCTCGGCGACGACGAGGAGGTTGTCGGCCTTGTCGCCCAGCCCCAGCGAGGCGCTGCCGCCCAGGCTGCCGACCGTGTCCACGTCCGCCTGCAGGCGCAGGCCGGAGAGGCTGACGCCATCATGCGTGGTCAGCAGCAGCGAGCCCGCCAGCGTATTGCGGCCCAGCACCGGGTTGGCATCGTTGAGCTGCGCGTTCGCCAGCGCCATCTCGGGCACCACGTCGAGCAGCACCACGTCGCCGAACGGCTGGTTGAAGCGCACCCCGTCGAGGTAGACCGCCATCCCCTGCTCCGCGCCCTGCAGCGCCGAGGCGGAGAACCCGCGCCAGGTGATCGCTGCCTGCCAGGGGTTGCCGGTCGATTCGGCCAGCGTCAAGCCCGGCACGGTACGCTCCAGCGCGCGGCCGAGATCGCGCTTGCCCGCGATGTCGAGCGCCTGCGGGTCGATCTCACGCGCTTCGTCGAGGTCGATCGCGCCGCCCGGCGCGGTGACGACGATGGGCGCTTCCTCGGCGCATACGGGTGACACCGAGGCGAGCAGCCCGGCCATGACAAGACTTGTCTTTCGCATCCCTCGTGGCGCCTTTGCGGCGCCCTCCCCCTTCGAATGGCGCCTAGAGCATCCGGCGCAGCACGCCGTCCTTCAGCATGAAATGATGGCGCAGCGCCGCCGCGATATGGCCGAGCACCAGCACCAGCAGCACCCAGCCGCCGATCTCGTGGAACTCGTGCCCCGCGCCGTAGATCGCGCTGCCCTTTACGACCGCGAGCTTGGGCCACTCGAACACCCCGAACCACGACAGCGGGTACTTGCCCGCCGACGCGATGATCCAGCCCGACAGCGGCATCGCGATCATGAACAGGTAGAGCACCCCATGCACCGCATGGGCGAGGCCGACTTCCGCGCGGCTCATCGAGGCCGGGTACGGCGGCGCCTTCCACGCCATGCGCCAGCCGAGCCGCGCCAGCGAGAGCACCAGCACCGTCAGCCCGATCGCCTTGTGGACGGGTATCGCGAAGTGCAGCAGCCCGCTGGCGAGGTTGCCGATGATGAGCAATGCGATGATCCAGTGCAGCGTGCGCGCGCCGGCGTTGTACTTCATGGTGTTCATGGGTCTGACCTCCCGTGCGGCCCCGCTTCGGGCGGGCGTTCCGGAGGTAACTTACGATATTCCATCATGGCTGCGACTCCGGTGATGGTGGCGCGTCGCCCCGGTGCATGCCGGGACGACGCAAGGATCAGAAGAACAGGATGCCGCCCAGCGCGAGGGCGTCGCTCGACGCCGCGTTGCCGGAATGCGCCTTGGCCTTCGAATGGGTGTACTCGCCGATCAGCGTGACCCAGCTGGTCAGGCTGTAGCGGACCTGCCCGACCCAGCTCGAATTGGTGTCGACGAGGTTCGGGCTGGCCAGCGCGTCGGCGGCGTTGGCATAATGCAGCGAACTTTCGCCGTAGCTGCCGCCCACCGCGAACTTGCCGAAGCTGGCGAGCGCCTGAAGGTAGAAGCCGTCGCTCTTGCGGGCGTTGCCGAAGCCGTCGGTGTCGTGCAGGCCCAGTACCGTCGTGCCGAGGCCCTTGGCGGTGTAGTAGTAGCCCACCGCCGTGATCGGACCCGCCGTCAGCTTGCCACCGAAGTCCAGGCCCTGCCCGGTGTAGCTCTGGCCGGTGATCTCGTTGTGGCGCTGCGTCACGCCGCCTGCCCAGGCGCGAAGGCCGATGCCGCCGAGCGTCGCGTCATAGGTGATCTTGCCCTGGAAGCCGGGCTGCGAGTTCTCCTGCGCCGGGCCGGTCAGCGAGGACAGCGGCTGGAACACGCCCACCGATGCCTGCACGCCGCCGAAGCTGGGCGAGGTATAGGTGATCTGCGGCTGGAAGTCGGTGTAGATATAGCCCACGCCGATGCGGCCGAGCGTCGTGTTGCCCGGCGCCACGTTGCCCCCCGGCGTACCGGATGAAAGCAGCGTGATGTCGTTGAGGATCGCCTCCGACCCGAACAGGCCGATGTCGCGGCCGATCTTGAAAGTGCCGACGGTGGGCTTGCCGAAGGTCAGGTAGGTCTGGCGGAAATCGATGCCCGCCGTCGCCAGCGCGGTCGGCTGGCCGCCGTTGTTGGCGCCCAGCGCCCCCCATGCGGCCGAGTTGATGCCCGGATACATGCCGAAGAAGGCGCCGATGTCCCAGCCCTCCTGCTTCGTGCTCACCTCGACCTTGAGGAAGCCCGGCAGCAGACCGTTGCGCACCGCGCTGGAATTGCGCGTGCCGACGCTGGCGACGCCGCCGGTGACGGCGGTGGTGGCCGATGCACTCGCCGGGTTGTCGTGGACGTAGAAGCCGTTGACCGAGCCCGAGAACTTGATCGTCGCCGGGCCGACTTCGAGGCCGATGCCGCTCTCGGTACGCTTGACGTAGAGGCCGGGGTCACCGGCGGGCGCGGCTGCGGCGGGTGCCGAGGCCGGAGTTGGAGCGGAAGCTTCGGCCTGCTCCTGCGCGAGCAGCTCGGTGTAGTCCTCGTCGCTGAGAATGCCCTTTTCGTGCAGGCGCTTCAGAAGCGCCTCGCTGCTGCCTGCGTAGGCGGGTGCTATAGCCAGGGCGAGTACGCCCAGCGCGGCACCGCCGCGTAAAATGATCCGCGAAATCATGGATCCGTCCCCCGTTGGAAGTTGTCGTCTATTCCTGCGACTGAGGCGGACCATGCGGCCGGGGCGGGCGGCGCGAAATTGGACTTTGGGCAGTGGTACTTTGGGAGGATGGCGTTTGACCGAGGGGGCTTCGACAAGCTCAGCCTGAGCGGAAATGGGGAATGAGAGCGGGGCCGGGGATTGGAAATTAACCCAAACCCCGCTCGTCCTGAGCTTGTCGAAGGACCACAGCGCTACCTCAGCGCCCCAGTGCCACGCCCCACGGCCCCTCGCCCGCCGGGATCGTCGCAGTGACCTTCATCGCCGCAAGGTCCACCAGCGAGAGGTCGTCACTCGCCCCGTTGGCGACCAGCGCGCTACCCCCGCCGGGCAGGATCGCGAGGTGCCACGGCCGCGCGCCGACCTTGACGTAGCCGCGCACCTCCCCGCTCGCCACGTCCACCAGCGCCACGCTGTCCGCCCGGCCGAGCGCCACCACCGCCGTCTTCCCGTCCGCCGTGAAGCGGATGCCGCAGGGCATGACCTTGTAATCCGGCGCGCCCGGCGGGGCGAAGCGGATGGTCTTCACGACCTCCTTGCTCGCGACATCGGCAACCTGCACCACCCCGCCCACTTCCGCCGCGATCCAGACCTGTTTGCCATCGGGCGTGAATTCGACATGGCGGGGCCGCGCCTCGGTCTCGGTCTCCCCGGTGACGGTGTGGGTGGCGAGGTCGATCCAGGCGACCGAATTGTCCTCCTCGCTGGTGACCAGAAGCCATTCGCCGTCCGGGCTTTCGGCGACGCCTTCGGGCTCCTTGCCCACCGTCACCTGCCAGGCGACCTTGCGCGCGGAGAGATCGATCGCGGTCACCGCGCCGTCGTCCTCATTGGCGGCGTAAAGCAGCTTGCCATCGTGCGAGGCGAAGAACTGCTCCGGGTCCGCGCCCGAAGGCAATGTCGCCACCAGCGCGCCGGTGGCGGGGTCGCGCACTTCCACCGCATTGTCGGCGCTGGCACAGACGAGCACGTACTTGCCGTCGCGCGTCATGGTGATCCCGCGCGGGCGCTTGCCCACCGGCCACTGCGCCACGGCCTTTCCGCTCGCCAGATCGACGACGGTGACGGTCGAGGACCGCTCGTTGCTGACATAGGCGCGCGTGACGGCGCCATCGGCATCCTGCGCATGGGACGGGGCCGCATAAAGGGCGCAAAGCGCCAGCGCGAAAGTCTTCAGGCTTCTCTCCATGCCCGGAAACCTACGCCTTCCCGTGCGCACGGCAATGCGACCTTGGTCTTGTACCATTGGCCAACTGGTCACCCGCCCGGACCCAAGGTTATCCGAAAGCAACATTCGGGAAGAGAAGCCAAGCGCAACCCGAAGTCGCAGAGGACACCTGATCCATGACCATTCGCATCGGCCGCGCGGTCCTGACCGTCGCCGCCGCCATCACCTCGCTTTCGATCGGCACCAATCTCTACGCGCACGGCGACGTCGTGCCGCAACCGGTGGACACCTCTGCCCTGCCCGATATCGAAGGCGGCAACGACGTGTGGAAGACCGAGAACCCCTACACCGGCAATGCCAAGGCGATCGCCATCGGCCAGTCCGCCTACGGCCAGAACTGCGCGCGCTGCCATGGCCTTGAAGCCATTTCCGGCGGCATCGCGCCTGACTTGCGCTACCTCGAACTGGGTGCCTCGGGCGACGAATGGTTCGTCGAGCGCTTCCGCCACGGCTCGGCGCATGACGGCAAGGTCTACATGCCGCCCTTCGGCGACGTGCTGGGCCAGAAGGCCGGCTGGGCGATCCGCGCCTGGCTGGAATCCAAGCACACGGACGAATAAGCGGTGGACCGCCGGTCCCTTCTCAGGGGTCTCGGGGCTGTAGGGGCGCTTGCGTCCCTGCGGCCCGCGTCGCTTCTCGCCGCGCCGCTGGAGAAGGTGAAGGCGCTGGGCGCGCTGCGCGTCGGCCTCTACACCGACAACCGCCCGTGGTCGTGGGAGGATGGCGGCAAGCCGGCCGGCATCGACGTCGATCTCGCCCATGCCCTTGCCGAGAAGCTGGGCGTGCGCGCCGACATCGCGCTGTTCACGGCGGACGAGGATCTGTCCGACGACTTGCGCAACGTCATCTGGCGCGGCGGGCTGCTCGGCTTCCAGCCCTGCGACGTGATGCTGCACGTCCCCTTCGACCGCCAGCTGATGGCGCGCGAGGACAACGTCACCTTCCTCGCCCCCTACTACCGCGAGAGCTTCGGTGCCGCCTGCGGTGAGGCAGCGGACTGCGAGGCGATGCCGGTGCGCTGGAAGGGCAAACGGATCGCGGCGGAACTCGACTCGATCCCCGACTTCTACTTGCTCGGCCATGCGGGCGGGGCCTTGTCGAAGGACGTGATCCATGTCCCCACCGGCTACGAGGCGGTCATGGCCGTCGGCAAGGGCGAGGCCGACGCCGCCGTCGCCAGCACCGCACAGATCGAGGCCGCCCTGCACGACGCGCCCGATGCGGGCATCGCGCGCCGCAAGGGTTTTCTGCCCGCGATGCTCTCGCCCGGCTGGGACATCGGCATCGCGGTGAAGGAAAACAGCCGCAACCTGGGCTTCGCCATCGAGGAACAGTTCGCCGCGATGGCGAAGGACGGCCGCATGAAGGCGATCTTCGCGCGGTACGGCGTCGAGTGGAAACCCGCGCTGGCCTCGCAGACCGCGTAAAGCTCCGGAGGGGGACGGGGGTGCCGACTGCGACCGGCGCCCCCCGAACCGGATTGATCCATGCGTTGTGCGCGCGGCCGGGGCTTCGACAAGCTCAGCCTGAGCGGGGTGGAGAGGTTTACACGACCTCCGCTCACCCTGAGCTTGTCGAAGGGTTAGGTGCAGCCTGTCGAAGCCCCATCGCACAAGGCCCCATCCTCCCAAGGTGCAATTTTGCCGCCCCTCTTACAGTCCTAGGCTGCATGCCGACGATCGGGGTTCGGGGGCATTTTCCCGAGACACGCACCCCCGGCCGAATACCCAAAAACGGAGGGACAGGATGAAGCGGCGTTTCACACATATACTCGCAGCCCTGACGGCAGCCAGCAGCCTCGCGGCAGTACCGCTCTCGGCCGCCGATGGCCCGACCAGCGCCGATCTGCTCAAGGACGCCGACACCCCCGGCGACGTGCTGACGTATGGCATGGGGCCCTGGCAGCAGCGCTTCAGCTCGCTCGACCAGATCAACACCGGCAACGTCGCCAAGCTGCTCCCGGTCTACGCCTCCTCGCTCGGCGGCGAGAAGCAGCGCGGGCAGGAGGCGCAGCCGCTGGTCTATGACGGCACCATCTACGTCACCGGATCGTACTCGCGCCTGTTCGCCTTCGATGCGCGCACCGGCGAGAAGAAGTGGGAATACAATGCCCGCCTGCCCGATGCGATCATGCCGTGCTGCGACGTGGTCAACCGCGGCGCCGCCATCCATGGCGACAAGATCATCTTCGCCACCCTCGACGCGCATCTGGTGGCGCTTAACCGCAATACCGGCAAGGTGGTGTGGAACAAGAAGACCGGCGACTATCAGGCGGGCTATTCGGCCACTGCCGCGCCGCTGATCGTCGGCGACAAGGTCATCACCGGCAACTCGGGCGGTGAATTCGGCGTCGTCGGCGCGGTTCAGGCGCGCAACGTCGATACCGGCGAGCTGATCTGGGAACGCCCGGTGATCGAGGGCCACATCGGCACCCTCAACGGCCAGCCCAACGGCATGACCGGCAAGCTCAATGCCACCTGGCAGGGCGACTTGTGGAAGACCGGCGGCGGCGCGACCTGGCTGGGCGGCACGTACGATCCGGGCACCAACCTCGTCTACTTCGGCACCGGCAACCCGGCGCCGTGGAACAGCCACCTGCGCCCCGGCGACAACCTCTACACCTCCTCGACGCTCGCCATCGATGCCGACACCGGCGTCATCAAGTGGCACTACCAGACCACGCCGCACGACGGCTGGGACTTCGACGGCGTGAACGAGTTCATCCCCTTCGACGCCACCATCAAGGGCAAGGCGATGAAGCTGGGCGCGAAGGCCGACCGCAACGGCTACTTCTACGTGCTCGACCGGACGACCGGCAAGTTCATCTCCGCCAACCGCTTCGTAATGCAGACCACCTGGGCCGACGGCATCAACCCCAAGACCGGCCGCCCCAACGTGATCGACGCGGGCCGTCCGGGCGCGCCCAGCGGCACCGAAAAGGGCAAGCCGGTGTTCTCCAGCCCGTCGTTCCTAGGCGGCAAGAACTGGATGCCGATGGCGTACTCGAAGGACACCGAACTGTTCTACGTCCCCTCGAACGACTGGGGCATGGACATCTGGAACGAACCGATCGCCTACAAGAAGGGCGCGGCGTACCTCGGCGCGGGCTTCACCATCAAGCCGATCGCCGAGGACCACATCGGCGTGCTGCGTGCGATGGACCCCAAGACCGGCAAGATCGTGTGGGAGTACAAGAACAAGGCCCCGCTGTGGGGCGGCGTGCTGACCACCCACGGCAACCTCGTCTTCACCGGCACGCCTGAAGGCTATCTCAAGGCGTTCGACGCCAAGACGGGCCAAGAGCTGTGGAAGTTCCAGACCGGCTCAGGCGTAGTCGGCTCGCCCATCACCTGGGAGCAGGACGGCGAGCAGTACGTCGGCGTCATGTCCGGCTGGGGCGGCGCGGTGCCGCTGTGGGGCGGCGAAGTGGCCAAGACCTTTAAGGAAATCAGCCAGGGCGGCATGCTCTGGGTGTTCAAGATCCCCAAGTAACGCAACCCTGAAATGGCGCGCCGGTTACCGCTGGCGCGCCATCCCTCCCCGGGATAAAGACATGGAAACACTCGCCGTCACGGAAAACAACATGGGCGAATATGGGGCACCCGACCGCGTTCTGATCGTCGACGACCACTCGCTGGTCCGCGACGGGCTACGCTCGATCTTCGACGATGCCTTCCCCGACTGCACGATCCTCGAAGCGGACAGCCTCGAAGCGGCGCTCAGGGTGCTGGACGAAGCGGGCGACGTCGATCTCGTCCTGCTCGACCTCAACATCCCCGACGTCTCGCACCTTTCCGGCCTGCAGGCGGTGCGGGACAAGTTCCCCGCCACGCCGGTGGTGATGGTCTCGGGCGTGACCGACCGCAACGTGGTGCGCGACGCGCTGGCGGCGGGCGCGGCGGGCTTCGTGCCCAAGTCGCTGAAGCGCGCGGCGATCGTCGATGCGCTGCAGCAGGTGCTCTCGGGCGAGATCTACATGCCCGACCTGCCCGGAGACGAAAGCGCGGCCGCCGAGGAAGACCTGATCCGCGCCCGGATCGACACCCTCACCCCGCAGCAGCGCGTGGTGCTGGGGCATCTGGTGGCCGGAAGGCTCAACAAGCAGATCGCCTATGAACTCGACGTCTCGATGACGACGGTGAAGGCGCATGTCTCGGCGATCCTGCAGAAGATGAACGTGTTCAGCCGCACGCAGGCGGTGATCATGGCGGGCAAGATCGGCTTTCGCGGGTAAGGAAGCGCTGGCGCTCCGCCGCCGGCGTTCCTAACACTGCCGCCTATGAGCCGAGACCCCTTGCGCCCGCGCGCCGCCTACCGTGCTTTCGTCCCCCTGACGACGCGGTGGCATGACAACGACGTCTACGGCCACGTGAACAACGTGGTCTATTATTCGTACTTCGACACGGCCGTAAACACATGGCTGATCGAGGCGGGCCTGCTCGATATCGAGACCGGCGACCCGATCGGCGTCGTGGTGGAGACCGGCTGCCGCTATGCCGCCTCGGTGCATTTCCCGCAAAAGCTGGAAGTCGGCATGACGGTCGCGAAGCTGGGCACCAGCAGCGTGTCTTATCACCTCGGCCTGTTCGTCGAGGGCTCGGAGGAACCGGCCGCCGAAGGGCATTTCACGCACGTCTATGTCGGACGCGAAAGCCGCCGCCCGGTAGCCTTGCCCGATAACTGGCGCGAGAAGCTGGCTATGCTAGCCTGATCAAGCAGGGCCTTCGACAAGCTCAGGCTGAGCGGATTCGGATCGTCATTGCGAGCGCAGCGAAGCAATCCAGAGCGGGCCAAGACTGCCCTGGATTGCTTCGCTGTGCTCGCAATGACGAAGGAAAGCGCTTTGGATCCGCTCAGCCTGAGCTTGTCGAAGGCCCCACAGTCACAGCACGTCCATCTGCCGCAGCAGCGCCCGCAGCTGCGCCGGCTTCACCGGCTTGTTCAGCAAGGGCAGCGCCAGTTCGGCCAGTTGCGCCTTGGTTTCCGGCCCGCGATCTGCGGTGATGACCATCGCCGGGACCGCCCGCCTGGCCTTCTCGCGCAGCATAGCCACCGCGCGGTCACCGGTCAGCCGGTCATCGAGGTGGTAGTCCACGATCAGCATCGCCGGTCCCTGCTCCAGCGCAGCCAGTGCGGCCGCGTCGGATGGATCGTTGGCGGTCACCACGTCCAGCCCCCAGTTCTCCAGCAGTGCTTCCATGCCCGCAAGGATGCCCGGATCGTTGTCGATCACCAGAACCAGCCCGCCTGCCCCGGCGCGCGGAGCGGCGGGCATCGCGCCCGGCTCATCCAGCGAGGCAACCGGGTCCACGCGCGGCAGGCGGATCGAGAAGGCCGCGCCCGCCCCCGGCGCAGTGTCGAGTTCGATCCCGTGGCCCAGCATCGTCGTGACGCGGCGCACGATGGCGAGGCCGAGGCCCTTGCCGGGTATCTTCTGCGTCTTGCCGACGCGGCGGAATTCCTCGAAAATCTCGTCGCGATCGACGTCGGCGATGCCCGGCCCGGTATCGCGCACGGTGACGACGACGTCCGCGCCCTGCTCCACCACCTCCACCGTCACGCTGCCCTGCTCGGTATAGCGGATCGCGTTGGACACGAAGTTCTGCAGCACCCGGCGCAGCAGGCGCGCATCGGAGCGCACCCACAGCGCGGTATGGGGCACCGTGAACGCCAGCCCGCCCGCGCTCGCCAGCGGCGCGAACTCCACGCGCAAGGCCGAGAGGATCGCCCCAAGCGAGAGGTCCGCGAACTCGGGCTGGATCGCCCCCGCATCGAGGCGCGAAATCTCGAACAGCGCTTCGAGCAAATCCTCGACCGAATCGAGCGCGGTGGATGCCTGATGCACCAGCGAGCGCGGCCGTTCGGCCATGGCCTGACCGTCCATCGCCGAAACGAACAGCCGCGCCGCATTCAGCGGCTGCAGCAGGTCATGGCTGGCCGCCGCGATGAAACTGGTCTTGGAGCGGTTCGCCGTCTCCGCCTCGTTCTTCGCCTCGACGAGCTGGCGGTTCACCTCGACCAGTTCGGCGGTGCGCTCGGTGACGCGGCGCTCCAGCGTTTCGGCAGTCTCGGTCAGCGAGCGTTCGAACTGGATATGATCGGTCACATCATCGAACGTGAAGACCATGCCGCCGTTCTTGAGCGATACCGAACGGACGGTGAAATAGCGCCCGCGCATCGTGCAGTTGGCGACGACCCGCGCGCCGCCGCCCTCGCGCCAGTCGAGCGCTTCCACCCGGTCCAGCCCGCATTCGCCGGTGCACCAACCCGACAGCGCCTCATGCGTGTCGATGGCGGGACCGTCCTCGGCCAGCGCCAGCACCGTGAGCATGCCCTCGTTCCACGCCTGAAGCTGGCGCTGGGCGTCGAAAAGGCAGACGCCTTCGGAGAGCGTATCCAGCGTCGCCTGCAGCGCCAGGTTGCGTTCGGCCAGTTCGCGGGCACGCTGGCGGGCATCCTCGGCCTTGACGGTGGTGATGTCGGTATAGATGCCGACGGTGCCGCCTTCGGTCGTGCGCAGCTCGTTGATCTGGATCCAGCGGCCGTCGGCCAGCGCCTGCACGTGCGCGCCCTGCGCCCGCTGATGCTGCGCCATGCGGTCCTTGAGCCAGCGCTCGGGCGCCATGCGCGAGCCCATGGTGGCGCCGGTCTGCGCGAGGCGGCTGGCGAGTTCGGCGAATTCGGGCGCATCGCCCTGCACGCCTTCGAAATTGGGAAAGATCTTCAGGTAAGCGCGGTTGCACAGGACCATACGGTCTTCCGCATCGAACAGCGCGAAGCCGTCCGACAGCGATTCAATGGCATCGCGCAGCATCACGCGGGCGGCGGTGGCATCGCCATGAGCGGCGGCGAGCTGCGCATTGACCGTGTTGAGCCGCTCCAGCGCCACCTCCAGCGCGCCGGTGCGGTCGCGCACCATGGCGTCGAGCGAGATCGCCGTCTCGAACATCGAGAACGCCCCGCCCTGCATGTCGGTGGAGCGCTCCACCCGGTCCATCAGCGCGGCGTTGATCTTCTCCAGCTGCGCGATGCGGGCGCGCAGGCGGGCGGTTTCGGTGTCGCGGGCTTCGGGGTCAGTCAGGGCCATGATCGTCTCCCGACCTCACACCCACTTCGTCATTGCGAGCGCAGCGAAGCAATGACGAGGGAGGGGGCAAGGCATCGTCATGGCCGTGCCGGTTCATCCACCGCCCGCCCGATCGCCAGCCCGCTGAAGGTCTGGTTCATGTGCGCGGCCAGGAACTGCTCGCCGTACGTGCTGAACCCCAGCACGTTGTTCTCGACATAGATGTCGGAAACTTCGCGAAGGATCTGCCGGTCCTCGGCATCCAGCCGGTTGAGCACGCAGTCGAAGCCGATGATATGGTCGATCTCCCCCACCTTGCGCGAGACCGACTGGAACAGCTCGCGCATCCAGGTCAGCCGGTCCACCGGCTCGCCGATGGTAAGGACGACGCCGGTGTCGATCGCGCAGTAGAAGGTCAGCGAACCGTCGGGGTTCGCGCTCTGCACCGAGCGGACGTGGAACTGGCCGCCGGTGCGCACCATCGGCGGATGGGCGGCGAAGAAGTGGACGTCGAGTTCCTCGCCCGGAGAGCCGGAAAGCCGCAAGTATTCCTCGGCGGCGGGGGCGGCGTTGATCTCGTAGACGGTGCGGGTTTCCGGGTCCGCCTCGGTGATGACCATCTTGGCCGGGCCGGGGCGGTAGTGGTTGGCGCAGAAGACGTGCATCGGGCGGCGGCTGGTCAGCACCGCGATCACCGCGGCGTCGGAATGGAAGCGTCCTTCGTGCAGCACCGCCGTCTCGCGGAACGAGAGGCCGTCGCCGCTGGAGCCGCCGATCAGCTGGACGTCGCCCAGCGCGTGCTGCGCGGTCATCGTCAGCAGTTCCTCGCGGTGCGACAGGCCGTCCACGAAGAACAGCGCCACCTGATGCAGATCCTCCGCCGCGCCGTGGTCCAGCCGCGCCCCCGCGACGAGCTGGCGGATAGCGCCCTGCGCGGTCACAGGGTCGAAGTTGTCGAGATCCTCGAACCGCAGCGAAGCCATCGAAAAGCCGGCAGCGGGAAAGCCGATCAGCAGCAGGCTGTCGGTGTCGTAACCCCGGCTGGTGAGTTCGCCCGCGCTGGTGCAGCCGATCAGCGGCACCCCCGGCAGCCTTGCGGTGAGCACGCGCGCCAGTTCCTCGCGCGGGTAGCGGTGCGAGCAGAACAGCAGCGCGCCTGCCAGTTCCACGCCGCCAATGGCCTCGACCAGTTCCGCGACGGCATCAGCCGGGTCCTGCGCGTGCGAGGCACAGGCCACCAGCGGGCGGTCACCGTCGTGAATCTGTGCTGCCATTCGCATGTCCCTCTCCTTCCGGCCGCCCTCTTCGGTGCGGTCCGTGACCCAAGCGCGAAAATTCTAGGCCGAACCGCTCCCGTCGCCAAGCGCATTCACGGCATCGCCCCGCAGTGGATCACCTGCCGCTTCGAGCGCGGCGTTCTCCTCATCGCTGAAGATGCGGCTGCGCACGATGAAGCGTACGCCCTCGGGCGCCTCCAGGCTCATGCCCGAACCGCGTCCGGGCACTACATCGATGGTGACCTGGGTATGGCGCCAGTACTCGAACTGCGCCGCGCCGATCCAGACACGGGTGTTGCCGATGAGCGAGCCGAGCAGCACGTCCTGCGCGCCGACGCGGAACTCGCCCTCGGTGAAGCACATCGGCGCGGAGCCGTCGCAGCACCCGCCCGACTGGTGGAACATCAGCGGGCCGTGGATAGCGCGCAGCCGCTCGATCCATTCCTCCGCCGCCGGAGTGGCGAGGATGCGGGCCGGGAGGCTCATGACGCCGAAAAGCGGCGGATGGCGTGGGGGCCATCCGCCGTTTCGAGGTATCCGGCGCCGTTATGGTGGCGGGACGCCGGGTTGAGAGCTCTTGGCGAACCCGCCACGATCAGAAGAAGCCGAGCTTCTTCGGGCTGTAGCTGACGAGCAGGTTCTTGGTCTGCTGGTAGTGATCGAGCATCATCTTGTGGTTCTCACGACCGATGCCGGACTGCTTGTAGCCGCCGAACGCCGCGTGGGCGGGGTAGGCGTGGTAGCAGTTGGTCCACACGCGGCCCGCCTGAATGCCCCGGCCAATGCGATAGGCGCGGGTTCCGTCGCGCGTCCACACCCCGGCGCCGAGGCCGTAGAGCGTGTCGTTGGCAATCTCCAGCGCCTCCTCGTCGGTCGAGAACTTGGTGACGGCAAGCACCGGGCCGAAGATCTCTTCCTGGAACACGCGCATCTTGTTGTGGCCTTCCAGCACGGTCGGCTGCACGTAGTAGCCCTGCGCCAGCTCGCCGTCATGCGAGGCGCGCTCACCGCCGGTCAGCACCTTGGCGCCTTCGTCCTTGCCGATCTGGATGTAGCTGAGAATCTTCTCCAGCTGGTCGTTCGATGCCTGCGCGCCGATCATTGTCGCGGCGTCCAGCGGGCTGCCCAGCTTGATCGCCTCGACCCGCGCGATCGCCTTCTCGATGAAGGCATCATAGATCGATTCGTGGACCAGCGCACGGCTCGGGCAGGTGCAGACCTCGCCCTGGTTGAGCGCGAACATGGTGAAGCCTTCGAGCGCCTTGTCGAGGAAGTCGTCGTCGTGGTCCATCACGTCGGCGAAGAAGATGTTCGGGCTCTTGCCGCCCAGCTCCAGCGTGCAGGGGATCAGGTTTTCCGACGCATACTGCATGATCAGGCGGCCGGTCGTCGTCTCGCCGGTGAAGGCGATCTTGGCGATGCGCTTGTTCTGCGCCAGCGGCTTGCCCGCCTCGATGCCGAAGCCGTTCACGATGTTGAGCACGCCCGGCGGCAGCAGATCGGCGACGATCTCGGCCAGCACCAGGATCGACATCGGCGTCTGCTCGGCGGGCTTGAGCACCACGCAGTTGCCCGCTGCCAGCGCCGGGGCCAGCTTCCACGCGGCCATCAGGATCGGGAAGTTCCACGGGATGATCTGGCCGACGACGCCCAGCGGTTCATGGAAGTGATAGGCGATGGTGTCGTGGTCGATCTCGGCGATCGAGCCTTCCTGCGCGCGCAGGCACGAGGCGAAGTAGCGGAAGTGGTCGATCGCCAGCGGGATGTCGGCGGCGGTCGTCTCGCGGATGGGCTTGCCGTTGTCGATCGTCTCGGCCAGCGCCAGCTTGTCGAGGTTGGCTTCGAGGCGGTCGGCGACCTTGAGCAAGGTGTTCGCGCGCTCGGTGGGCGAGGCCTTGCCCCAGGCGTCCTTGGCGGCGTGCGCGGCGTCGAGCGCCAGTTCGATGTCCTCGGCCGTCCCGCGCGCCACCTGGCACACGACCTGCCCGGTCACCGGCGAGATATTGTCGAAGTACTGCCCCTTGACCGGGGCCACCCACTTGCCGCCGATGAAGTTGTCGAACTTCTCGCGGATGAGCGACTCGCCCGCGAATTTGCCAATCGCCTGTTCCAGCATCCCAAATCTCCGAACCTGACCCCCGTGGGGTTTCGACAGGCAATGTGAGCCGATGGGCGCGGCAGGCCAATTGTACCTTGGGACGATGCCCTTCGACAGGCTCAGCCTGAGCGGGATTTAAAGACCGGCTCTTAAAACCGCTCAGGCTGAGCCTGTCGAAGCCCCCTCGCGCAAGACGCAACCTCTGGATAACCCCCCGTCCCGCTTGCACCCCGCCCCCCGCTTTGGCACTAGCCCGGACGTGAGCGCGAACATCGTCATCGGCACCGCCCAGCGCGGGGAGCCGGTAGAGATCGACATCAAGGAACTCTTGGCGACCCGCCTGCTGGTGCAGGGCAATTCCGGGTCCGGCAAGTCGCACCTGCTGCGCCGCATCCTCGAGGAGAGCGCCGGGATCGTTCAGCAGGTCGTGATCGACCCCGAGGGCGACTTCGTCAGCCTTGCCGAGCAGTTCGGCCACGTCGTCATCGACGGCTCCGCCTATGGCGAGGCTGAGATCGCCCGCCTCGGCGCGCGCATCCGCCAGCACCGCGCCTCGGTTGTCCTCGCGCTCGACGAGCTGGAGATCGACCAGCAGATGAAGTGCGCCGCGCAGTTCCTCAACGCCCTGTTCGATGCCCCGCGCGAGCAGTGGTATCCCGCGCTCGTGGTGGTGGACGAGGCGCAGATGTTCGCCCCCGCCGCCGCCGGTGAAGTCTCGGAAGAGGCCCGCCGCGTCAGCCTCGCGGCGATGACCAACCTCATGTGCCGCGGCCGCAAGCGCGGTCTGGCGGGCGTGATCGCCACCCAGCGCCTTGCCAAGCTGGCCAAGAACGTCGCGGCCGAGGCCAGCAACTTCCTGATGGGCCGCACCTTCCTCGACATCGACATGATCCGCGCCGCCGACCTGCTCGGCATGGAGCGGCGGCAGGCCGAGACGATCCGCGACCTCGCGCGCGGGCAGTTCCTTGGTCTAGGCCCCGCGATCGCGCGGCGGCCGGTGTCGGTCAGCGTCGGCACGGTGCAGACCGGCGCCAAATCGGTGACGCCGGGGCTCGCCCCGCTGCCCACCGCGACCACCGAGGAACTGCGCGAGCTGCTGCACGACAATCTCCACGTCGAGCCGGATCGCCCCGAATTCCACCGCCCCGCCCCGCGTGTGGACGATGCCGAGACGCTGGCCCGCCGCATCGCCGCGACCGAACTGCTCGAACCCACCACCGCGCAGGCGCGCGAACGCGAGCGTGAAAGGGAGCGCAACGAGCCCGGCGCCGAGGAAACCCGCGCGGCGATGATCGAGATCATGAACGTGATGGCCGAGGAGCCGGACTGCACGTTCCAGTCCGCGACCACGCTGTTCCAGGACTTCACCATCCGCTGCCGGATGAAGGGCATCTCGGTGCGCGGCCTCGACGCGACGATGTTCCGCCGGGGCTTCGCCGCCGCGCTCGCAGGGATCGAGAACCCCGACGACGCGCGCTGGGAAGACCTCATCAACTTGTCGAAGCACGTGCCCGACGATGCGCTGGCGACGTTCTATGTGATCGCCCGCGCCGCGATCGACGGCAAGCCGTGCCCGGACGACATGGACCTCGCGCGGATCTACGGCACCAGTTCGCCCCGCCGCGTGCAGCGTCTGCTCGACTATCTGGAGAAGGACGGCCTGATCGTGGTGCGCACCGATTTCTCGGGCAAGCGCTCGGTCGGCCTGCCGGATCTCGGCGTGACAACCGCGCCGGTCGAGGCGTAAGGTCGGGCCATCATGGCCGAGATCATCAACCTGCGCATGGCCCGCAAGGCCAAAACCCGCGCCGCCGACAAGGCCGAGGCGGCGGCAAACCGCGCCCAGCATGGTCGCACCAAGGCCGAGAAATCCGCCTCGCAGGCTGAGATCGCACGGATCGATCGCACCCTCGACGGGGCCAAACGGGAAGACTGATGCGCACCACGTATGACGACGCCAGCGTGCGCCTCTACCATCTCGACGGCGGGGCCGAGGGCGGCGCGGCGAACACGCTGTTCTACGGCCCGCTGTCCGAGGCCATGCGCATAGCCTCGCTACAGAGCGAGGACGTGCAGGACGGCCTGTTCCTCGCCACCGACAACGATGTGGTGGCTTACGTGGACCTGCTGGAAAGCTGAATTCGGCTGCGGGGACTTCGACCCTTCGACAAGCTCAGGGTGAGCGGGGTTGGAGTAGGCCTCCCAATGGCAGGAGTAGTGCAAACCTCTCAATTCCGCTCAGGCTGAGCCTGTCGAAGCCCCCTCGATATCAGAACTTCGCCTGCACGCCCGCCGCGACATAGTGATCGCCGACGTTCACCTTGCCCGAGAGGAACGGCGCCAATGGCATCGCGGCGGTGCCGTAGGCGCGCAGGTCGTTACCGATGAAACGCGCACCGAGACCAAGAGTGAACGACATCGGCAGCGTATAAGTCGCCTCCACCTTGCCGAAGATCTTGGTGCCCGAATTATCGCAATGACCGTCGCCGACCTGCTCGTCGTTGGAGCGGCGGAAGCACTGCGAGTTGTCCTCGTAGTACCCGTCATGGTCGCGCTTGTGGAAGAACGCGCCGACGGCCGGGGTGATCGCGAAACCACCGTCCTGGATCACCGGCACGCCGACGGCGAGTTCGCCGCCCCAGCTGCCTTCGGAGCGGGCGACATTGGCCTCGGCGGTGACGGTCGCCGCATTGGCGGAACTTGCGGCAAAAGCGCAGATGCCCGCGAGGGCGATCAGGCGGATCTTCATGGGCGGGGGACTCCCTGTATCCTTGGAAACAATGCCAATCGGCTAGATTCCACGCATCTTGCGGACAAGAGGCCCGGATTCGCCCTGCCCCGTTAAGGACTCGACCCGTCCGTTTTCACGCCTGGAACAGAACTTCGGTTCCCGAATGGACCATCTGCGCAAGGCGCGCCGCGTCCCAGTTGGTCAGGCGCACGCAGCCATGGCTTTCGGTGCGGCCGATCTTCGCGGGCTCGGGCGTGCCGTGGATGCCGTAGTGGTCCTTGGACAAATCGACCCATACCACGCCGACCGGGCCATTGGGGCCGGGGGCGAGGCGCTTTGCGGTATCGTTCTTGTTGGCGTCCCAGAACAGATCCGGATCGTACTGGTAATCCGGATTGCGCGAGGTGCCCTTGATCTCCCACTTGCCGAGCGGGAGCGGATCATGGCCGCTGCCCGTGGTGACGGGGAATTGCGCGATGAGTTTACCTTGCTTGTCAAAGGCCTGCAGCGTGCCCTCGGACTTGTCGACGACGATCTTCTCGGCTGTCGGCTGATCGCCCGCGACGCCGAGGCGCTGCAGCGTGTCGGACCAGCCGCGCTCGTCACCCTCGATCTTCGCGACGGGCACGTTGGCGATCGCGGGAACGCGCACCGTGGTGCCCGAACCGACTTTCGTGCCGTGGCCGTTGAGCGCCACCAGCGTATCGGGGGTGGTATGGAAACGCTCGGCCAGCGCCTCGGTCAGCGAGCGGTAGCCGAGATGGTCGAAGCCGGCCTGCTGGGAGGTTCTGGTCGGCAGGTTGCGCGTGAAAGGCCCACGCGCGAAAGCATCGGGGATCACCACCAGCCGCGTCGCCGCCATGTTCTGTGCGGGGAACAGGGCCTGCTGGGTTGCCGGATCGAGCTGTCCGCTACGGGGAAGCCCGCGCGCTTCCTGGAAGCCGCCGAGCGCCAGCTTGTAGGACTGCCCATCCTTCCCGTCGATCACGCCGGGCGAGAACCCAGCACGGTCGAGCGCCACTTGCGCCCGCATCAGCAGGCTGTCGGCCGCCTCGGTCTCGCCGCCGCCGGGGGCATCGGCGAAAGCCAGAGTGTCGGAACTCTTCGCGGGAGCCTTCGCCTGTTCCGTCTGCGGCCCGCAGGAGGCCAGCAGCACGAAACACGAAAGGCTGAGGGGAACGAGACGTTTCAAGCATCACCCAAAGTTATGGTTCTGTTGCCTTGAAAACGCCCCGAAACCGGGAAAGCTCCGCAAACGAAAAGGGCGGCCCCGCAGGAACGCCCTTCACTGTTCCGTTTCGGGACCGATCAGCCTTCGCTGACGGTCGCCTTGACGATCTTGCCCGGCTCGCGCGGCGGCTCGCCCTTGGGGAGCGCGTCGACGTGCTCCATGCCTTCGACGACCTGACCCCAGACGGTGTACTGCTTGTCGAGGAAGGTCGCGTTGTCGAACACGATGAAGAACTGGCTGTTGGCCGAGTGCGGCGCGCTGGTGCGGGCCATCGAGCACACGCCGCGCACGTGCGGCTCGGCGTTGAATTCGGCCTTCAGGTCGGGCTTGGACGAACCGCCCATGCCAGTGCCGTTGGGGCAGCCGCCCTGCGCCATGAAGCCCGGGATCACGCGGTGGAACTTCACGCCATCGTAGAAGCCTTCGCCGGCCAGTTCCTTGATCCGCTCGACGTGGCCGGGGGCCAGGTCGGGGCGCAGCTTGATCTTGACGTCGCCGCCTTCGCCGTTGCCGGTGTCGAGCGAGAGTGTGAGCAATTCGTCAGCCATTGCCTGTCTCCATGAGGCCGGGCGCGATCGCGCCGGTAAACTTTGGCGCCCGATATAGGCGATGGCGCGGCAATGTCACGAGGGGGCGTGAACCAGCACCATGCCGAAGGGACTTCGACAGGCTCAGCCTGAGCGGGTTTGGGAGGTTTACACCACCTCCGCTCACCCTGAGCTTGTCGAAGGGTCACGGCTGAACTTGTCGAAGCCCGCGCAGTCCCGAGTGACCATGGCAAAGCCCTGTTGCAATTGCGAGATAGCTGCGTAGACCGGCCCGCATGAGCGACGCGGACCTCAAGCACGACCCGATGGACCACACGGAAGACACCGTGCGTCAGGACGCGCCCGAATCCGAATCGCTGGACGAGGACAACCGCCTCAAGCCCGAATTCGTCCGCAGCGTCAAAGACGCGCTCGACGATGAAGACACCGATCGCGTCTACGACCTCGTCGAAGGGCTCCACCCCGCCGACATCGCCGACTTGTTCGAGCTGTTCGACGAACGCGAGCGCCTGACGCTGGCCGGCGCGATCCGCGACCTGATGGGCTCGGAAGTCATTGCCGAGTTGAACGATTGGGTCCGCGAGGCGCTGATGGAAGCGCTTCCGGCCGACGTCGTCGCCGAGATCGCCGAACAGCTCGACACCGACGACGCCGTCGCGATGCTGGAGGATCTCGACGAGGCCGACCAGCAGGCCGTCCTTGCCGAGATGGAGCCGGAAGACCGCGCCGCGATCGAGTCGGCGCTGTCCTACCCCGAAGAATCCGCCGGCCGTCTGATGAGCCGCGAACTCGTCGCGGTCCACGAATCGATGACGGTGGGCGATCTCATCGATTTCCTGCGCGAACATCGCGAATTGCCGACCGAGTTCTGGGAAGTGTTCATCGTCGATCCGATGCACCGCCCGATCGGCACCTGCTCGCTTTCGTGGATCCTGCGCACGCCGCGCAACATCCCGCTCTACGACGTCATGGCCCGCGACCAGACGCTGATCCCGGCCGACATGGATCAGGAAGAAGTCGCGCTGCGCTTCCAGAAGTACGCGCTGATCTCGGCGGCGGTGGTGGACCCTGCAGGCCGCCTGATCGGCCAGATCACCGTCGACGACATCGTCCACATCATTCAGGAAGAAGCGGGCGAGGACGCCCTGCTGCTCTCCGGTGCAGGCGACGGCGACATCAACGAGCCGATTCTGTTGACCGTGCGCGCGCGTCTGACATGGCTGGTGGTGAACCTTGCGACGGCAATGCTGGCGGCCTCGGTCGTCGGGCTGTTCCAGGGGGCGATCGCGAAGTTCGCGCTGCTGGCGGTGCTGATGCCGATCGTCTCGGGCATGGGCGGCAACGCGGGCACGCAGACCCTCGCCGTGGCGGTGCGCGCCATCGCCACCAACCAGCTGACCGATTCCAACACCGTCAGGATGATCCTGCGCGAATTCCGCATCGCGCTGGCCAACGGCTTCGCGCTGGGCCTGCTGATCGGCGTGGGGACGTGGCTGATCTTCTCCAACCCGCTGCTGGGCGCCGTGATTGCCTCGGCGATGGTCATCAACAACCTGGTCGCGGGGCTGATGGGCATTCTGGTGCCGGTGACGCTGGACAAGTTCAACGTCGATCCGGCGGTGTCCTCGGCCGTGTTCGTGACGACGGCGACCGACACGATGGGCTTCTTCTCGTTCCTCGGCCTCGCGGTGGTGGTGGGGCTGGCCTGACGCCCGCGGTTTTCGGCTGGGGCAGGGCGCATGCAATGGCGATCTTTCATGCCCGACCGTAAGCGACTATCTCCCACCCATGCCGCTCAACATGACCAAGATCGCCTTCTCCGCCGAAAGCCCCGCCTCCTTGCGCGCATGGCTGGAAAGCCACCCGGATGAGGCGCTGATGACCACCCGTTATCTCCCCAAGCGGCATGAGGAGATGATCGGCGGCTCGCTCTACTGGATCTTCGAGCATGCGCTGATCGGCCGGTCGCCGATCGTGCGGTTCTCGCAGCGCGAGGACGGCCGCTGGCACATCCACCTCGAACCGCGCCTGATCCCGGTCGTCACCCAGCCCAAGCGCGCGCATCAGGGCTGGCGCTATCTGACCGAGGAAGCCGCCCCGCGCGACCTTGCCGAAGGCGAGACGGCGAGCGACGCCATGCCGCCCAAGCTGGCACGCGAACTGGCGAAGCTGGGGCTGGTCTAAGCCCCGCGCTCCACCCACCACTTGAGCAGCACATGCGCCACCGCATGCTTCGGCGGCGCCCCGAAAGCGCGGCCCATCTCGCCCACAGCCACGGCTTCGAGCGCGTCGACGCATTCCTCGCGGGTGAACCAGCGCACGTCTTCCAGTTCGGTCTCGTCGATGACGATGGCCGGGTCGTCGGCGAAGGCGTGGCAGCCGATCATCAGCGACGAGGGGAACGGCCAGGGCTGGCTCGCGACATACTCGACGTCACGCACGCGCACGCCCGCTTCCTCGAAGACTTCGCGCGCGACGGCTTCCTCGATCGTCTCGCCCGGCTCCACGAAGCCCGCCAGCGCCGAGTAGCGGTGCGCCGGAAAACGCGGCTGGCGGCCGAGCAGCAGCTTGCCGTCATGCTCGACGGTCATGATCGTGACCGGATCGACGCGCGGGAAATGCTCGGCGCCGCAACCGGTGCAGGAGCGCTGCCAGCCCCCCTTGGCCAGCACCGTGGCCGCGCCGCAGACTGCGCAGAAGCGGTGCCGCGAATGCCAGCCGACCAGCGCCCGCGCCCCGCCGTAAGCCGCGAGTTCGCCCGGCTCCAGCGTGTTCATCGCGTTCCAGCTCGGCGCCCCGGCAGCGGGGATGCCCGGCAGCACTTGCGCGAAACACCCGCGCTCCCCTTCGAGGCCGAGGAACACCAGTTCCGCATCGCCTTCCGCATCGGCGAGGCTGCCCCAGACGAGGCCGCCCTCCGCCGTCATCACCGGGTCGAGGCCGTCCAGCTTCAGCAGCCGCGCACTCGGCCCCATCAGTGCGGCGATGGCGTCCGGGTCGCCGCGCACGTGGTCGGCGCGGTCGATCGGCGATCCGCCGAATGCGATAGGGGCAGCGGGAGTAGTCAGCAGCACGTCAGTGTTTCTCCAGGATCGCCAGCACGTCGGCCTTCAGGGCCTTCTGGAATTCGGGCAAGAGGTCGAAGGCGTTGGGCGGCATGAACTGCACGAAAATCTGTGAGCGCAGGCCCTGGGCCATGTCCACCATGCCCACCGTGCCCGCCGCGCCCGACCAGCCGTAGAGCCCGCTCTCCGCCCCCTGCCCGACGCGCCCTCCAGCGCCGAAGCCGCTGGGACCGCCGAACATCTCGGGCACGAGGACGCCGGGCGGGAGCAGGTTGGAGGTGCCCATCCGCACCGCGCTCTCGGACAGCACGCGCACACCGTCGATCATGCCCATCTGCGCCAGCATCCGCAGGAACCGGTCGTAGTCGCGCGGAGTGCTGACGAGACCCGCTCCGCCGAAGGGGAAGGCCGGCTTGTCGAGGTAGATCGAGGTCTCCCCTTCGTCGATCGGCGCCAGCACGCCGCCGACGGCCGCGTAATTGGTGGTGAGGCGATGGGCGTCGGCGGCCGAGACCCGGAAACCCGTGCTGGTCATGCCGGCGGGGCCGAAGATCGTGTCCTGAAGGTAGGCGTCGAACGGCCTGCCCGAGACCACCTCGATCACCCGGCCCATCAGGTCGAGGCCCATCGAATAGCTCCAGCGCGTGCCGGGATCGGCGACCAGCGGCACTTGCGCCAGCCCTCGCGCGAACAGGTCCAGTCCCTTGACCGGCTCTCCCCGAAACAGACCGGGCAGCTTCATCCGGCTGATCTGCCCGGCGACGAGGCCCTTGTCCTCCATCAGCGCCTTGATCGGCCCCTGCTGGATGATCGTGTAGCCGATCCCGGAGCTATGCGTGACCAGATGCCGCATCGTGATCGGCCGGAGCGCGGCGTGCAGCGCGGTGATCGAGCCGTCGTACTCGTCCTGCACCATCATGTGCGCATATTCAGGCAGCACGTCCGCCACGGGCTGATCGAGGCCGATCCTGCCCTGCGCCACCAGTTCCATCGCCGCCATCCCGGTGAGCGGCTTGGTCATCGAATAGATGCGGAACAGGCTGTCGGCGGTCACCGGATCGGCGTCGTTGAAGCCTTCCGAGCCACGCGCGACATATTCCGGCTCGCGCCCCGGCAGGCCCAGCGAGGCGACCATGCCGGGGAACTTGCCCGGTCCCACCCAGCGCTCGACGACCGCGCGGACCTGCGGGATAAGCTCGGGCTGCTGCGCCGCGCGCGCCAGCCGCGGCAGCATCGCCCCGAGCCCCGCAGCCGCCCCCATGCCCAGCAGCATGCGACGGTCCAGCGCGGCTTCGAGGCGACCGATCATGCGTCTTCCTTCTCGGCAAGAGCGAGCCGCGCGGCCTTGGCGAAGAGCGTGGGCAGCCCCGCCTCGTTGAGCCGATCAAGCGGCCACCATTCTCCATCTTCCAGCCCCTCGAACCCGTCACCAAGGTAAACCGCCAGGTTCAGTTCCAGCGCAAAGTGCGTGAAGACGTGGCCGACCTTGCCCGCGCTCTCCCATGGCCCGGTAAGCGGTCCCTCGCCCGAGCCGTCGATACGCGCCGCCCAGCCATCGTCGGGCAGCGCCCGCATGCCGCCGAGCATGCCGCTGCCGGGACGGCGGACCAGCCAGACTTCCGCTTCGTCCCGCTCGATCCAGAAGGCGCGGCCCTGACGCACGGCCTTGGCCTTCTTTGCCGCCTTTACCGGCAGCCTTGCGGGATCGCCCATGCGCCGTGCCTCGCAAGGCCCCGAAATCGGGCAGAGCAGGCAGCGCGGACTGCGCGAGGTACAGACGGTGGCGCCAAGATCCATCATCGCCTGCGCAAAGTCACCCGCGCGGCGCTGCGGCGTGATGGTGTCGGCCTTTGCGCGGATAGCGGGCCGTGAACCCGGCAGCGGCTCTTCGATCGCGAAGAGCCGCGAGACGACCCGCTCGACATTGGCATCGACGACCACCGCGCGCCGCCCGAAAGCGATCGCGGCGACGGCAGCGGCGGTATAAGCTCCCAGTCCCGGCAGAGCGCGCAAGCCTTCCTCGGTATCCGGAAACCGCCCGAGCCGCGCCACTTCACGCGCGCAGGCCAGCAGGTTTCGGGCGCGGGCGTAGTAGCCCAGCCCTGCCCATGCCGCCATGACCTCCTCGTCCGCAGCCGCCGCGAGCGCCTTCACGGTCGGCCAGCGCGTAGTGAAGGCGGCAAAGTAGTCCTTCACCGCCGCAACCGTCGTCTGCTGGAGCATCACTTCCGACAGCCAGACCCGGTACGGATCGGGCGCGGGCGTGCCCGGTGCGGCGCGCCACGGCAGGGTGCGCGCGTGCGCATCGTACCAGTCGAGCAGCATCGCCGCGATTGCAGTATCCGAACTGGCGTCCATGCCGCCACTATGGCATTGGATCGCGGGCAATGGAACGGAATAGCGGCAAATCCCCCGGTGAATCGAAGCCACGTCCCGCCAAGGGCAAGACGGGCCTCAAGCAGTTCGAGCGTATGCGCGGCGGACAGGCGCGGCAGATCTCGGACCTGATGCCCGAAGTCGGCCGCACCGCCTTCCGGCGCTTCGGCTTCGTGCAGTCGAGCGTGGTGTCCCGCTGGCCCGAGATCGTCGGCGCCCGCCACGCACGCGTCTGCTCGCCGGAATCGATCCGTTTCCCGCCCGGAGAGAAGAGCGACGGCATCCTCCAGCTGGTCGTCGTGCCCGCTCATTCGCCGATGATCCAGCACGTGATCCCCGAGATCATGGACCGGGTGAACCGCTTCTTCGGCTACCAGGCGGTAGCCAAGGTGAAAATCCGGCAAGGCGAGGTTAAGCCGCCGGTTGCCACGCAGCCGCGCCCGTCCGCGCCGCCTTCGCTGAAACCGGTGCCGTTCGAACTTGGGGAATCGCTGCGCGACATCGGCGACCCGGAGCTTCGCGCGGTGCTCGAATCGCTGGCACGCAGCATGGGCGCCGCCGAAAGCCAAAGTGCAAACAAGCCTGACAGTCAGGAAGACAAGTGATGACCAAGACCGTCTTTCGCGCCGTAGCGCTTGCCGCCTGCGCCGTTCTCAGCATGGCCGCCGCCCCCAAGGGCACCGCGCCCAGGAAAGGGCTGCCCGCCGCCTCGACGAACTGGGCCGCTGCCACCGCCGTCACCGCCGACGGCAGCCACCGGCTCGGCAATCCGGACGCGCCGCTCAAGCTGGTCGAATACGTCAGCTACACCTGCCCGCACTGTGCCCACTTCCACAAGGAAGCTGACCCGGTGCTGCGCCTGACCATGGTGCCCAAGGGCCAGATCTCGGTCACGGTGACCAACTTCCTGCGCAACCCGATCGACCTCACCGTGGCCATGCTGACCAACTGCGGCGATCCCAAGCGCTTCTTCGTGCGCCACAACGCCTTCTTCGCCTCGCAGGACAAATGGCTCGCCAAGGCCGAGGCGACCAACCGCGAACAGCAGCAGCGCTGGTATCAGGGCGATTTCCCCGCCCGCATGCGCGCCATGGCCAGCGATCTCGGCTTCTACGACCAGACCGCTTCGTGGGGCCTCAGCCGCGCGCAGACCGACCAGTGCTTCGCCAACACCGCGATGCTCGACAAGCTCAAGGGCCAGCAGGGCGAAGTGCAGGCGCTCGGCCTGCAGGGTACGCCCAGCTTCACCCTCAACGGCGACCTTCTCGACGGCCACGACTGGGCGACGGTGTCCAAGGCGATCACCGACAAGCAGGCCCAGCAGCGCGCGGGCAATATCTGATCCACGAGCCCACCCCCGGCCCCTCCCGCTTGCGGGAGGGGAGCGAGACTTGGCAGCTTGCTGCCTAGTCGCAGCGGGGTGGGCGTCCCAACACAACGCCGCACTTGTGGAATACCCCCGTCCACGCTTCGTTTTCCCCCCTCCATGGGCTAGCCCTGTGACAAATCCACACGAAGGATTCGCCTCCCGATGACTCGCACCCGTTTCCGCACCATCGCCCTCGGCCTCGTGGTCGCCCCGCTTGCCCTCGGCCTCGCCGCCTGCGGCAAGAAGGACGAGCCCACCGCCGGTGCCACCTCGGGCGCCCCGATCGCCAAGATCGCCGCGCCCGCAGGCAAGTCCTGGGCCGACACGATCGAGAAGACCGCCGAGGGCGGCTACCGCATGGGCAACCCGAACGCCCCGATCAAGCTGGTCGAATACGGCGCGCTCAGCTGCTCGCACTGCGCCCTGTTCGCGCAGCAGAGCTTCGAGCCACTGCGCGACGACTACGTCGCCAGCGGCCGCGTCAGCTACGAACTGCGCTACTTCATGCTCAACGCGCTGGACATTCCGGCCTCACTGCTGGCCGAATGCGGCTCGACCGAGGCGGTGATCCCGCTCAGCGAGCAGTTCTGGGCCTGGCAGCCCAAGATGTTCGAGAACATGCAGGCCGCCAGCAAGGAACGCCTCGCCCAGATCGATGCCTTGCCCAAGGAAAAGCAGCTCGCCGCCATCTCCGAGGTCGCCGGCATGACCGACTTCT
The DNA here is from genome assembly GCF_001742225.1 of Novosphingobium resinovorum. Taxonomy (NCBI): domain Bacteria; kingdom Pseudomonadati; phylum Pseudomonadota; class Alphaproteobacteria; order Sphingomonadales; family Sphingomonadaceae; genus Novosphingobium; species Novosphingobium resinovorum. The sequence goes on along the minus strand of NZ_CP017075.1, from coordinate 3,410,941 downwards.
TCGCCTCGCGCGGGATCGCCCGCGATCAGGCCGCCGCCTGCCTTGCCGACACCACCAAGGCCAAGGCGCTCGCCGACCAGACGCAGAAGGCGAGCGAGCAGTTCAACGTCACCGGCACCCCCACCTTCATCATCAACGGCAACAACGTCGGCTCGATGGAATGGGACAAGCTGGAGCCCAAGCTCAAGGAAGCAGGCGCGCGCTGACCGGCGTGATCGCCTGACCCGACCTCGATGCGCATCCACCGGCTAAAGCTCAGCGGCTTCAAGAGCTTCGTCGAGCCCGCCGAACTGCGCATCGACCCAGGGCTGACCGGCGTGGTCGGCCCCAACGGTTGCGGCAAGTCCAACCTGCTCGAAGCGATCCGCTGGGTCATGGGCGAAAGCTCGCCCAAGTCGATGCGCGGCGGCGGGATGGAGGACGTGATCTTCGCGGGCACGGACAAGCGCCCGCCCCGCGCCTTCGCCGAAGTCGTGCTGAAGGCGGAAACCGCGCCGAACGCCGAAGGCGTGCGCGACGAACTCGAAGTCGTCCGCCGCATCGAGCGCGGCGCGGGCAGCGCCTACCGCATCAACGGGCGGGACGTGCGCGCCAAGGACGTGGCGTTGATCTTCGCCGATGCCGCCACCGGCGCGCATAGCCCGGCGCTCGTCAGCCAGGGCCGCATCGCCGCAGTCATCGCCGCCAAGCCTGCCGAGCGGCGCGCCATGCTGGAAGAAGCCGCGGGCATCGCGGGCCTCCATGTCCGCCGCAAGGACGCGGAGCAGCGCCTGCGCGCCACCGAAGCCAATCTCGCCCGCCTCGACGACATCATGGCGGGCCTCGACAAGCAGGTCGGCACGCTCCGGCGCCAAGCGAAAGCGGCAGAGCGCTACAAGGCCCTGACCGACCAGATCCGCCTCGCCGAAGCCCGCGTCGTCTTCGCCCGCTGGCGCGAGGCCGCCGCCGCTGCCGATGCTGCTCGCAAGGAAGCGCAGGCCGCCGAGGAGCGCGTCGCCGTGGCGCAGGCGCTCGCGGTGGAAGCGCAAAGCCAGCAGGCCTCCGCCGCCGAAGCACTGGCGGAGGCCCGCGACGAACTCGCCGACCGCCGCGACGATGCCAATGCGCAAGGCCACCGCATGGCGACGCTGACCAGCCAGCTCGAAGCCGCCGAGCAGCGCCTCGCCGACCTCGACCGCCAGCGCACCCGGCTGGAAGAAGACCGCCACGACGCCGACCGCCTCACCCGGGACGCCGCCGAAGCCCTCGCCCGGCTGGAGCGCGAGTTGTCCGAGGGCGAAAAGCAGCTCGCCGCCGATGAGGCGCAGCGCCCGCGCTTCGCCAACATGGTCGATGGCGCCGAACAAGCCAGCCGCGCCGCCGAACTCGATCTCGCGCAGGCGACCGCGAAGCAAGCAGGCGTCGAGGCCGAATGGCGCATCGCCGAAGCCGAACTGACGCAGGCGAAGGCGCGGCAGGCCCGCGTGGCGCAGGACGTCGCCCGGATCGAGGCGCAAGTCGCCGCCCTGCCCGACCTCGGCGACCTCGAAACCGCCATCGCTGCCGCGCGTGCCAAGGCAGAGGAGGCCAGCGCCGTCCTCGCCCGCTCGCGCGAGGGGCTGGAGGACATGCAGGCGCGCAAGACCGCGCTACAGGCCGACCGCGACGCCGCTGCCTCGGCGCTGGCAGGCGCGCGCGCCGACCTCACGGGCATCGAGCGCGAACACGCCGCCCTCGTCCGCGACCGCGAGGCGCGGGCCAAGGGCGCCAAGGCCGCGCATGGCCTGCCCGTCGCCATCGACGCGGTGCGCGCCGCGCCCGGCTACGAACGCGCCGTCGCCGCCGTGCTCGGCCGCGACGCCAAGGCCCCGCTGGGCGTAGTGCCGAATGCCGACGGCCGCTTCTGGACCGGCGCGGAGGCCCCCGCTCCGGTCGCCGACAGCCTCGCCGCGCATGTCGCGCAGTGCCCGCCCGAACTCGCGGCCCGCCTCGCGCTGGTCCATGTGGTCGAGACGGACGACGCGCGCGCGCTGAAACCCGGCGAATGGCTCGTCACGCGCGCGGGCGTGCTGCGCCGCTGGGACGGCTTCGTCGCGCGCGGCGAAGGCGCGGCCGAAGCCGCAAGGCTGGAAGCGGAGAACCGCTTCGCCGAACTCGACGCCAAGCTGCCCCCCTTGCGCGCGGCCGTCACCGCCGCCGAAGCACGGCAGGCCGCCGTGCAGCAGGAATTGGCCGACCTCTCCTCCCGCGTGATTTCTGCCGAACGCGCCATCGCCTCGGCGGCCGAGGCCGAGCGCAGCGCCTTGCGCGCCGTCGATCAGGCCGAGGATGCCCGCGCTCGCCAGCAGGCCCGCCGCGCCGAACTCGACGCCACGCTCGCCGAAACCGCCGACCAGCGCAGCGGGGTGGCCGCCGAAGTCGCCGCCGCAGAGGCGAAGCGCACCGCGCTACCCGATCCCGCCACCGGCCGCGCCGAACTGCAGGCCGCACAAGCCCGCAACGGCGAGGCCCGCTCGGCCCTGCAGCACGCGATGGCGGCGCTGGCGGGCCACGATCAGGCCCTTGCCGTCGCGCGGGAGCGCACCACCACCCAGCGCGCGGACATTCGCGGCTGGCAGGCGCGCTCGGGCGATGCCGCGAACCGCCTCGCGCAGATGGCCGGACGGCTGGAGGAGATCGAGACCGAACGCGCGATCATGGCCGCCAAGCCCCCCTCGCTGATGACCCAGATCGAACAGGGCGAGGCGATCCGCGTGCGCCTGGGCGATGAACTCGCCAAGGCCGAAGCTGCCGTGAACGCCGCCACCGAAGCCGCGAAACGCGCCGACACCGCGCTCTCCGCCGCGCAGGAAACCCTCGCCGCCGCGCGCGAAGGCCGCGCCGGAGCCTCTGCCCGCGCCGAGCACGAGGACCAGCGCCGCACCGAAATGAACCGCCTCTCGGGCGAGCGCTTCCAGTGCCCGCCCCCGGTCCTGCCCGAACGCTTCGCCTTCGCCCCCACCGAAGTGGCCGGCGCCGAGGCCGAAGGCAGCGGCATGGACCGCCTTGTCGCCGAGCGCGAGCGCATCGGCCCGGTCAACCTCGTCGCCGCCGACGAACTCGCCGAAGCCGAGGCGCAGCTCGGCCTCTCGGTCAGCGAGAAGGCCGAACTGACCGAAGCGGTGAACCGGTTGCGCGGCTCGATCGGCAACCTCAACCGCGAGGGCCGCGAACGCCTGCGCGCCGCCTTCGAGGCGGTGGACGGCCATTTCCGCCGCCTGTTCCAGCAGCTGTTCCAGGGCGGGCAGGCGCACCTCGCGCTCGTCGATTCGGACGATCCGCTGGAGGCGGGCCTCGAAATCTACGCCCAGCCGCCGGGCAAGCGGCTGCAGTCGCTCACCCTGCTTTCGGGCGGCGAACAGGCGCTGACGGCGGTGGCGCTGATCTTCGGCCTGTTCCTGACCAATCCCGCGCCGATCTGCGTGCTGGACGAAGTCGACGCCCCGCTCGACGACGCCAATATCGAGCGCTTCTGCGACCTCCTCGAAGCGATGACGAAGGAGACCGACACCCGCTACCTCGTCGTCACCCACAATGCGGTGACGATGAGCCGCATGCACCGTCTGTTCGGCGTGACGATGGTGGAAAAGGGCATCTCCCGTCTCGTCAGCGTGGACCTCGGCGGCGCGGAGGAACTGCTGGCGGCGGCGGTGTGAGGTTGACCGGCATGGTTTTTGTAGTTACTTTAATTTAACTGGCCCATCGTAGCCGATCCAACGATCACCGTCCGCAGACGCTGGAGATGCGGTCATTGCGGATTGAATATGACGAGGCGAAGCGCCGGAAGATTCTGGCTGAACGCGGAATCGACATTGCCGATGCGCATAGGGTCTTTGCAGATACGCATGTTCAGGTTCTGGACGATCGCAAGGACTACGGAGAGACCCGCTATCGCGTCTTCGGGTTTCTCCATGGTCGCCGCGTATCGCTGGTCTGGACACCGCGCGACGGCAACCGTCGGATCATCACGATAAGGCATGCGCATCATGGAGAACATCAAGCCCGCTTCCGAACCCTGGATTGACCCGGACGACGACGACGTCGAATGGACCGAGGAAATGTTCCGCATGGCCGCCATCTACAAGGGCGACCAGCTGATCCGCCCGGCCTCGGGCTCGCTCAAGTCGATCGGCCGCCCACTCGCCGCCAATCCCAAGAAGCAGGTCACGCTGCGGCTCGATCCCGATGTGGTCGAGGCGTTTCGCGCCACCGGCAAGGGCTGGCAGTCGCGCATCAACGCCGAACTGCGCAAGGCGCTCGGGATCTAGCCCAGCACGAAGCGCGGCCCCGGCCCTTGCGCCCCCGCGACGTCATCGGCGTTGTAGAGACGGCATTTCGTCAGGCTGAGGCAGCCGCAGCCGATGCATTCGTCCAGCTTGCGGCGAGTCAGTTCGAGCAACGCGATCTTTTCGTCGATCGACGTGCGCATCGAGCGGCTGATGCGCTCCCAGTCGGCCAATGTCGGCGTGCGGCCGTGCGGCAGGTCGGCCAGTTCGCGCTCGATCTCGGCCAGCGCGAGGCCCAGCTTCTGCGCGATCAGGATGAAACTGACGCGGCGAATGTCGGAGCGCAGGAAACGCCGCTGGTTGCCCGAGGTGCGCAGCGCCTGCAGCAGCCCCTTCTCCTCGTAGAAACGCAGTGCCGATACCGCGACGCCGGTACGCCGCGCCAGTTCGCCGATGGTGATGAAGCGGTCCACGACCAGATCGATATCCTTTCGAAAGTGCTTGATCTCAAGTTAGGTTGAGGTTGCACTTTTGCCAAGCCGGCTGATTCGCCGGTGACGCAGGAGAAAGAAGAATGGCCCAGGGCCGCCTCGAACATGCCAACCTCACCGTCAGCGACATCGAGCGTTCGTCCGCCTTGCTGCAGGACCTGCTCGGCTGGCACGAACGCTGGCGGGGGCCCGCCATCAACGGCGGCGAGACGATCCACGTCGGCGGGGATTTCAGTTACATCGCCGTCTATACCGACCGCCGGGAGCGCGGCCGCTATGGCAAGGGCGCGCCGCTGAACCACGTGGGGCTGGTGGTCGACGATCTCGACGCGGCCGAACAGGTGGTGCTTGCCGCAGGCCTCGAACCCTTCAACCACGCCGATTACGATCCGGGCCGCCGGTTCTACTTCTTCGACTGGGACGGGATCGAATTCGAGCTGGTCAGCTACGCGTAGGCAATCAGATCACCCCGGCGTTGCCGACCACCCAGCAGGCCAGCGCCATCACCAGCCCGGCATCGCGGTTGGAGCGGAAGCGAGCGAGCGCGTTCTCGCCGTCCGCCGGGTCCAGCGTCATGACCTGGAAGCCGAGGTGCAGCGCCATCGGCACCAGCGCGACGAGCGCCACCCAGTCCGGCCGCATCACCCAGAACGCCAGCGCCCACAGCGCCAGCGCGAGCGCATAGAAACCGCCGACCCCGCCCTTCACCCGCGCGCCGAGGCGCCGGGCGGAGGAACGGATGCCGACGATCGCGTCGTCCTCAATGTCCTGAATCGCGTAGATCGTATCGTAGCCGATGCACCACACGATCGAGCCGAGGTAGAGCGCCGCCAGCGCCTCCAGATGATCGCTGCGGATCTCGATCCAGCCGACCAGCGCCCCCCAGGTGAAGACCATGCCCAGCCACGCCTGCGGCCACCACGTAATGCGCTTCATGAACGGATAGGCGGCGACGAGGCCGACGCTGCCCAGAGCCACCAGCTGCGCGGGCGGGCGCAGCTGGAACAGCACGACCAGCCCCACGGCGCATAGCATCAGCAGCCAGGTCCAGGCCGCGCCCTTGCTGACGCGGCCGCTCGCGACCGGGCGCTGCGCGGTGCGGGCGACGCGGCGGTCGAGGTCGGCATCGACGATGTCGTTGAGCACGCAGCCCGCTCCGCGCATCGCGATCGAGCCGAGCAGCAGCCATGCGATCAGGCTCCAGCGGCTTTCGCCACCTGCCAGTAGAACGCCCCAGACGCAGGGCCAGAACAGCAGCCACCAGCCGATCGGCCGGTCGAATCGCGCCAGCATCGCGAAGTCGCGAAACGGCTGCGGCAGCATCGACACGAGCCCGCGATGCTGGCTGTCAGGGACGAGCGAAGGTTCGAGCATCGCGCGATGAGTAGTGCATCGCGCGCGTCCTGTCATGCCCGAACGTGTCTGGTGAACACAGCTTGCCCACCGTTGCATCCTCTTCGCCGAGGCGCGAAAAGGGCGCGTCAGCCTGAGGAACCCGTTGAAGATGCCCGCAACCCCCGCCTGGCCGCCCCGCTCCGCGCCGCGCCTGTTCGTCCCCGGACCGCTCGAAGATGGTGGGCAGATCGCGCTGGAGGGCCAGCAGGCGCACTATCTGGGCAAGGTCATGCGAGTCGGCGCGGGCGACGCGGTGATCGCCTGCGACGACGCGACCGGCGAATGGGCCTGCGAGGTGGTTTCCGCCGGAAAGCGCGACGTCGTGCTCTCGGTCCGCATGAAGCTGCGCGAGCGCGAGGACGTGCCGGACTTCGTGCTCTGCGCCGCGCTGCTCAAGAAGCCGAACTTCGATCTGGTGCTGGAAAAGGCCACCGAACTGGGGGTCGCCGCCGTACAGCCGGTCGTCACCCGGCGCTGCGTGGCCGACAAGCTCAACCCCGAGCGTGCGCTCACCATCGTCACCGAGGCGGCCGAGCAATGCGCCCGCACCGCCCTGCCCCGCGTCGAGGAACCCACCCGGCTCGATGCCCTGCTGCGCGACTGGCCCGAGGACCGCGCCCTGTTCTTCGCCGACGAACAGGGCGGCGCCCCCGCAGCCGCCGCCTTCGCCGCGCACAAAGGCCCGGCCGCGCTCCTCGTCGGCCCCGAAGGCGGCTTCGACGATACCGAGCGCGATCTCGTCCGCGCCCATCCCCAGGCGCGCGCGATCACTCTGGGGCCGCGCATCCTGCGGGCCGAAACCGCCTGCATTTCCGCCATCGGGCTATGGATGGCGGTGTCCGGAGATTGGACATGACAGGAATGTTAGACTGACCGGTACAAAAAGTTCTGGCGCGGCGCCGAAGGGCACACTAATTCCGCGCCCATGAGCACTCGTGAGGTTTCGGATCGCGAAGATCCGGTTATCGAAAACCTGTCCCAACTCGCCGAGCCGATGGCCGCAGGCGAAAAGCCGCGCGAGGCGTGGCGCATCGGCACCGAGCACGAGAAATTCGTCTACGACACCGCCGACCACCACGCGCCTTCGTACACCGAAAAGGGCGGCATCCGCGACCTGCTGGGCGAACTGACCCAGTTCGGCTGGACGCCGATCGAGGAAGGCGGAAACGTCATCGCACTCAAGGGCGCGGACGGCAACGTCAGCCTCGAACCGGCGGGCCAACTGGAACTGTCAGGCGCACCGCTCGAAAACCTGCACCAGACCTGCGCCGAGACCGGTCGCCACCTCTCCGAAGTGAAGCAGGTCGGCGAAAAGCTGGGCAAGGCCTACCTCGGCCTCGGCATGTGGCCCGACAAGACGCGCGAAGAACTGCCGATCATGCCCAAGGGGCGCTACGGCATCATGCTGAACCACATGCCGCGCGTGGGCTCGATGGGCCTCGACATGATGTTGCGGACCTGCACCATCCAGGTGAACCTCGACTATTCGAGCGAAGCCGACATGGTGCAGAAGTTCCGCACTTCGCTGGCCCTCCAGCCGCTGGCGACGGCGCTGTTCGCGAACTCGCCCTTCACCGAGGGCAAACCCAACGGCTACCTCTCGTACCGCAGCCATATCTGGTCGGACACCGATCCGCACCGCACCGGCATGCTGCCCTTCGTGTTCGAGGACGGCTTCGGCTACGAACGCTATGTCGAGTACATGCTGGACGTGCCGATGTACTTCGTGTTCCGCGACGGCAAGTACATCGACGCCGCCGGCCTCTCCTTCCGCGACTTCCTCAAGGGCGAGCTTTCGGTACTCCCCGGCGAGAAGCCGCGCCTGTCGGACTGGCAGGACCACCTCTCCACCGCCTTCCCCGAAGTGCGCCTGAAGTCCTTCCTCGAAATGCGCGGTGCCGATGGCGGACCGTGGGGACGCATCTGCGCCCTGCCCGCGCTGTGGGTGGGCCTGCTCTACGATCAGGGCGCGCTCGATGCGGCGTGGGATCTGGTCAAGGACTGGGACATGGAAGGCCGTGAAGCGCTGCGCTCTGCCGCGCCGAAGCTGGGGCTGGACGCGCCGATCCCAGGCGGCGGGACATTGCGCGACATCGCGGGCGAAGTGGTCGATATCGCTCGCTCGGGCCTCGCTGCACGAGGCCGCCTGAACTCGGCGGGAGACAACGAAACGGGCTATCTCGAACCGCTGGCGGAGATCGTGAAGACCGGCAAGGTTCCGGCCGAGCGGCTGCTCGACCTGTATAATGGCGAATGGGGCGGGGATCTTTCCAAGGTTTACGCGCTCAAGACGTTTTAAGGAAGGAAAGGCAGGGGTTTACCACCCCCTGCACCCTGTATACCGTCGAGGTCACGCGCGCGGCATCGTCATGCAAGACTGTGGGCCGGGAGACAAATAGCCTGCGGCGCCATGTGGGACTGACAGGTCTGCACGCACCACGACGACGGTATGGGGGTCTGGGGCGATGGCCCCAGGACTTACTTGAACTTAAGCTTCTGCCCGATCTTCCCAAAAGTCCGGGTGATGAACGCATTCTCCCCCATCCAGTCGTAATATTCCCGATACTTAGGGTCTTCCGCCAGCAGGTGCGCTTCCTCAGTCCGAGCGCGCCAATAATAGATGCCGCTCACCACGCCCAGCAGCACGGTGTTGCGGATCGCGTCGGTCCATGATCCGTTCGTCACGAGGAACGGCAGCGTCGAAGTCCACCAGAACAGGTTCTTCGACAGGTAGGCCGGGTGGCGCGTGAAGCGGTAGGGGCCGTTCGTCAGCACGCCGCGATAAGTCAGGTTGGAAAAGCGCAGGCCGAAGGCGAAGGTCGCCCAGGCGTAGATCGCGGTCAGCACGACCATCATCGCCGCCCAGCCCCACAGGAGGACGTCGTAAGCCGCCATCCAGTGCGCCCAGCCGCCGGTGTTGACTTCGTAACCGAGGACGTCGGCGTTACCCATCGTGCCCCACACGAAGGGCGGGTAGCACATCAGTGCGGCTACCCAGCCCGCCAGCAAAGGGTTGCCGCTGCGGATGTGGGCGTCGAGCGGGCGGAAGGTGAAGAGGTAGCCGACTGTGCCGATCTGCACGTCTACGAGGAACAGCCCTTCGATCAGCAGAGAGCCCAAGTCCACGGGTTTGTGCGCGATTGCGCCGAAATCCGCCTCTACCACGCGGGCGAAGCCGCCGGGCAGGATCGAGATCATGAAGGCTCCGAAGAAGCCCTTGATCGCCCAGGCGCGCCAGTGCTTCTTCACCTCTTCGGCGCTCCATGGCTCGCGGCCGATCAGCATCGCGCCGAAGTGCCAGGAGGCGTCGCGCGGCTCGACCATGACCCGGTCGAGCCAGAGGACATAGGGCACCGAGAGGACGAACAAGGGTGCCACAACGGCACTCAACACGTCCATAGCGAACAGATACTGCCCCTCCCAGTACCATCGGCACAGGAAGTAGAAGCAGCCTATCAGCGCCCATGTGATCCACAGCCCGGTCAGCTTGGTGATCGAGATGTCGAGCGTTTCGGAGAGCGGGCGACGCTGCGACCAGTCGATGCCGGTGGAGGGGCGCAAGTGCACCTTGTCGACCAGCAGCGACCATGCGGTCATGGCGACGCCGGTGAAGGCCAGCGTGGCGAGCGAGGCGTAAGGGCCGCTCATCGGCTCGCGCGGGGCCTGCAGGCCGAGCAGATCGACGACCGAGCCCCAGTTGCGGCAGAACAGGATCCACAGGACCAGCGCGACGAGGCCGGAGAGGCCCACGCCTGCGGAAACGTCGCTGGCCGGGCGGCGGGTGGATGCGGTGCTCATGGCCGCAGGGCGTAGAGGGAATTGGTTAAGGGGGCGCAAATCTCATGCGATCTGCGCCCCGCCTGATTCAACGGAAGGCGGTGATACGGCCCGAATCGTCGAGGACGTAGAGCGTCTGGTTCGCCACGACAGGCGCCAGCGAAATCGGATCGCTGAGTTCGGTGAATGGCGTCATCGTGCCGCTCGACGGATCGATGGTGGCCACGAGCCCGCGCGAGTTGCCGACCCACAGCTTGCTGCCCGCCAGCACCGGACCGACCCAGAAGATCGGATTCTTGCGCTTCTTGGCGTTCTTGTAGCGCTGCAGTTCGGTCAGCCAGCGGACCTTGCCGGTGCCGCGCGCGATGGCGAGGATTTCGGCGTGGTCGTCCAGCGTGAAGACCCAGTCACCCGCGACTGACGGGGTCGAGATGCCCGCGAGGTTGAGTTCCCAGATGCGCTGGCCGGTGACCAGTTCGTAAGCGGCCATGCGCCCGCCCTGACCCAGAGCATAGACGCGGCCGCGATCGATGATCGGGTCGGCATCGACGTCGGTGAGGCTACCCACTTCGGTCGAGATCGAAGTGCGCGAAAGCGCGTCCGACCAGACCTGACGGCCGTTCTCGTAACGGTAGGCCACCAGTTCGCCCGACGAGTAACCCGCGATCACCGTGCCCTGCCCAAGCGCGGGCGAGGCGACGCCGAACACGCCCGACTGGGTCAGCGAGGCGGATTCCTGCCAGATGGTAGCGCCGTCCGCCGCGTTGAGGACGACGATCTGGTTGTCCTGCGTCATCACGAAGATCTGGTTGAACCCGACCGTCGGCGAACCGCGCAGCGGGCCGGCGGGCTTCTTGGTCCAGAGCTGGCTGCCGTCGGCGGCGTTGAGCGCCGCGACTTCGCCAAGACCGGTGGTGACGTAGAGCTTGTCGCCGTCGAAAGTGACGCCGCCGCCGAAAACCGACTTCGCGTTACTGCCGCTGACCGAGAAGCTCTTGGTCCACAGCTTCGCGCCGCTCTGGGCGTCGAAGGCGTGGACCGTGCCTTCGGTATCCATCGCGTACAGTTTGCCGCCGCCGATGACCGGGGCCGCCGCGAGGCGCGCGCGGGGGCTCGAACCGGCGATCTGCGCGGTCCACACCTTGGTCGGGTTATCCGCCAGCGCGAGGTGGCCGTACGCCTTGTTCGGGGTGTTGCCGCCCTGTGCCCAGGTCGCGTTGACTTCGGCCGGGGGCAGGATCACCGAGACTGCGCCGAGCGTGGTATCGACCTTGGCGCCGCTTTCGATGCGCGACAGGATCGGCACACGGTTGCCCACGGTCGGGGTCTTGGCCGGGCCTTTGCCGCCGCCGAACATCTTGCAGCCGGACAGGCCCGCGACGAGTGCGAGGGCGATCAGCGGCACGACCTTCTTCGCGCGCGAAGACGACGTGTTGCGGGCTGCGTTCATGCGAATGTCCTCACGTGTCATGTTCTCAGTTCGCCACTTCGGCGGGCTGGACGATCTTGGCTATCGGCTTGTCGAGCGGCTCGCCCTTTTCGTTCACCACGTCGTCCACGGCATCGACGCCGAGCACGGCGGCAAGCTGGCGGGCGCGGCTGCGCAGGCCGTCCTCGACGCTTTCGTCCTTGGCGATCGCGGCGAACAGCGGACCGGCCTGGTCCTGCTTGTTCTGCTTCAGGTAGGCCATGCCGACGAGTTCGCCCGCGGGACCGAACCACGGATTGCCGGGCGCGGCCATCGGCTTGAGGCGGCTGACGACGTCCTCGGGCTTCATCGCGTCGAAGTCGGCGCCGACTTCCCGCACGGAGGCGAGGTCGCGCAGCACCTGCGGTGCCTTGCCGTCGGCCGAAATCTCACGATAGAGCTTGAGCGCATCGGCCTTCTTCTCCTGACGCAGCGCGATCCCCGCGAGCATCAGACGGGCCGACACGACTGTCGCGTCCGAAGAATCGGCACCGGCGATCGGCGCCAGCTTGGCCTTGGCGGCGTCGAGATTCTCCGACTGCAGGGCGTCGAGCGCCTGTACGTAAGCCTCCGAACGCGCCTCGCGCTCCTGGGTCTGGCGGTGCTGCCAGTAGATCCAGCCCGCGAAGGCAAGCAGGGCGATGATGATGACGGCGATCAGCGGCTTGCCGTAGCGGCTCATGAAGCCTTCGAGCTGGTCCTGGCGCACGGCGTCGTCGACTTCACGCAGGAAAACGTCCTGCTGGGCGGCGTTACGCGCTGCGGCGGCGGAATTGGTGTCGGGGGGCAGAGCCAAGATAGGGCGCTTTCTAGCGAAAAACGGGACGGTTGCGGGGCTGTTTAGCGGATGGGTGGGGCTTTTCAACGGGGATGTCGGTGCCCGTCCCGCGGTGAAGCGCCGCTGAATGAGCGCGGCGTCACGGAAAGTCGCTTTTGCCCATCGCCGCGCCATAGGTCGAGGCATAACTGCGAATCATCGAGTTTTCATCGTATTGGGCCTGAGCAAGCGCGCGGTTGGCCGCGCCGATGCGCGCGCGCAGCCCTTCATCCGCCGCGAGTTCCGCCAAAGCCCGGCCGAGCGCGGCGTCGTCTCCGGGCGGGGTGATGAAGCTGCGGTTTTCCGCCGGCACCATCGCCGCCACGTCCCCCACCGCGGGCGAGGCGACCGCGAGCCCGGCCGCCATCGCCTCCAGAATGGAGATGGGAAACTGCTCGCTGTCGGAGGACAGCGCGAAGAGATCGAACAGCCCCACCGCGCGCGAGGGATCGGGGACGAAGCCCGGCAGATGCACCCTGTCGGCCACGCCGGATTCCCGCGCTTGCTGCGCGATTCTTTCGCGGTCCGGCCCTTCACCGAGGATCACCAGCTGCCATTCGGGCGGCAGCGTGGCGAAAGCACGGACCAGCCGGGGCAGGTTCTTGACCGCGCGCAGGCCCGCCAGAGTGCCGACCCACTTCGCGCCAGCAGGCTTGGGCAGCCCCGGAATCGCATCGGGCAGGGGCGGCGCGAGGTAAGCGGCGGTGCGGATGCCGTTGATGATCAGCTTCACGCGCGGGCGCGGCTGCGCCCAGTCGCCGAGCGCGATTTCCTCCAGCCGCTGCGAAGGCACCACCAGCGCCGAAGCCCGCGCCAGCGCCACGCGGCGAAACCAGTTGCGCGAGGGCTTGAGGCCACCAGCCTCGTCCTCGTTGAAGCCGTCCTCGTGATGGACCAGCGGCGGCAGGCCCAGCACGCCGCCCCAGACCCGGTGCGCCAGCACCGCGTCCATCGCCCCCCAGTTGTACGTGAGGACGAGGTCGAAATGCTTCATGGCGCGGGCGATGCGCAGCAGGCGAAGCGGTGCCGGGCGGCCCTGCAGGCTGGGAAAATCACTCGGAAAATCGACCGTGAGCGCCGGGTCGAGTGCGACTTTCGCCCCATATGCGCCCGGCTGCGCGGAGACGATGGTATGCGCGACGCCCGGGCCGAAGACGTTCATCAGCCTTGCCGCGCGCAGTTCCTTGCCGCCTGCCGCGAAGCTCGAATGGAGGTGGAGGAGGCGCAAGGCCGGTCTCTGGCTCAGGCCGCTCTGGCCAGCAGCCGCTCGATCGCGGCAACCGATTCGGGCTCGTCGAGCGTCGGGGCGTGGCCGACGTGGGGCAAGGTCAGCCCCTCTGCATTCGGCGAGCGGCGCAGCATGTCGTCCAGCGTCTGGGCAGAGAGCAGGTCGGACAGTCCACCGCGCACCACCAGCACCGGCACTTGCGCCAGCGCGTCCCACACCGCCCACAAGTCCGGCTGGGCATTGACGTCGAGCGCGAGGAAGGGCTCGGCGATCTTCATGTCGTAGTCGAAGACGATGCGCCCGTTACCGCCGACCGTCATCAGCCGCTTGGCCATGCCGATCCAGAAATCCAGCGGCTGTCCGGGATGCGCGGCGCCCTGCACTTCCTCCAGTCCGCGCGCGGCGTGGACCCAGGTGGGCCAGGTGCGTCCCTGCCCGACGTAGTCCTTGATCCGCGCAAGGCCCGCCGGTTTCAGCCACGGGCCGACGTCGTTGACCACGGCGGCGGCGATCCGGTCGGGGATGATGCTCGCCAGCCCCATCGCCATCAGGCCGCCCAGCGAGGTGCCGATGACCACGAAGCGCTCCAGCCCCTCCTGCTCGATCAGGGCGAGGACGTCCTCGCCGTACTGGACCGGCGTGTAGGTAGCCGAATCCTTCGCATATTCGCTGTCGCCCCGGCCGCGCAGGTCAGGGCAGATCACGCGCCGTCCCCTAATGGGATTGGCAGCGAGGCGCGGGGCCAGCACGTCGAAGTCGCGCGCGTTGCGGGTCAGGCCATGGAGGCACAGCACCGGCAGGCCGGTTTCACCCTCTGCTGGACCGGGATAATCGCGGAAATGGAGCTTGAGACCGTCGCGGCTCGACCAGAAGCGATCTTCGAAAACCTTCATGCGCGGGCGGCGACCTCATCAGATTCAACAAAATACCCGGCTTGCTAGCGGGCCGGGCGGTCCCCACTATCGCCCGATGCCAAGCGATCCGCAACCCGCGCCCTATCTTCCCGATCCGCGAATCGAAACGATCGCCCAATGGATCGGCGACCCGGTCCATGCCGCCGCGTTCCCCCGCCATCAATTGCGCTGGCGCAATGACCGCTGGGCGGCCGCGGTGGGCCTCGACGGTTTCGACGAGGCGCGCTGGACCGCGCATTTCGGGCACTTCCAGCCGCTTCCCGGCAATCTGCCGCAGCCGCTGGCGCTGCGCTATCACGGCCACCAGTTCCGCAACTACAACCCCGACCTCGGCGACGGGCGCGGCTTCCTCTTCGCGCAGATGCGCGATGGAGCGGGTCGGTTGCTCGACCTCGGGACCAAGGGTTCGGGCCAGACGCCTTGGAGCCGCGACGGCGACGGCAGGCTGACCCTGAAGGGCGCGGTGCGCGAAATCCTTGCCACCGAGATGCTGGAGGCGCTGGGCGTGAACACCAGCAAGACCTTTTCCGTCGTCGAGACCGGCGAGGAACTGTGGCGCGGCGACGAGCCCTCCCCCACCCGCTCGGCCGTGCTGGTGCGCCTGTCGCACGGACACATCCGCATCGGCAGCTTCCAGCGCCTCTACGTGCTGGAGGAGACCGCGCATCTGGCCGCACTGGTCGACTACAGCCTCGAAACCTACCCCGGCAGCCTTCCGCCCGAGGACGCTCCGGGACGCGACGAACCCGCAGTGATCCTGCTTCACCAGGTCGTCGAGCGGCTTGCCGACCTTGCCGCCGCGTGGATGGTGGCGGGCTTCGTCCACGGCGTGCTCAACACCGACAACATGAACATCTCGGGCGAGAGCTTCGACTATGGCCCGTGGCGCTGGGCGCCGCGCTGGGACCCGCGCTTCACCGCCGCCTACTTCGACCGCACCGGCCTCTACGCCTTCGGCCGCCAGCCCGAAGCGCTGCTCTGGAACTGCCAGCAACTCGCCATCGCGCTGCGCCCGCTGGCCGAAACCGCGCCGCTGGTCGCCGCGCTCGAGCGGTTCGGGCCGCTCTACCAGCAGGCGCTGTGCCGCCGCTTCACCTGGCGCCTCGGCATCGAATCGCGGGGGGTGGAGGCCGACACGGCGCTGGTTCAGGCCGCCGAGCGCAGCATGGTCGAGAGCGGCCTGCCGCCTGAGCAGTTCTTCTTCCTCCATCGCGGTGGCCGCAATGCCGGTGCCGACGACTTCGGCGCGCTGCTGTCCGGCTATGCCCCCGCCGCCGCGACGGCAGATCCGTTCTGGCAGGAAAGCGCCCCTCCGGGCGTGCTCATCGACGAGGTCGAACGCATCTGGGCCGCGATCGACACGCATGACGACTGGAGCGAACTGGACGCCAAAGTCGCGCAGATTCGCAGGCTGGGCGAACAACTTGGGAAGGCACCGTTTACACCCCAATGATTTACGCCAAGGTAGGAATACCTGTGCGATTGGGATGAAATGTCGAACCCTATAAGCTAACGGGTCATTAGCCGTATTTCTGCAGCCGCACCGCGTTGGGACCAGATGATTTCGTGACCGCACAACTCCAGAGGGCCGATAGCCGGCCCGATACCAGGGCGGAGATCGTCTCCCACGAACCTGCCACCGGGGCGGAAGTCTGGCGCGGCCCGGTGGCCGACGTGGACGAGACGGTCGCGCGTGCGCGGCGCGCGTGGCCCTCGTGGGCGGCCCAACCGCTCTCCACCCGCATGGAACTGCTGCGGCGATTCGCCAACGAAGTGCGCAAGGATGCCGAGGCGCTCGCCACCTGCATCGCCCGCGAAGTCGGCAAGCCCTTGTGGGAAGCCCGCGCCGAGGTCGATTCGGTGATCGCCAAGGTCGAGGTCTCGATCCGCTCCTACGCCGAGCGGACGGCCCAGCGTCGCCTCGATTCGGCGCTGCAGGGGGCGATGGCGGTGCGCCACAAGCCGCATGGCGTGCTGGTGGTGCTCAGCCCTTTCAATTACCCCGCGCACCTCGCCAACGCGCACATCGTACCCGCGCTGATCGCGGGCAACGCGGTGATCTTCAAGCCGAGCGAACGCGCACCCGCGACCGGCGAGATGCTGACCCGCTGCTTCCACCGCGCGGGCGTTCCGGCCGCCGCGATCCAGTTCGCCCCCGGCGGCCCGGCCGAAGGTGCAGCTTACGTGGCGCACGAGGGGATCGACGGCGTCCTGTTCACCGGATCGGCCGCCAACGGCATCGCCATCAACCGCAGGCTGGCGGCCCGGCCGGACCGCATGGTGGCGCTGGAGATGGGCGGCAACAACGCGATGGTCGTGTGGGACACACCCAAGCTGACCGACGCCGCCGCGATCGTCGTCCAGTCCGCCTTTGCCACCAGCGGCCAGCGCTGCACCGCCGCGCGCCGCCTGATCGTGAAGGACACGATGTACGACGCGCTGATGGCCGAGGTGAAGGCGCTCGCCGACCGCCTGATCGTCGGCGCGCCCTTCGACGAGCCCGCGCCCTTCATGGGACCGGTGATCGACAATGCCGCCGCCGACGGGTTGACCGAGAGCTTCCTCTACCTGCTCAGTCACGGCGGCCGGGCGATCAAGCACCTCGTCCGCACGCACGAGACCGCGCCCTTCCTCAGCCCCGCGATCATCGACGTGACCGCGATGGCCGAGCGCCCCGACGTCGAGCTGTTCGGGCCGATCCTGCAGGTGGTCCGGGTGTCGGACTTCGACCAGGCGATCGCGCAGGCCAATGCCTCGCGCTATGGCCTCGCCGCATCGCTGGTGGGGGGCACGCCGCAGGAGTACAACCGCTTCTGGGCCAACGTGCGCGCCGGGATCGTCAACTGGAACCGGCCGACGATCGGCCCCAGCCATGCAGCGCCGATGGGCGGGGTGGGGCTTTCGGGCAATCACCGGCCGACCGGGTTCTATGCGGCGGATTACTGCGCCTATCCGGTCGCTTCGGGCGAGATGGAACAACCGCGCGCGGTGATCGGTGTGGGGTTGCGGTAGGGGTTTGGGCTTTGGGCCCACCCCGTCCGGCTAATTCGCTTCGCTCATAAGCCTGCCGGCCCTCCCGCAAGCGGGAGGGCGTGCCGTTGCTTCTCCCCGCCCGCTTGCGGGAGGGGTCGGGGGTGGGCCTTCCCCTTCTAAAATCACTTCCCGCTGGTAACGAGGTCAACTTCGGTCAGCCCGCTGTCCAGCTTGCGCGCGTAGACCACGTAAGCCTTGCCGCCCTTGCTACCGCCTAGCACGCTGTCTCCACCGTCGATCTTGTACTCCGCGCCGTACCCCGCCCCCAGCGCCTTCGTATAATAAAAGCTCACTACGTCGCTGACGCTCACCGGCGTCGCGAAGTTGACCACGCGCAGCGCGCAGCCCTGACCGTCGATCCCGGCCGCTTCCTGCACCGCCCCGCGCGGATAGACCGGCAGTTCGGCGGGCAGCTTGGCCGCCCAGGTGTTGGAATACTGCACCTTGGCCGAGCAGTCCGCCTTGGCGACCTTCGCCTCCGCAGCGACTTGCGCGGCAGTGGCAGCCCCGGCAGCGAGCGCCGCGCCCCCGCCCTGCGCCGGACTAGGGGCGGGCTTGAGCGCGCCGCCGGCAAGCTGCGCCGCCTGCTTCTTGGCGGCGGCGATGGCCTCGGGCGTGCGGTCCTGCGCGGGGACGGTGATCCGGCGCCCTTCGGCGGAGACAGCCGCGCCCTGATCGCCCGCCATCTCGGGATCGACCATAATCTGGTCGCCGAGCGCGCCATTGAGCGCCGGATCGGTATCGGCCGGGTCCGGCTGCTTGTCGCCCGAGCCGCAGCCTGCAAGCATCATCGTGCCCATCAGGCTCAGAACGGTCATTCGGGCCAGAGTCTTCATCGTCGCGGTTCCTTCGGGTGCGGCAGCAAGGTCCTGCTACGCGCAATAGCTTAGGAAAACGCGAAAAGTCGCAAAGGTGCCAGCGGTGGAATCCCCTCGTCCCATTTCGGGATGGTCGGTGCGCCTTGCATTACAAACGCGGCACCGGCCCGCTGGGCATTTTCCAAACGAACGACGAGGGCGCCCGCACGAATGCGGACGCCCTCCCGCCCGAGCTGTTCAGGCCCGGACGGTTCCCCCGCAAGTCGCCGTACGTGCGGGGAAAGCTGTTCTGTCGAATGCCTTAGCGGCAGCGCGATCCGCCGCGATCGACCTCGCGGCCGAGCAGGGCACCGGCGGCCGCACCGAGCACGGTGCCGACAGTCCGGTCGCGGCCGCCGTCGATCTCGCGGCCCAGCAGCGCGCCGCCCGCACCGCCGATCAACAGGCCGGTGGTGCCGTTGCCCCGGCGGCAGTAGTAACGGCCGTCGTTGCCGCGCCACGAGCTGCGGCGATAGTCGTCGCGATAACGGTCGTCACGATAGCGATAGCTGTCACGGTTGCCGTAGCCGCGGCGATAATCCTCGCGCGAGTAACGATAGCGGTCGCGGCCATGCTCGTAGGTCTGCTCGCCCGGCGCGGTGAAACCGTTGCCGTAAGGGGCGATGGCGGCCGAAGCAGGCAGTGCGACGGTCAAGCTGGCAGCGGCTGCGGCGATGGCCGAGGCCTTGAAGAATGCGTTCATCTCAACTCTCCTCTTCTAAGGAAGCGAACCGGCCATCCGAGTCGATCCGCCTTACACATTCATCTTTAAGCCTTCGATTCTGAACGAACCGCAACGCGCCTGTCAGGATTTGATTTTGCGACGAGCCGTTGGCGCACAGGCGATGGAGCGAGTGGTTGCCCCCGTTCCGGCGCCCTTCTAAGGGGCATGCACGGCGGATACCCCCGACCGCCGGGAGAGATATGCAGCCGATGCCCGAGACAATGCCCCGCCAAATGCCCCGGCACTCGCCTTCCGTTTCCGGTCTGCTTCCGGCATTCGGCGCCTACGGCATCTGGTGCCTGTTCCCGCTCTACTTCGCGCTGTTGAAGGACGTCGCGCCGTTCGAGGTGGTCGTCTGGCGCCTGATGTGCACGCTGCCGTTCTGCCTCATCGCGGTCGCCGTGTTGCGGCAAGGCCCGGCACTGCGGGCGGCGCTGACCAACCCGCGCACCCTCGCCACGCTGGCGCTGAGCGGGTTCCTGATCGGCGCGAACTGGCTCATCTATGTCGTCGCGATCATGGAGGGCCACGTGCTCGCGGCTAGCCTAGGCTATTACATCAATCCGCTGATGAACATCCTTGCGGCGACGGTCTTCCTCAAGGAGAAGCTGACGCGGCGACAGTGGATCGCCGTGGCCCTCGCGACGATCGGCGTGGCGCTGCTGGCGAAGGGCGCTCTCGATACCTTGTGGATCAGCCTGATGCTGGCGCTGAGCTTCGCGTGCTACGGCCTGGCCCGCAAGCTCGCGCCGGTGGCCGCGCTGCCGGGCCTGACGGTGGAGACGCTGGTGCTGTTCGTGCCCGCGCTCGCCCTGATGTGGTGGCAGATGCAGGCGCCGGGCGGGCTGGCGATGGGCTCCTCGACGCGGATCAGCCTGCTGCTGCTCTGCGCCGGGCCGCTGACCGCGATCCCGCTGATGCTCTTCGCCACCGCCGCGCGCGCCCTGCCCTTCTCGGTGCTGGGCTTCATCCAGTTCGTGACGCCGACCGGGTTGTTCCTGATGAGCGTGTTCATCTTCCACGAGCCGCTGAGGCCGATCCAGCTGGTCTGCTTCGCCTTCATCTGGGCGGCCGTCGGCGTATTCTGCTGGGACATCCTGTCTCGCAGGAACTGATTGGCGGGGGCTTCGACAAGCTCAGCCTGAGCGGGGCCGGGAAGTTTTCACCACCCCCCGCTCACCCTGATCTTGTCGAAGGGCTCAGAGTGCCCCGGCGAACCGCAGCGCTTCGCCCTGTGCCTCGTTGGCGAGCTGGCCTTCCCACATCGCCGAGTGCCCGCGCACGATGGTGCCGACGACGCGGCCTTCCAGTTCCATCCCGGCGAAAGGCGTCCAGCCGCAGCGGCTCTCGCCCCATTCCTCGGTCACCGTGAAAGTGCCCTTGCGGTCGACCACGGTGAAGTCCGCGTCATAGCCCACCGCAATGCGGCCCTTGCCGACGAGACCGAACACGCGCTGCACCCCCGAAGAGGTCATGTCGATCAGCCGCTCCAGCGTCATGCGCCCCTTGGCGACATGGTCGAGCATCAGCGGCAGCAGGGTCTGTACGCCCGGCATCCCCGAGGGGCTGTTCGGATAGGTCTTGGCCTTTTCCTCGCGCGTGTGCGGCGCGTGGTCGGAGCCGATCACGTCGGGCACGCCCGCGCGCAGCCAGTGCCACAGCCCGTCGCGGTGCGCGGCCGAGCGGATCGGCGGGTTCATCTGCGCGAAGGTGCCGATCCTGGGATAGGCATCCTCGGCCGCCAGGGTCAGGTGCTGCGGGGTCACTTCGCAGGTCGCGACATCGCGGTGCTGCGCGATCAGTTCCAGCTCGGCCGGAGTGGTGATGTGAAGGATGTGGATCGGGCGGCGCGCCTCGCGGGCGAGGCGCAGGATGCGCTTCGTCGCCAGCATCGCGCTTTCGTCGTCACGCCATACCGGGTGGCTGGAGGGGTCGCCCTCCACCCGCAGGTCCTTGCGCGCGTTCATCCGCGCCTCGTCCTCGGCATGGATGGCGACGCGGCGACGGCCGTGGGCCAGCACGCGGGCGAGTTGCTCGTCCTCGGCCACCAGCAGGCTGCCGGTCGAGGCGCCCATGAAGATCTTGACGCCCGCCGTACCGGGAATGCGCTCGAGGTCTGCCAGCGCGACCGCATTGTCGGCCGTGGCGCCTACGTAGAACGCGTGATCGCAGTACATCCGGTGATGCGCGCGCTTCAGCTTGTCGAGAACGCGCTCCTCTGTATCGGTATTGGGATTGGTGTTGGGCATCTCGAACACCGCCGTGATGCCGCCCATCACCGCCGCGCGGCTGCCGGTCTCAAGGTCTTCCTTGTGTTCCAGCCCCGGCTCGCGGAAGTGGACCTGGCTGTCGATGACGCCGGGCAGCACGTCGAGCCCGGTGCAGTCGATCCGCTTCGCTGCGTCCGGGTAAGAGCCGACGCCGAGGATCTTGCCGTCACGCACCGCGACGTCGGCAACCACCGGGCCGCTCGGCGTATGGACGGTGCCGCCGGAAAGGACGAGTTCGGGTGCGGTTGCAGTCATCTGGGACGGCCTTTCTGCGGCAATTTCACGAAGAAGGCCGACCTAGGCCCCTCTCCCGCCGCTTTCAAGGCAATCCCGTCGAGGCGGCCGGTCAGGTCCTGAGGCGGCCCGCCAGCCCCGCCAGCACCTTGTCCTGCGCATCGAGCAGCGCGGCGACTTGCGCGCGGGCGTCGGCGATGGCCTTGACCTCGGGCGTTTCCTCGACCGGCGCCTTGTCGCGCGCGTCGGCATAAAGAACGTCGAGTTCGGCGAGCGCGGTCATGCCCGAGGAGCGGCTCGATTCGAGCTTTGCCAGGGCGACGCTGGCAACGCTCCACGAATCGCTGCCGGTGGAACCTGCCGCGGCACTCGCCCGCTCGGCGGCGGGGCGATTGGACTGGAACTGACGATCCGCCTGCTCCGCGATTTTCACGAGGCCGGCAAGGCGCGTGACGAGATCGGCGCTCGCTGGGGGCAGCGCCGGAGCAGCCTGCCCCGAATCTCCGGGCGCGGCGCTGGCGGTGCCGCTGACGCGCTCGACGTCGCGCTGCGCCAGCGAGGGATAGCCACCGGAAGACGAGCAAGCCGTCATGGCGAGGGAAAGAACGCCGCACAGGATGGCGGGGGCGGTCAAACGGACTTTCGCGCAGATCATCAGGCTGCCATAGCACGGCCGACGCGAAGCGGGAGAGGCTTTGGACCGCCGAAACGGCCCCAGTCACCACCAAGTCCTTGGTTGACACGAATCGGCCCATACCCTAACGGCACCCATCTTTCCGGCACCTCGCATCACGCGGGGCGGTCGGCACGTCGCCCGAAAAGTTCCATGGTCCTTCGGGACCTGAGCGGCCGGGGCAGGTTTGTTTCGGCTCGTTTCGGGCATTTTTGAGATTAGGTAAGGGCACCATGTTCGCAGTTGTGCGCACGGGCGGCAAGCAGTACCGGGTTGCCGCCGGAGACAAGATCGCGGTCGAGAAGCTGGCTGGTGAAGCCGGTGACAAGATCACCCTGGGTGACATCCTGCTCGCAGGCAAGGACGGCGAAGTCGCGGACATCGCGAACGTGACCGTCGCCGCCGAGATCATCGCCCAGGCGAAGAGCGAGAAGGTCGTGGTGTTCAAGAAGCGCCGCCGCCACAACTATCGCCGCAAGGCCGGCCACCGCCAGCAGATGACCCTGCTGCGCATCGTGTCCGTCGGCTGACCCCAGAATTCGGAGTAACCAGCAATGGCACATAAGAAAGCAGGCGGTTCGTCGCGTAACGGTCGCGACTCCGCAGGACGCCGCCTCGGCGTCAAGAAGTTCGGCGGTCAGGAAGTGATCGGCGGCAACATCATCGTCCGTCAGCGCGGCACCCGCGTGTACCCGGGCGTAAACGTCGGTCTTGGCAAGGACCACACCCTGTTCGCTCTCGCGGAAGGCCGCGTGCGCTTCCACGACGGCAAGCAGGGCCGCAAGTACGTCTCGGTAGACGTCATGGCGGAAGCCGCCGAGTAATCGGATGGTCTCTGTAAGGGCCATCCTGACGGGATGGCCCCGCTGATTCTCCCAGGAGAATCAGCAGAATGAGGGAGAGGGCCCCGCCCGTCTCCCTCTTTTCGTATCTCCCTCCAGCGTGTCCGGGAACCGACACGGCGACTTCGGGTTGCACCGCGCACGGTGCGGCGGCGATGGCGCGCGTCCCCTCGGATCTGTTGCGATTACCGCCTTGTAACCACGGGCGTAATTGCAGTGTCACGCCGGCCCGCTAAGCGCGCGCCGGGGGTTGGAGTAACGAAGATGTTCATTCGCAGCGAAAGGCTGTTCCTGCGCCCTGCCTGGCCGGAGGATCGCGACGAGCTGATGACCCGGATCGGCCATGAAGCCGTCGTGAGCAACCTCGCCCGCGTGCCCTGGCCCTATACGGCCGAGGACGCCCGCGCCTTCGTCGAAAAGCCGCAGGATCACCGCCTTCCCAGCTTCCTCGTCACCGCACCCGGTGCCGAAGGTGCCCGTATCGTCGGCGGCTGCGGCCTGTCGATGCTCGATGGCGAGGTCAACCTCGGCTACTGGATCACGCCCGACGAACAGGGGCGCGGCTATGCGACCGAGGCCGCCCGCACCCTGTTGTCGCTGACGCGCGCGCTTGGCCACGACCGCGTCGTGGCGCACCACTTCGTCGACAATGCCGCATCGGGCCGGGTGCTCGAGAAGGTCGGTTTCAGCCGCACAGGCCGTGTCGCCGAGCGTTTCAGCCGCGCACGGGGCTATGCCAGTCCCTCGCGCGAGCACGAGATCGTGTTCGAGAGCCCGGCCGATTGCGGCGGCGGCGATTCGATGAATCGCCGATGCGCGGCCTGATCCCTCCCATTAACCACTGAAAACGGCGCTAGGGGTAATCCCCTGGCGCCGTTGTCATATCCGGTTAACCGGCGCCTGCGACGATTTCATCGCTGATCGCGAAGGATTCGCACCAAACTGCGTGCATCTGCGCCGACTTGCGTGCATGATCCGAGTCGCAGGGCACTAGCACGACGGAGAACCGTGGAATGTTCGTCCGCACGGAGAGGTTGTTTTTGAGACCGGCATGGCCGGAAGACTTCGACGATCTTGTCGAGGCTCTTTCGGACGATGACGTTCAGCGCACTGTCGGCGTGGCTCCTTTGCCCCGTTCGGCGGAGGAACTGCGCATCTATCTGGACCGGCCGCGAGATCCGCGCCTTCCCCATTTCTTCATGTATCTGCGCGCGCCCGGCGGGCCGCAACTGGTCGGAAGTATAGGGTTGGGTCGGAGCGACAGCGCGCTCGGCGCCAAGGAGATCGAGGTCGGCTACTGGATCGTCCCGAGATATCGGGGTCGCGGCTATGCCGGAGAGGCCTTGCGCGCGGTGGTGAACCAGGCGCGCTCGCTCGGCCATCTGCGGGTCATCGCCAGCCACTTCGCCGACAGCCGGGGCACGCAGCAGGTGCTGGAAAGCGCCGGCTTCCACGATACCGGGCAGGTACGGTCGCGCTACAGCGCCTCGCGGGCGATGGAGCATCCGGCGCGCATCTACGTCGCCGATCTCGACCGGCGCCTGAGCCCGCGCATGGAGATGGCCGGAGCCGCCTGACAGGCTGCTCCGGTGCGTTGCCTCAGGCTTCTGCGGCAATCCACTTGGGCATGACGTCGGCCGGGATGTCCTCCACCCGCAAGTGGTCCACCGCGAGCCCCAGTTCGGGGTAGGCGGCGCGGCGGCGCTTCTCGTCCGAACGGGCCAGTGGCACCACCACGAGGCGGCGGTTGACCTTCTGGCGCCAGTTCATGCGCGCGGTGTTCTCCTGCCCGACGTAGCAGCCCTTGGTGAAGCTGACGCCGTGCAGGTCCGCCGCGTTGCATTCGAGCCAGAGCGTTTCGCCATCGCCCAGTTCCGCGCGGCCTTCGGGCACCCGCAGCGCCAGACGGTGGGCGCGCCAGGCGGCGTCTGCGCCGGTCTCTTCCTCGGCCGGATCGGTGGCATCGACCACCGCGACCCAGCGCTCGCCAAGGGCATGGAGGCGCGGGTCCGGCGCGGCGCCGTCGCCCGTGTGCGGCCGCCAGTGCACGGCGAGCCGGTCGTCGCGGGCAATGTCGATCGCCTTGCGCAGCCGGTACATCGACAGGCGCTTCACCAGCGCGTCGGCGACCTCGGCCTCGCAGTCGATGAGCAGCCCCTTGCCGCCCGGCCAGACGATGAAGTCGAACAGCGCCTTGCCCTGCGGCGTCAGCAGCCCCGTCCAGACCGGCAGGGTTCCGGCCACGTCCGAGGTCACGAGCCCCTGCAGGAAATCGACGACGTTCTCATTCGAATCGGGGCGCGGGGACAGCCGGATCACGGCGCGGTCGAACAGGCGGGTAGCGGTCATGCGCCCTAAGTGGAGCAGCCCGAACCGCCCCGCAAGACCCTCACTTGGTCGATGGACATTTCGCGAGACGTTCGCGCATTTCGTCGAGCACCCAGACGGCGGCCGGGCCGGGCCGGCTGTCCTTGCGCCACAGCGCCACGAGCGCGTAATCCAGCGCGGACCGCTCGGGCAGCTTCAGTTCCACGAGGGTGCCTGCCTCCAGGTCCGCCCTCACGGCATGGCGCGGCATCGAGCCCCAGCCGATGCCCTCCTTGAGCAGCGCATGTTTGGCGCCGAGGTCCGCCAGACGCCACGAGCGCGGGCTGAACACGGAGAAATCGCGCCCCTCCGTCAGCGGCGAACGGTCGGTCAGGACAAGTTGCAGGTGCTTGCGCGTCTCGCCCGGCTCGATCCGCTCGAACTTGGCGAGGGCGTGGTCGGGGGCGGCGACGGGAACCATCTCGACCGAGCCGATCGTCTCGCGCTCGATCTCCGCAAGGTCCATGATGTCCGGCCCGGCGATACCCAGCGTTGCGCGCCCGTCGAGCACCAGCGCGGCGACAGCGCCCAGCGCCTCAATGTGGAGGCGCAGCGGAACCGTCGGAAAACGCACCTGAAAGTCGCGCAACAGGCGGGCGAGCACGTTGCCCGGCACCATCACGTCCACCGCCAGCGACAGCTCCGCCTCCAGCCCCTGCCGCAGACTGCGGACCTTGGCGAGCAGGGCGTCGACGTCGTCGGAGATCGCGTGCGCCTCGGACAACAGCGCACGACCGGCCTCGGTCAGCTGCGGACGGCGCGAGCCTTCGCGGTCGAACAGGCGCACGTCGAGCTGGCTTTCGAGCTGGGCGATGGCGTAGCTGACCACCGAAATCGCGCGCCCAAGTCGCCTGGCGGCTGCATTGAAACTGCCCTCTTCCACCACGGCCAGAAAGCACCGCAAGTGATCGAGACTGGGCGGAACGACGTCGACCATTCAACTTTCCTGAATAATTCAGCCGAGTTTATCACAATTTCGCGATAGCCACGCAAGGGCTACATGGCACTCAACAGGGCCTTAACGGCACCTAACGCATACAAAGGAGTGCCCCATGATCGAACTGCGTCCCTTCGAGAGCATCGGCGCCGCCAATCACGGATGGCTCGATGCCCGCCACCATTTCTCCTTCGCCGACTACCATGATCCGGCGCGCACCAACTGGGGGCGCCTGCGGGTCTGGAACGACGACACCATCGCCGCCAGGTCCGGCTTCCCGCCGCACCCGCACCGCGACATGGAGATCGTCACTTATGTCCGCACCGGCGCGATCACGCACAAGGACAGCCTGGGCAACACCGGCCGCACCGGCGCGGGCGACGTCCAGGTGATGAGCGCCGGCACCGGCATCCAGCACTCGGAGTACAACCTCGAGGACGAGGCGACGACGCTGTTCCAGATCTGGATCATCCCAGACCGCCGCGGCGAGCAGCCGAGCTGGGGCGCCCGTCCTTTCCCCAAGGAGGACCGTTCGGGCCAGTTCGTGACCTTGGCAAGCGGCATCGCCGGGGACGACGACGCCCTCCACATCAACGCCGAGGCGCGCGTGCTGGGCGCGACGGTGAAGGCGGGCGACACGGTGACTTACGCCACCGACGCCGCGCGCCACAGCTACCTCGTCCCCGCCACCGGCCGCATCCGGGTCGGTGACGTGGAAGCCAATGCCCGCGACGGCGTGGCCATCACCGGGCTCGACACGATCACCGTGACCGCTCTCGAAGACGCGGAACTGGTGCTGGTGGACGCAGCCTGACATAGCGCAGGGGGGTGATTCGAAAGGATTGCCCCCCTGCTTGCGCACTCTCCCTAAGCCCTTAGCAGACAAGGACATATTTCGATGACCGGACGTATCGCCAATCCCAAGATCGAGAAGCTCATCGTCGACCGCTGGAGCCCCCGCGCCTTCGACGGCAGCGAGATGCCGCAGGAAGACCTCGACGCGATCCTCGAAGCCGGTGGCTGGGCGCCCTCGGCCTACAACGTGCAGCCCTGGACCTTCCTCTACGCCAAGAAGGGCGACGCGAACTGGGACCTGTTCCTGTCGGGCCTGATCGACTTCAACGCCGGCTGGGCCAAGGAAGCCTCGGCGATCGTCTATGTCGTCTCCGACAAGTTCTCGCGCTCGGACAAGGGCACTTTCGAGAACCACAGCCACAGCTTCGACGCCGGCGCCGCCTGGGTGCTCGCCGCGATCCAGGCGCAGGCGCTGGGCTACCACACCCACGGCATGACCGGCCTGAAGTTCGGCGAGGCCGAAGCCGCGCTCGGCATCCCGGAAGACCATCGCCTCGAAGCCGCCTTCGCCATCGGCAAGCAGGGTGACAAGTCGGTCCTGCCCGACTTCCTGCAGGAGCGCGAAGTCGCCAGCGACCGCAAGCCGCTGGCCGAGATCGCCAAGGCCGGCAAGTTCGCCTGATCCTTTCGGCGCCCGCACCCCTCCCCCCTCCAGTGCGGGCGCTCATCGGCCCGGTCCTCCCAACGGAGGGCCGGGCTTTTTGATTCGCCCAATGATCTTCCAGCCGCCCTGAAATCGCCTTGATCGCACGGCCTCCTGCTCTCCATGCCGATCGCCGACCTCCCGCCCGAACCGCCCGCGATCGCAGCGCCGCTGTTCGACCTTGCGCAGATGCCGCAGGACGGGACGGTCGATCTCCATGCCGTCAAGCCGCGCTGCCCGGTCGGCCGCCCCGGAGAAATCGTCGTCTGCGCGACCAACCCGGAAAAGGAGCGCCTGCGTCCGCTTCCCGATACTTACGAAACGCCGGACGGCCTGCCCCGCGCGCAGATGGGCCTGAGCGAAAACTCCTCGCTCGGCGTCGAGCTTGATTCGGCGACGCTGGGCAGCGGCCAAGTCAGCAACCGGGCGATGGTGCGCTACAAGCTGAAGTTCTGATAGCCCGCCTATCGCAATGCGAGGCAAATCCGGGCTCGTCACCCGCACCGCTCTGCGCCATAGCGCCGCCATGGTCCGGCACATTCATTCCCTGCGCCTCCACGCCCTCGGCCGTCTGGGCTGGGCGCGCGGCGCGATCGGCGCGGCGCTGGGGATCGCGCTTTCCGGCTTCGCGACATGGGCCCTGCTCGGCGGCCATCAGGCCCACGCCCTGCCCTTCCTCGTCGCGCCGCTGGGCGCCTCGGCGGTGCTGGTGTTCTGCGTTCCGGCGAGCCCTCTCGCGCAGCCGTGGTCGGTGATCGGCGGAGACCTGCTCTCGGCCGCGATCGGCATTTCGATCGGGCACCTGATCGGCAATCCGTGGCTGGGCGGGAGCATCGCGGTGGGGCTTGCCATCGCGGCGATGTCGGTGGCCCGCTGCCTCCATCCGCCGGGCGGTGCCTGCGCCCTGCTCTGCGCGCTCGGCGCGGGCGGGCAGGTGCCGTGGGACGCGACGCTGATGATCCCGATCGGCGCCAACGTGCTGGTGCTGTGCAGCTTCGGCTGGCTTTACAACAACTTCACCGGTCATGCCTGGCCGCATGTCGCGCCGCCCCCGCCGGTTCCCGTCTCCACGCGTGAGGACGTCGTCGCGGTGCTGGAGGAATGGGACGAAGTACTCGACGTGGACGTCGATGATCTCGACGCCTTCGTGCAGGCGGTGCTGCGACGCCGGGCGTCCTGACGCGAAAAGTCCCACCCCCCGGCCAGAAGGGTGGGACTCCCCGAACGTTCCGACGCAGTCTGCCTGAAGGGCTCCCAGCCCGGTGAACCAGATTCAGGCAGGCCCCGCGTCAGGTGAAGGCGACGATGATCGCGACCGCCAGGCCCCAGCACAGGATCAGCACGGGTAGCGTGAGAACCTGGACGGCCGCTTCGCCCGCCGTGAGCCTTCCGTTCAGAGTGTCGATGCCGCGTGCGGCAAGCTGGCCCCATGTTGGCGCGGCGGCATCGTTGTGGGGTTTCATCTTCACCCAGTACCCGGCCAGCCCGAACGCCATGAGGACGAACCCGGCGAAGATGCCCATCGGGATGGCCAGTTCCGGGTTCATGAACGTGGCGGCCATGACACCGATGAAGGCGAGGTAGAGCGCGACCGTGGCGACATAGAAGCCGGTCGGCAGGCCGAAGCTGCGGTCAACTCCAAAATGCATTGGCGTGCGGGCGGGAACGGCCGTGACCGTAGCCAGACCCTGAAGCTGCTGCCGGGTAAGACGTTGGGACATGATGCTGATCTCCTTGGGTGATCGGCATATGCGCGCCTTCGCGCCATGATTCGTTGATGCGGGTCAAAACCCCCGCCGGAGAGAAGAAATTTCGTCGTCCTGGACTTTATCCGGGACGACGGGGTCACCAGCGCGCGATATCCTCGAAGTCCTGCTCCCGCGGTTCGATCCAGCGCCATTGGCCGCCGGTCTTCTCGCGCTTCCAGAACCACGATTCGCTCTTGAGGTGGTCCATCGCGAAGTCCGCCGCCGCAAAGGCATCGCGCCGGTGCCGGGCAGCGGCGGCAACAAGCACGATCGGCTCGGCCGGGAGCATCACCCCGCTGCGGTGGATCACCAGCAGCCCGTCAAGCGCCCAGCGCCCGCGCACGCGCGTCGCCAGATCTTGCATCGCGGGCAGCGTCAGCGGGTTATAGTGCCGCAGTTCCAGCGCCTCGCAGCCCGCGCCCTCACGCACTTGCCCAAGGAAGCTGACGATCCCGCCCGCTTGCGGGTGCGCGGCGGTGAAGGCGCTCAGTTCCGCTGCCGGATCGAAGCCGGACGTCAGCAGGCGAACGTCGGACATGTCAGCCACCCGAAACCGGCGGCAGGAAGGCCAGTTCGTCGCCATCCGCCAGCACCACGCCGCCCTTTTCGGCGATCAGCGCGCCGTTGAGCGCCACTTTCACCCGGACACCGGCGACGGTCTCGACCAGTTCGGGCGCGCAATGCTCGGAGAGGTGAGCGAGCAGCCCCGCCCAGCCGAGCGGCACATCGACGCTGATGCCATCCGTCCCCGCCAGCTCCTCAAGCCGTCCGAGGAACACCAGTTTCGCGCTCATATCACCCACCCGTCATCGACATGTGACGCGCCAGCGCAGGCGCCTCGCCGCGTCCGTCGATCGCGAAGTGATGGCGCTCAGGCTTGATCCGCATCGCCGTGTCCAGCGCCGCCGACAAGGCGCCTTGCGGATCGTCCGAACGCAGCGCCGCGCGCAGGTCCACCTGCTCGTTGCCGCCGAGGCAGGCATAGAGCTGCCCCGTCGCGGTGACGCGGATGCGGTTGCAGCCCTCGCAGAAGTTGTTTGTCAGCGGGGTGATCAGGCCGAGCCGTCCGCCGGTTTCCGCGACGTCCCAGTAACGCGCCGGGCCGCCGGTGCGGTGCCCGCTCGGCGCAAGCGTCCAGCGCCGGGCCAGATCCTCCTGCACCGCGACGAGCGGCAGGTAGTGGTCGAAGCGGTCTTCCTCCACTTCGCCCAGCGGCATGACCTCGATCAGCGTCGCCTCGAAGCCCTGCCCGTGCGCCCAGGCGACGATATCGGCGATCTCGTGCTCGTTGATGCCCTTGAGCGCCACCGTGTTGAGCTTGACCTTCAGGCCCGACGCCTTCGCCGCCGCCAGCCCCTCCAGCACCTGCGGCAGCGAATCGCGCCGGGTCAGCCGCGCGAAAGCCTCGCGGTCGAGGGTATCGAGCGAGACGTTGATCCGCCGCACCCCCGCCGCGCGCAGATCGTCGGCGAATTCGGCAAGGCGGGTGCCATTGGTGGTGAGGGTCAACTCTTCCAGCCCACCCTGCCCGTCAGCCGCGCCGATCCGGCGGCCGAGCGCCCGGACGAGGTCGATCATGTCGCGCCGGACCAGCGGTTCGCCGCCGGTCAGCCGCAATTTGGTGATACCGCGTGCGATGAAGCCGAGGGCAAGGTCGTGCATCTCGTCGAGCGTCAGCACGTCCTTCTTGGGAAGGAACGTCATCCGCTCCGGCATGCAGTAGGCGCAGCGCAAGTCGCAGCGGTCGGTCACCGACAGGCGCAGGTACGTGATCCTGCGCTGGAACTGGTCGACGAGGGGCTGCGACGTGCTCATTCGGACGGATATAGCACTCCGCCCGCGCCCTTGCCATTGAGCGGTAGTAATTGTCCCGTCACACCGCCTGCACCATCGAGCCAGCGTTGCGCCGCCGCCACAGCCTCCCGCTCATCGCTCTCTACCGCATTGACCCGCGAAGGTGCGAAGCGGCGGGCAAGGCCCTGCACGGCGGCAAGGCGCCAGGCGCGGTGCTCGTGATTCGCGGGCAGGAAAACCAGCGTCAGCGGATCGGCGCCGCCCGACAGCGTCGCCTCGATCCCGGGCAGCAGGCGGGCATGGAAATCGGCCGCAGCCTCGAGCGCGTCGTCCGACAGCGGCCCGAGATGGAGCAACTCGTTCAACGACGTTCCCGCGTCAGGGTCATGCCGATCAGTTCGTTGACCTCGGTGAGCGCCAGCTTGACGATCTTCACCGTCACCGCCTCGACCCGCTCGTCCTGCAGGAACAGCGTCTCACAGACGTGGTCGGCGACCGCCTCGATCAGCTTGAAATGGACACCCTGCGGCAGCGCTTCGGACGCCGCGAACTTGAGGTCCATGTAGTTCTTGCTCGCCGTCAGCGGCGTGTCAGGGGCGTAGTGGTCCGCAGGCCGCAGCTTCACCGTGATGGTGAAACGCAGGGGCTGCGGCTTGCCGGTTTCCTCCGAGTAGATGCCGGTGAGGACATCCTGCTCGAAATCGGCGACTTCAAGGATCAGCGAATCGGCCATGATGTGGGCGCCTTTAGGGGATGGCGGCGCGGATGGGAATGCCCACCCCGTCCGGCTAGGCCCTGCGGGCCAAGCCTCCCGGCCCTCCCGCATGCAGGAGGGCGCAGGGCTGTGCTCTCATTCCCCTCCCGCCTGCGGGAGGGGGCAGGGGTGGGCCTTACGCCGGGTTCGACCAGCGCGCGAAGATCGCGGTCGGCAGCAACCGCCCCTCGCCATCTTCCCGCACCGACAGGTCGCCATGCTCGATCTTCCCGGGAAGTCCGGCGAACAGCTCGTCCATCAGCCCGGCCAGCGCCAGCGAAGACATGCGCACCGCATAGACCGTCAGGAACAGGAACCGGCTGTCGGCATCGAGCAGCTTGCGGCAATCGGCGAGAAGCCCCGGAAGGTGCTCTTCCAGACGCCAGGTCTCGCCGGTGGGGCCGCGCCCGAACTTGGGCGGGTCGAGGATGATGCCGTCGTAACGCTTCTCACGCCGGACTTCGCGCGCGGCGAACTTGGCCGCGTCGTCGATCATCCAGCGCACCGGGCGGTCCTGCAGCCCCGCCAGAGCGGCGTTCTCGCGCGCCTGCGCGACGGACTTCTTGGACGCATCCACATGCGTCACCGGGCCATGGGCCGACAGCGCAAGAGTGCCGACGCCGGTATAGCCGAACAGGTTCATCGTGCTGGCATCGGTGCGCCCGGCCAGCATCCCGCGCATCCAGTCCCACACCGGCGCCATGTCCGGGAAGAAGCCGAGATGACGGAACGGGGTGCACTGCGCGGTGAACGAAACTTCGTTCCACGCCAGCGGCCAGCCATCGCGCGGCACGGCCTTGTCGAACTGCCAGCGGCCACCGCCGTCCTCGTCCGAACCAGGCACGAACTCGCCATGGGCGTCCCAATGCTCGCTCCGCGGAGTCCACATCGCCTGCGGTTCGGGGCGCACGAAGCGGTAGTCGCCGTAGCGCTCCAGCTTGCGTCCGTGGCCCGAATCGACGAGGCCGTAATCCGCCCAACCCTCTCCGGCGAGGATCAGCGGCTCTGTGACAAGCTCAGCCATCAGACTTTCGGGCTGGCGTGCGCCGCCACGAATTCGGTCACGGCCTCGAAGGTGCCGGGCAGCGTTTCGTACTTTTCCTCACGCTCGAACAGGTCGCCCACGCGGGTCGGCAGGGTCGGGCGCTGGCCGGTGGCGCGCTCGACGGCCTCGGGGAACTTGGCGGGGTGCGCGGTCGCCAGCGTGACGACCGGCACGCTCGCGTCGATGCCCGCCGTGCGCGCGGCGAAAAGACCGCAGGCGGTGTGCGGGTCGATCAGTTCGCCGGTCGCCTCGTAAGCCCAGCGGATGGTCGATGCCATTTCGTCCGCATCGGCGCGCGCCGACGAGAACAGCGCCGATGCGCCCTCACGCTGCGCGTTGGTCAGCTGCATCGCCTTGGTAGCCTCGAACCCGGCCATCTGCTCGGCCAGAGCCTTGCCGTCGCGGCCGCCGAGGTCGAACAGCAGGCGCTCGAAGTTCGAGGACACCTGAATGTCCATCGACGGCGCGGCGGTCGGCGTCACCGTCCCCTGCGAGTAATCACCCTCGGCCAACGCGCGGTGGAGAATGTCGTTCACGTTGGTCGCGACGATCAGCCTCTCGACCGGCAGACCCATCTGCGCCGCCACATAGCCCGCGAAAACGTCGCCGAAGTTGCCCGTCGGCACCGAGAACGCCACCTTGCGATGCGGTGCACCCAACTGCAGCCCGGCCGCGAAGTAATACACCACCTGCGCCATCAGGCGCGCCCAGTTGATCGAGTTCACCGCGCCGATGGCGAAGCGATCGGTCATGCCCTTGTCGTTGAATACGCGCTTCACGATCGCCTGCGCGTCGTCGAAGTTGGCGTGCTCCAGCGCGATGTTGTGCACGTTGGGCGCCAGCACCGTCGTCATCTGGCGGCGCTGCACGTCCGAAACGCGGCCCTTGGGGTGGAGCATGAAGATGTCCACCTTCGCACGCCCCGCAACCGCGTCAATCGCCGCCGACCCGGTATCACCCGAGGTTGCGCCCACGATCGTCAGGTTGCGATCCGAACGGCCAAGGAACTCCTCGAACAGCAGGCCCAGCAACTGCAGCGCCACGTCCTTGAACGCCAGCGTCGGGCCATGGAACAGCTCAAGCAACCACTGCTGCGAATCGAGCTGCTTGAGCGGCGTTACGCCGTCATGCGCGAAACGGCCGTAAGCTGCCGTGGTCAGCTCCAGCAGGCGCTCTTCGGTGAGGCTGCCCGCGACGAACGGCGCCATGACCTTGGCGGCCAGCTCGGCATAAGGAAGCCCCGCCCAGCTCGCGATTTCCTCGGCCGAGAAACGCGGCCACTCACGCGGAACGTAAAGGCCACCATCCGATGCGAGGCCGGCAAGCGTCGCGCCTTCGAAATCAAGCGCCGGAGCGCTGCCGCGGGTGCTGATATAGTCCATCGGGCGCGGTTAGCCGTGAAGGCGG
The DNA here is from genome assembly GCF_001742225.1 of Novosphingobium resinovorum. Classification (NCBI taxonomy): domain Bacteria; kingdom Pseudomonadati; phylum Pseudomonadota; class Alphaproteobacteria; order Sphingomonadales; family Sphingomonadaceae; genus Novosphingobium; species Novosphingobium resinovorum. The sequence continues at coordinate 3,376,424 of NZ_CP017075.1, read as the reverse complement.
GAAATGAAAAGAGCGTGAAGGGTGTGAAGAAGGAAAGAAATGAATCTGGGCCATCGCCCCAGACCCCTTAACCGTCGAGGTGACGCGCGCAGCCTCCTCCCGCGCCCACGATGAGCCGGGAGACAAAACAGCCTGCGGCGCAATGTGTGGCTGAGGCTGCTGCGCGCCCGACGACGACGGTATGGGGGTCTGGGGCGCCAAAGGTATATGGGGGGCCCCAGGACTTCCTACTTCCTCTTCCTGAGCGCCAGAAAGTAGATAACCAACGCCGTAGCCGCGAAGAAGAACCACTGCCCCGCATAAGACAAGTGGTTGTTCGGCAGATCCGCCGGATCAGGGATCGCGTTTTCCTCCAGTCCGCCAACCGCAGGCATCGCCACAAGACGCGGGCCGGGGGCGATCATGCCGGTGACGTCTCCGCCCTGCCATGCTCCAGCGTTGGGCTGGAGCGACCATCCCATCACCACCAGCGCCCTGCCACCGCCCGGCAGCGTGCATTCGGCGGTCTGGGCCACGCCGGGCTCCCCTTTGGCGTTGCTTCCGGCGATGCTGCTGCGGTCGCCTACGCCCGCGCAGACGAGATGGGCGCGGCGATAGAGCAGGTCCTTGCCGACGCCTCGGGATGTCCACTCGACGGGCTCGGGGTTCTTCTGCGCGGCGGCGTAGTGGGCCAGCAGCGCTTCCTTTTCATGGAGGCGGCGCAGTTGCCAAAAGCCCATCGCGATCATCACCGCCACGGCGGCAAGGACGATGAGGGTCGCGAAGACGGGGATGCGGCGCATGTCAGGTCCTGATGCGAAAAAGGCAGCCGAAGCGGTCTTCGGCTGCCTTTTCGGAATGAACGATCTGTTCGATCAGTGCGTGGGCCAATTAATGCGTGGGATAGCCCCAGCCGCCCCAGATGTAGACCGCGACGAAGAGGAACAGCCACACCACGTCGACGAAGTGCCAGTACCATGCCGCCGCTTCGAAGCCGAAGTGCTGGCGGGGCGTGAAGTCGCCGTTGTAGGTGCGCTTGAGGCAGACGATCAGCATGATCGTGCCGACGATCACGTGGAAGCCGTGGAAGCCGGTCGCCATGTAGAAGGCCGAGCTGTAGGTGTTGCCGCCGAAGCCGAACGGGGCATGCATGTACTCGTAGGCCTGAATGCACGAGAACAGCGCGCCGAGCAGGATCGTCGCCCACAGGCCCTTCTTGAGCCCTTCACGATCGCCATGGATCAGCGAGTGGTGCGCCCAGGTGACGGTGGTGCCCGAGCACAGCAGGATCAGCGTGTTGAGCAGCGGCAGGGCGAAGGGGTCCATGACCGCCTCGATCGCCTTGGGCGGCCACTGTCCGCCGATGACGTCCGCCAGTTCGGAGGGGAACAGCGAGAAGTCGAAGAAGGCCCAGAACCAGCCGACGAAGAACATCACTTCCGAAGCGATGAACAGGATCATGCCGTAGCGCTGGTGCAGCTGGACGACGGGCGTGTGGTCGCCCGCATGCGCCTCGTTGACGATCTTGGAGAACCACATGAACATCGAGGCCAGCAGGATCGCGAGCCCGGCCCAGGGCACGAAATGGCCGCCGGGCATCTTGTGCATGAACAGCACCATGCCGGTGGTGAAGGTGAAGGCGCCGATGGTCGTCGCCAGAGGCGCGATGTCGGGCGGAAGAATGTGGTAATCGTGGTTCTTCGTACCTGCCATGGTGCCTTCGTCCCCGTTCATCCAATCTCGTGTGCCGTCTGCCGCCCTGTTTTATCATGGCCGACGGTTCTTGGTACTTCGCTTAACTGCCCGTGCGCGGATGGTCCAGTGCCTTTGCGTCCTCCACCCGCGTGACGTGGAAGGTATAGCTCAGCGTGATCTGCTGCACGTCCTTGTTGTCCGGGTCGGTCAGGATCGCCGGATCGACGTAATAGAGCACCGGCATGCGCACTTCCTCGCCGGGCTTCAGCGTCTGCTCGGTGAAGCAGAAGCACTGGATCTTGTTGAAGTAGCGCGCGGCCTGTTCCGGCTCGACGTTGAAGCTGGCGGTGCCGGTGACGGTCTTGTCGCTGTCGTTCTTGGCCCAGAACAGCGCCATGTCGCGGGCGCCGATCGAGACCGTGTCGGTGCGCTGCAGCGGCTTGAACTGCCAGGGCATGTTGCGCTCGACATTGGCGTCGAAGCGGATCGATATCGTCCGGCCGCTGTCCTTGACGGTGGCAGCCTTGGCCTCGTCGGCGCGCTGGGTGGTGCCGCCGTAGCCGGTCACCTGACAGAAGATGCGGTAGAGCGGCACCGACGCGAACCCCAGGCCGAGCATCGCCAGCGCCGCCGAAGCGGCCGTCAGCGCGACCTTGCGGTTGGAGCGGGATTCGCCCTTCCCCGCCATCAGCCCATCTTCACGATGGAGATGCAGAACACCAGCACCACGAAGGCCGCGAGGCTGAGGCCGAGGGCGCGGTTACGGCTGCGGCGGATCTGTTCGATGGTCTTCTGTTCCTGTGGCGCGGGCATGAAACGTCCTCAAAGCGGAATGTAGCGATCGACCACGAGCGCGGCGAACAGGGCGAAAAGGTAGAGCACCGAGTAGGCGAACAGCTGCTTTTCGGGCTTCATGGCATCGTCATCGCCGCTGCGCGTGCGCAGTCCAACGCGGATCGAGAGGGCGAGGAACACCGTGGAGAGCGCCAGCGCCGAAACGCCGTAGATCGCGCCCGCATGCTCCTTGCCCGGCAGCCACCACGGCAGCGCGCTGAGCGGCAGCAGCAGCACGGCGTAAGCGAGGATCTGGCGGCGGGTCGAGCGTTCGCCCGCGACGACCGGCATCATCGGGATGCCGACCTTGGCATATTCGGTCTTCACGAAAAGCGCGAGCGCCCAGAAGTGCGGCGGCGTCCAGAAGAAGATGATCGCGAAGAGCACGACCGGCATCGTCGAGATGTGGCCGGTCGCGGCGATCCAGCCGATCAACGGCGGGAACGCGCCCGCGCCGCCGCCGATGACGATGTTCTGCGGCGTGCGCGGCTTCAGCCAGATCGTGTAGATCACGGCGTAGTAGACGATCGAGATCGCAAGGATCGCGGCGGCCAGCCAGCTGATCGCGAAGCCCATCAGGAACACCGATGCGGCGCACAGGATACCGGCAAAGTCGCGCGCGGTGGTGCGATCGAGCCGGCCCTGCGGCAGCGGGCGCTTGGCGGTGCGCTTCATCCCGGCGTCGATGTCCGCTTCCCACCACTGGTTGAGCGCGGCGGCGCCGCCTGCGCCCATGGCGATGCACAGGATCGCGGTGAAGCCGAGGACGGGGTGGATGCTTTCAGGCGCGGCGAGCAGGCCGCACAGGCCGGTGAAGATCACCAGGCTCATCACGCGCGGCTTGGTCAGCGCGATCAGGTCGCGCCAATCGGCAGGCACCGCGTTGGCGGCAGGAATCGAATTCGTGGGGGTCATGATGGGCCGCCCATACACCCGGGGACCGATTCAGGCGAGAGCCAGAACGTCTCAGCCCCATCCGGTGAAGGTTAGCGGCCGCCCCGGACAGGTCCGGGGCGGCCCGCAGGGGATCAGTGGTGCACCGTCTCGCCGATGACCGGAAGGGTCTCGAACTGGTGGTACGGCGGCGGGCTGGAGAGCGTCCACTCAAGCGTGGTCGCGCCTTCGCCCCAGTAGTTGTCACCCACCTTCTTACCGGCGGTGAAGGCGTAGATGATGTTGATGAACCAGATCACGAGGCTGAAGGCCATGACCATGTAGCCCACGGTCGCGATGTGGTTCCAGTGGGTATAGGCTTCCGCGTAGTCCGGATAGCGGCGCGGCATGCCCTGCAGGCCCAGGAAGTGCATCGGGAAGAAGATCATGTTCACGCCCACGAAGAAGATCCAGAAGTGGACGTGGGACAGGAACTCCGAGTGCATGCGGCCGCTCATCTTCGGGAACCAGTAGTAGAACCCTGCGAAGAGCGCGGTCACCGCACCCAGCGACAGCACGTAGTGGAAGTGCGCGACGACGAAGTAGGTGTCGTGCACCACGTCGTCGATGCCGCCGTTGGCAAGGTATACGCCGGTGACGCCGCCCACGGTGAACAGGAAAATGAAGCCCATCGCCCAGACCATCGGCGACTTGAACTCCACCGAACCGCCCCACATCGTGGCGATCCACGAGAAGATCTTCACGCCGGTCGGCACCGCGATGACCATGGTGGCGGCGGTGAAGTACATCTTGGTGTTCACCGAAAGCCCGGTGGCGTACATGTGGTGCGCCCACACGATGAAGCCGACCACGCCGATCGCGACCATCGCGTAAGCCATGCCGAGGTAGCCGAACACCGGCTTCTTCGAGAAGGTCGAGATGATCTGCGAGATGATGCCGAAGCCCGGCAGGATCATGATGTAGACTTCGGGGTGACCGAAGAACCAGAACAGGTGCTGGTAGAGCACCGGATCACCGCCGCCCGAAGCGTCGAAGAAGGTGGTGCCGAAGTTGCGATCGGTCAGCAGCATGGTGATCGCGGCGGCAAGGACCGGCAGCGAGAGCAGCAGCAGGAACGCGGTCACCAGCACCGACCACACGAACAGCGGCATCTTGTGGATGGTCATCCCCGGCGCGCGCATGTTGAAGATCGTGGTGATGAAGTTGATCGCGCCCATGATCGAGCCGGCACCGGCAAGGTGCAGCGCGAAGATGCCGAAGTCCACTGCGGGTCCGGGCGAACCGCTGGTCGAGAGCGGGGCATAGACCGTCCAGCCGGTGCCCGCGCCGTTACCCGTGCCGCCCGGCACGAAGGCGGAGCACAGCAGCGAGCAGAAGCCCGCCACCGTCAGCCAGAACGAGATGTTGTTCATGCGCGGGAACGCCATGTCCGGCGCGCCGATCATGATCGGCACGAACCAGTTGCCGAAGCCGCCGATGATCGCGGGCATCACCATGAAGAACACCATGATCAGACCATGCGCGGTGATGAGCACGTTCCAGGTGTGCAGCGTGGTGTTGAAGTCCGGGTTCACCGCGCCGAACCAGCGCGCGAAGGTGTCGAGGTACTGGATGCCCGGCTCGTTCAGCTCGACGCGCATCATGCCCGAGAAGGCACCGCCGATGATCCCCGCGAAGATCGCGAAGATCAGGTACATCGTGCCGATGTCCTTGTGGTTGGTCGACATGAACCAGCGCGCGAAGAACGCGGGCTTGTGTTCGGCGTGATGGCCGTGGTCTTCCGGGTGAGCCTGGAAGTGGTCAGCGGTGGTTGCCATGGTGGGGACCCTGTCCTCTCGTATCGCTATTATTCGGCTTCGGCGGTCGCTTCGCCGGCAGGCGCTTCGGAAGCAGGAGCTTCAGAAGAACCTGGGGCGGGAGCGGCGGCAGGAGCCGCAGCGGCTTCGGCGGCGGCCGCAGGCTTCTTCTGCCCGTCGATCTCCGCGCCGGCATGGGTCAGGACCCAGGCATTATACTTATCACGCGGCAGCGCCTCGACCGCGATCGGCATGTAGCCGTGCTTGGCGCCGCACAGTTCGGAGCACTGGCCGTAATAGACGCCCGGCTTCTCGATGAAGAGGACCTTCTCGTTGATGCGGCCCGGCACCGCGTCCAGCTTGAACCACAGCGAGGGCACCGCGAACGAGTGGATCACGTCGGTGGCGGTGATCTGCAGGCGGATCGGTTCGCCGACCGGCACGACCATGCGGTTGTCCACCTCGAGGTGCGACGGACCGTCCCAGGGCTTGGAGCCGACTTCGCGCACGCCGTTGTTGACCACCGGCTGGCCGGGGATGTTCAGCATGTTCGAGATCACCTCGAAGTCGCCGTTATCCGGGTAGCCGTACGTCCAGAACCACTGGTTGCCGGTGACCTTGACGGTCAGCGCGGTCTTGGGCGCGGGCTTGTACTGCTTGGCGATGAGGTCGATCGAGGGCACCGCGATGCCGATCAGGATCAGCACCGGCGCCAGCGTCCACACCACTTCGAGCACGGTGTTGTGGCTGGTTTTCGACGGCACCGGATTGGCGCGACGGTTGAAGCGCACGATGACGATGGCCAGCAGCGCCAGCACGAACAGCGAGATGATGAGGCAGATCCACAGCAGGCCGTGGTGCAGCCATTCGCCGTATTCACCCGTAGGCGAGAACTGCTGCTGGAGGTTGATACCGCCGTCGACCGGCATGCCGATGCCCGGCGTCGGCTTCATCGGGGTATAACTTCCGGCGGAAGGAGCGGCGGCGTCCTGCGCCATTGCAGGCGCGGCGAACGTCAGCACGCTGGCGAGAGCCCCGTTAAAGGATAGTCCAAGGGCTCTGCGAACCCTTCCTGCACCAATGGAAATCTTGCCCAATGTCATGGTTTTTTGCGCTTCCACTTCCTTCGAACGCCCGTGCCGTATCAACGACTTCAAGCGCACCCCTGTCATGGCGGCGTTTTTCGCCCCCTTTGGGCCGGGCTATACGCGGCCTTGCCGCCCGTCTCAAGCGCCTCTAGGGGAATTTTTGCCGCAAGCGCCAGACGAACTGCGCGCGAACACTCGAAAAACGCTCCAGAGGTATAGTTGCAAATGCTCGAAGAAGAGGTCCTCGCCGAATTCCGCGCCTGCAAGGCGCTGCTGGAAGGACACTTCCTGCTCTCGTCCGGCCGCCACAGCGCGTACTATCTTCAGTGCGCCCGCGTCCTGATGAACCCCGACCGCGCCGCGCGTCTTGCCGTCGCCATCGCATCCAAGCTGCCGCACGACATCCGCAAGCAGATCACCAAGGTCGTCTCGCCCGCGATGGGCGGCGTCATCATCGGCCAGGAGATGGGCCGCGCCCTGCAGGTCGACGCGATGTTCGTCGAGCGCCCCACCGGCACTTTCGAACTGCGCCGCGGTTTCTCGCTGGAACCGGGCGACAAGGTGCTGATGGTCGAGGACGTGGTCACCACCGGCCTGTCCAGCCGCGAAGCCATCAAGGCCATCGAGGAAGCCGGCGGCACGGTGATCGCGGCGGCCTCGCTGGTCGATCGCTCGGCCGGATCGGTGGATCTGGGCGTGCCGTTCTTCCCGCTCGTGGCGCTCAACTTCCCGACGTATGCGCCGGACGAACTGCCGCCCGAACTGGCCTCTTCGCAGGCGGTGAAGCCCGGCAGCCGCGCCCAGTAAATCTCGGAACGTCGCTCCCTGATCGGACAATCCTTCGACAAGCTCAGGATGATAGAATGAACGTGCTCAAGCCCGCCCGCCTGCGTCTCGGCGTCAACATCGACCATGTCGCGACGATCCGCAACGCGCGCGGCGGCGAGCATCCGGACCCGGCCCGCGCCGCCCAGATCGTGGCGCGCGCGGGCGGCGACGGCATCACCGTGCACTTGCGCGAGGATCGCCGCCACATCCGCGACGACGATCTCTTCCGCGTCGCGGAGGCGACCGGCCTGCCGATCAACCTGGAGATGGCGGCAACCGACGAGATGCTCGAGATCGCCCTGCGCCACCGTCCTCACGCCGCCTGCATCGTGCCCGAGCGGCGCGAGGAGCGCACGACCGAGGGCGGCCTTGACGCGGCGGGCCAGCACAATCGCCTCGCGCCGATCGTCTCGCGCCTGTCGGACGCAGGGATTCGCGTCAGCCTCTTCATCGCCCCCGAGCCGCGCCAGATCGAGGCCGCGATGAAGCTCGGCGCCCCGGTGGTGGAATTCCACACCGGCGAATATGCCCATGCCGAGGGCGAGCAGGTGGCGCATGAGCTGCGCCGGATCGTCGACATGTCGGCGCTCGCGGCCAAGAACGGCATCGAGCCGCACGCCGGGCATGGCCTGACGTACGAGAACGTCCAGCCCATCGCGGCGATTCCGCAACTGGCGGAACTCAACATCGGTCACTACCTCATCGGCGAGGCGATCTTCATCGGGCTGGAAGCCAGCGTGAAGAAGATGCGCGCGCTGATGGACGAGGTGCGGTGATGACGAAGCAAGCGGGAGCCCGGGCATGATCATCGGTCTCGGCTCGGACCTGTGCAACATCGAGCGAATCGCCAATTCGCTCGAACGCTACGGCGACCGCTTTCTGGGTCGCGTCTTCACCGAGGTGGAGCGCGCCAAGGCCGCCCGCCGCCCGCACACCATCGCGGGCACGCTGGCCAAGCGCTTCGCCGCCAAGGAGGCGTTTTCCAAGGCGGTCGGAACCGGGTTCAAGGCGGGCGTGTTCATGAAGGACATCGGCGTCGTCAACGCTCCCTCCGGTGCGCCGACGCTGGCGCTGACCGGCGGCGCGAAGGAACGGCTGGATTCCATGATCCCCGCAGGCCATGAAGCCGTGGTTCACCTGACACTCACGGACGACCACCCATGGGCGCAGGCCTTCGTGATCATCGAAGCGCGCCCCCTCTCCTAATCGCCGAGTTCCCCCCCGCATGACCGAACAGACCGCCCGGCCAGACTCCCTCGAACAGGCCAAGCCGGCAAGGCAGCCCCGCACCACCAACTGGTGGCAGGAGCTACGCGGCCTCTTCCTCATGCTGCTGGGCGTGCTGGCATTCCACTCGCTGGTGGCCAAGCCGTTCTACATCCCCTCGATCTCGATGATGCCGGGGCTGCTGGTGGGAGACCGGCTGGTCGTGTCGAAGTATCCCTACGGCTGGAACTGGTCGTCGCTGAGCTTCCACCTGCTGCCGCGCTCGACAACGCGCATCCTCGGCTCCACGCCCGCATACGGGGACATCGTCATCGTCGTGCCCGGCAATCGCAAGGCCGACCTCATCAAGCGCGTCGTCGCCCGTCCGGGAGACCGCATCGCCGTGATCGACGGCCGCATCCGCCTCAACGGCAAGTTCATCCCGCGCGAGATCGAGCCGCCGGTGCAGATCCCCGCCGACGACAAGCTGACCTGCGAAGGGCAGGAGCCGGGCCACTGCTACGACGGCTTCGAGCAATACCGCACCCGCCTGCCCTCCGGCCGCGAGGTCTACGAACTGCCGACCTACCGCGAGACGTTGCCCAACGGGGCCAGCTATCAGGTGATCGACTATGTCACGCAGAGCCTCGACAACTATCCCGAGGTCACGATCCCCGCAGGCCACGTCTTCCTGATGGGTGACGACCGTGACCGTTCGGCGGACAGCCGCGCGCCCTTCACCACCAATTGGCAGGGCCAGCCCGACGGCGGCCTCGGCGGTCCGGTGCCGCTGTCCGACATCGGCGGACGGGCGGAGTTCATCACCTTCTCGCTCGATGGCTCGCAAAGCTGGAACCCGCTGACCTGGTGGAGTTCCATGCGCGACGGGCGGGCCTTCACCAGCCTGCGCCCGCGCGTCGATCCCGCCAAGGCGTACTGACCGGGCATGGCGCGCAAGTTCCTCTACGTCATCGCGGGACTGACGGTAGCGGTGCTGGCGCTGATGCTGGCCCTTTGGTTCTGGTCCGAGGACCTGACCGAGATGGCCTTCGTGCCCAACGTTTCCTTTGCGGAACAGCAGGCGCTGCCGCCCGAATCGTGGAACAACCCGGCGATGTGGGTCGCGCGGCCGGGCCTGAAGGACGATCCCTCCTCGTGGCTCCCTCCCGGCATCGAGGCCCCCAAGACAAAACTCCCGGTCGCGGTCTTCTTCGTCCACCCCACCAGCTACATCGCGCGTGACGCCTGGAACGCCGCGCTGGACGACACAGTCAGCCGCGACCGCGCGAACCTCTTCGTGCAGGGCATGGCCAGCCCGTTCAACGAGGGCGAAGTCTGGGCGCCGCGCTACCGGCAGGCCGCCGTCGGGACCTTCCTGACCGCAAAGCCCGAAGCCGCGCAGGCGATCGACCTTGCCTACGCCGACGTGCTCGCCTCGTTCGAGATATTCACGCGCAACCTGAGGCCGGACCAGCCGATCGCGCTGGCGGGCCATAGCCAGGGCGCGTTCCTGCTGCGCCGCCTGATGCGCGACCGCATCGCCGGGACGCCGCTGGCGCAGCGCCTCGTCGGGGCATGGGTGATCGGCTGGCCGGTCTCGCTGGAGCATGACCTGCCGAAGATGGGCGTCCCCGCCTGCGAGCGCGCGGACGAGCCCGGCTGCATCGTCAGTTGGCTTTCGGTCGCCGACCCGGCGGATACCGCGATGCTGCTCAAGGCCTATGCACGGCGCACCGGGCTCGACGCGAAGTCGGTGGCGGGCAGCGCGTTCCTGTGCACCAATCCGCTGACCGGCGTGCCCGGCAGCGCCGCAGGGGCCGAGGCGAACCTCGGCACCCTCGTGCCCGACTTCAAGGCCCGTAGCGGAACCATGGCCGCGCAGGTCGTTCCCGCGACTTGCAGCCCCGACCACTTCCTCCACATCGGCCCGCCGCCCAAGCTCGACCTCGGGGCCTACGTGCTGCCGGGCAACAACTATCACCTCTATGACGTGACCCTGTTCTGGGCGAACCTCAGGGCCGATTTCGAAAGGCGCACCCAAGCGTGGCTGGCGAAGCAGCAAAAGTGACCCCGACCACCAGCGCGCTGGAGTTCCGCGAGGCCCTGCCGAACAAGGGCACGCTGCTCGGCCTCGACCTCGGCACCCAGACCATCGGCACCGCGTTCTGCGATGCCGGCTGGCGCATCGCCTCGCCCGGCAAGACGATCAAGCGCGGCAAGTTCGGCGCCGACAAGGCGCTGATGGAAAACCTGATCCGCGAACGCTCGGTCAAGGGCATCGTCATCGGGCTGCCGCTCAACATGGACGGCTCCGAAGGCCCGCGCGCACAGTCGAGCCGCGCCTATGCCCGCAACCTGTCGGTACTGGGCCTGCCGATCCTGCTATGGGACGAACGCTGGTCCACCTCCAGCGCCGAGCGCGGCCTCATCGAACAGGACATGAGCCGCGCCAAGCGCGCCACGCGTATCGATTCGGCAGCGGCGGCGGTGATCCTGCAAGGCGCCGTCGATGCGCTGGCCGGGGGGCTGTTCTAGAGGGGCGCTGGACGGAATTGCCGTAGGCGCCCTAATTGCGGACCTCGCCTGATCCTCCCTGTCGCGAAGCGATGGGGAGGGGGACCGCCGACGCAGTCGGTGGTGGAGGGGAAGAACCCCTCCGTCAGCCCTGCGGGCTGCCACCTCCCCATCGCTGCGCGACAGGGAGGATATATGGCAGTTCCCCACCCAAGCCGGACCTTCCGCTCCGCCTGACCCTGCCGAAACCCCGCCACCTCAACCCAGCGTCAGCACCACCGTCAGTCCCGCGCGCGGCGCGGTGTCTTGCAGCACATGCCGCTGTGCGTCAGCGCGGGCGCGGTCGAGGATGGCTGGCGCCACGCGCGGATCGTGGATGACGACATCGGCAGCGCCCAGCAGACGGGCCTGGCGCAGCGTCAGGTCGTCGGGATCATCGCTGCCAAGGGTGATTTCCACAAGCTCGCCCTCATCGGCGATGGCGTCCTGTAGCCAGCCATCGACCCGCTCAGCGCTGCTCGCGACAAGCGGATCGAGCATTCCGCCCGCCGTCAGCGCCGCATCCAGCGCACGGCGGCGGTCGCCTGCTTCGGGGAAACGTTCGCGTAAGCGGCCACGCGCGGCCTGCAAGGCGCTCGCCAGCACCCCCAGCGATTGCGGCAGCAGCGCTTCCAGCCGCAGCCGCAGCTGCTTGGCAAGACCCGCCGAAGCGCCTCCGGTCCCCACCGCGATCAGCACCGGCGAACGGTCGAGGATCGAAGGCACCGTGAAATCGCACAAGGCCGGACGGTCGGTGGCGTTCACCAGCATTCCCGCGCGGCGAGCCGCCGCGACGTCCGCCTCGGCCTGCGCCTCCTCCTCGTGGACGACGAAAGCCAGCCTTGCGCCCGCCGCTACGCCTTCGGAAATGTCGGTGTGGACCACGGCCCCCGCTCGCTCGACCAGCCTTCGCTTGGCTGTGGCCGCCTCCCCCTGCCCCAACACGACGACCGGGCGCCCGGCAATGCGGTGAAAAAGGGGAAGCGCTTCGATCATGCTGTCAGGCGTAGCCCGCCCACCCCGCTGCGACTAGGCGATAAATTGCCACGTCTCGCTCCCCTCCCCCTTCGACAAGCTCAGGATGAGCGGGAGGGGTTGGGGGTGGGCCTTTGTCCTTCAGTCAAGCCAGGCCGGAACCTGCTCGGCGGCGAGGATCGTGGCAGGTTCGATGCGGTTGGCGACAAGCGCCCACTTGTCGCCGTCGACCATAACCTCGGGCACCAGCGCGCGGCTGTTGTAGGTGTTCGCCATCGTCGCGCCATAGGCACCGGCGGTGCGGAACACGCCGAGGTCACCCGCCTTCACCACGTCGATTTCGCGCGCCATGGCGAACGTGTCGGAGCTTTCGCAGATGGGGCCGACGATGTTCGCGGTCATCGTCTCGCCCGAGGGGTGCACGGCCGCGAAGTCGTGCCAGGCATCGTACATCGCCGGGCGGGCGAGGTCGTTCATCGCCGCATCGACGACGATCCACGGATTCGTCGTGCCCTGCTTGACGCGCACCACTTCGGTCACGAGCACGCCCGAGTTGCCGGTGATGACACGGCCCGGCTCGAACATCAGGGTGACGCCCCAGTCGCCGGCGACCTCGGCCACCATGCGGCCATAGTCTGCGGGCGTCGGCAGGTCGTCGGTCGCCTTGTAAGGCACGCCGAGACCGCCGCCGAGATCCATGTGGGTGACGGTCAGGCCCTGCGAACGCAGCGTCTCCATCAGCGCACCCATCTTGATGAACGCCTGACGCGAGGGTTCGAGGTCGCTGATCTGGCTGCCGATGTGGACGGCAAGGCCGCGCATCTCCAGCCCCGGCAGCGCCGAGAGGCGTTCGTAGATCCCTGCCGCGCGGTCGTAGGCGACGCCGAACTTGTTCTCGGCCTTGCCGGTCGAGATCTTGGCGTGCGTGCGTGCGTCAACGTCCGGATTTACACGCAGGGTGCAGGTGGCCCTGGCGCCCAGTTCCGCAGCGATCTCGGAAAGTTCGACGCCCTCTTCCTCGCTCTCGAGATTGAACTGGCCGATCCCGGCGCGCACGGCGGCGATCAGTTCGGCGCGCGTCTTGCCGACGCCGGAGAACACCACGTCCCCGGCCTTCATGCCCGCCGCCAGCGCGCGGTTCATCTCGCCTTCGGAGACGACGTCCGCGCCGTAGCCTTCCTTGGCCAGCAGGCGCAGGACGGCGAGGTTCGGGTTGGACTTCACCGCGAAGGCGATGTGGATGCTGGGCAGCGCGGAGAGCGCTTCGCGGAAGACCCTGGCGTGCCGCGAGAGCGTGGCGCGCGAATAGACGTAAACGGGGGTGCCGACTTCGCGGGCGATTTCGGCCAGCGGCACCTGTTCGGCGTTCATCGCGCCGTCTGTGATTGCAAAATGATCCATGGAAGATTTCTTACTCGGGCTGGCCGGATGCGGCTGTAGTCGGGTCGGGCTGCGGCGCCTCGGGCGGCGGCAGGTCGAAGGGATCGTCCTGCCGCTGCTCGGAACGGGTGCGCAGTTCGACGCTGCGTTCGGGAATGGCGATGGTCGGCAGCGTGAGAAGCTCCGCCGCCGACGGTTTGTCCGCCCGGCCATAAGGCGCAGGCGGCATCGTCTGCCCCGGTTTCAGGCCGAGTGCCGACTGCTGCCCGCACGCGGCGAGGCTGAGGAGCATCAGGACGGGAACGGCCTTCTTCATCGACGTATCACTCCAGACCCAGGGCGTCGCGGGCATCCGCCACGCGCAGGCGCACCTGCTCGGGCGCGGTGCCGCCGTGCGAGTTGCGCGCGGCGACCGAAGCCTCGACCGAGAGCGCGTTGAATACGCGCTCGTCGATGCGGCTGTCGATGGCCTTGAGGTCCTCCAGCGGCAATTGATCGAGCGGCACGCCGCGCTGCTCGGCCAGCTTGACCGCGGCGCCGGTGATGTGGTGCGCCTCGCGGAAGGGAATGTCGGCCTGGCGCACCAGCCAGTCGGCCAGATCGGTGGCGGTGGCGAAGCCGAGTTCGGCGGCGGCGCGCATGCGGTCGGTCTTGAAGCGGGTGTCGGCGACCATGCCGGTCATCGCCGCGATCGACAGCGCCAGCAGGCCCGCCGCCTCGAACACCGGCGGCTTGTCGTCCTGCATGTCCTTCGAATAGGCAAGCGGCAGGCCCTTCATCGTCATCATCAGCGACATCAGGCAGCCGGAGATCCGGCCCGAGTGGCCGCGCACCAGTTCGGCCGCGTCCGGGTTCTTTTTCTGCGGCATGATCGAGCTGCCGGTGGACAGCGCATCGGGCAGCGCCACGAAGCCGAAGGGCTGGCTGGCCCAGATGATGAACTCCTCGGCCAGACGCGAGAGGTGCAGCGAGCACTGGCTGGCCGCCATCAGGTAATCGAGCGCGAAGTCGCGGTCGGACACCGAATCGAGGCTGTTGTCGGTCGGCGCGTCGAAGCCCAGCGCCTGCGCGGTCATCGTGCGGTCGATCGGGAAGCCGGTTCCGGCCAGCGCGGCGGCGCCCAGCGGGCTGCGGTTCATGCGCTTCCTCGCATCGGCGAAGCGCGAACGGTCGCGACCGATCATCTCGTAATAGGCCATCAGGTGGTGGCCCAGCGTCACCGGCTGCGCGGTCTGCAGGTGGGTGAAGCCGGGCATGATGCTGTCGGCATGTTCACCGGCACGGGTCACCAGCGCGACCTGCAGCGCCTGCAGCCCCGCATCGGCCTGGTCCATCGCATCGCGCACCCAGAGGCGGAAGTCGGTGGCGACCTGGTCGTTGCGCGAGCGCGCGGTGTGGAGGCGCCCGGCCGCCGGACCGATGAGCTGCGCGAGGCGCGACTCGGTGGTCATGTGGATGTCCTCGAGGTCCCAGTCCTCGGGCACGCCATGGGCTTCGTACTCGGCGGCGACGGCGTCGAGGCCGTCGCGGATGGTCACCGCGTCGGCGTCCGAAACGATGCCGCAGGCGCCCAGCATCGCGACGTGGGCCTTGCTGGCGGCGATGTCCTGACGCCACAATGCCTTGTCGAAGGGAATCGAGGCGTTTATCTCGCGCATGATTGCCGACGGTCCTTGTGCGAACCGTCCGCCCCACATTGCATTGGAGCCTGTCGCCTTGCTGTCTTCCCGTTCGCTCAAGTCGCTCGTCCTGTGTTCGCTGGCCGGGGCCTCGGCCCTCGTGATTGCGGGCTGCGATAGTAAAGGGAACAAGGACGCGCAACCGGCGCCTTCCGAAGAAGCATCGCAAGCCGGCGCGGCAAAGCCCGCCGAGGCCGGCGGCAAGGTCGATCGCTCGCACAAGGGCGAGCCGATGCCGACCGTCAGCCTAGTCGACAACACCGGGGAAAGCCTCGACCTCTCCTCGTTCAAGGGCAAGCCGCTGCTGGTCAACCTGTGGGCCACGTGGTGCGCACCGTGCATCGCGGAAATGCCCACGCTCAACAAGCTGATCGACCGCGAGGGCGAACTGGGCGTGACGATCCTGCCGA
Organism: Novosphingobium resinovorum; assembly: GCF_001742225.1. NCBI lineage: Bacteria > Pseudomonadati > Pseudomonadota > Alphaproteobacteria > Sphingomonadales > Sphingomonadaceae > Novosphingobium > Novosphingobium resinovorum. The sequence continues at coordinate 3,361,107 of NZ_CP017075.1, read as the reverse complement.
TCTCGCAGGACATGGGCCAGACCGACAAGGTCGTCGAAATCCTGCGCCGCCGCGAACTGGAGCAGATCCAGCCCTGGGTGGACGAGCAGGGCGACCTCGGCTTCCAGTACGGGGGCAACCTGCCGGTCACCATCATGTTCGACAGGCAAGGCAAGGAAGTGTGGCGCTATACCGGCGGCAACGACTGGACCTCGCCCGAGGCGCTCAAGCTGATCGCCGAGGCCAAGTAAGCCGGCGCCTTATCACGGGGACGGGTTTACATGGGTGACACGGTCCAGAGGGAAAAGGTGTCACCTTGCTGGGTCCGGGTTCGATGGGCTAAGCATCGCCGCCATGTACCGGACGGGATGGTGTGTAGAAAAGCGGACCTTCGGCAAGCGCCCCAAAGCTGATCTAGCGCTTTGCCCACCCCTGCCCCCTCCCGCAAGCGGGAGGGGAATGAAAGCGCACCGCTTTGCCCTCCCGCTTGCGGGAGGGCCGGGAGGCTTGAGAGCGAAGCGAACTAGCCGGGACGGGGTGGGCCAGCGCAACGTCCGCTCATCCCCCCCTTTTGCCGTCATTCAAACACCATCGTCATCCCAGCGAAGGCTGGGACCGTTATGACCATGTTGCACCCTTTCAGCAGACCCTTTCCAGCTTCATCCCGGCCTCGCCGAGAGGTTGCGACATGACGAGAGCGGTCCCAGCCTTCGCTGGGATGACGATCTGATTTTCGATCGACCGTTCCCCAACCAAAACAGACCTCCAACTCCGCTCAGCCTGAGCTTGTCGAAGGCCCCGAGGCCTGGCGCCACGCTTCCCATGCGGCATGAGCGGCATAAGGCCGGCCAGTTCCCGTCTCATACAAACGAAAACGGCCTCCCGGTTTCCCGGAAGGCCGCTCTCGGTGAAGCCTTGGCGCCTTACTGGCAGGCCCCGCTCACTGGCAGGCCAGGCACTCGTCGTAGTCGGTCGAGCCGCCGCTGGCAGCCAGTTCGAACTTGGGCAGTTCGCTGGTGTTGTCGGCTTCTACGCCGCCCGCGAAACCGGCGCGCTGCACCGACTTCGAGCGCAGGTAGTAAAGCGACTTGATGCCCTTTTCCCATGCCTGGAAGTGGAGCATCATCAGGTCCCACTTGTCGACGTCGGCCGGGATGAACAGGTTCAGCGACTGCGCCTGGTCGATGTAAGGCGTACGGTCAGCCGCGAATTCGAGCAGCCAGCGCTGGTCGATCTCGAAGCTGGTCTTGTAGACCGCCTTCTCGTCAGCCGAGAGGAAGTCGAGGTGCTGGACCGAGCCGTTCTGCTCGAGGATCGAATTCCACACGTTGTTGGAATCCTTGGACTTCGAGGCCAGCAGCTTCTGCAGGTAGGGGTTCTTCACCACGAAGCTGCCCGAAAGCGTCTTGTGGGTGTAGATGTTCGCCGGGATCGGCTCGATGCAGGCCGAGGTGCCGCCGCAGATGATCGAGATCGACGCGGTCGGCGCGATCGCCATCTTGCAGCTGAAACGCTCCATCACGCCCTGGTCGGCGGCGTCGAGGCACGGTCCGCGCTCCTTGGCGAGCATCATCGAGGCTTCGTTGGCCTTGGCGTTGATGTGCTGGAACATCTGCAGGTTCAGCGCCTTGGCCATCGCGCTTTCGAAGCCGATGCCCTTCTTCTGCAGGTACGAGTGGAAGCCCATCACGCCCATGCCGACCGAACGCTCACGCTCCGCCGAGTAGCGGGCGCGGGCCATTTCGTCCGGCGCGCGGTCGATGTAGTCCTGCAGGACGTTGTCGAGGAAGCGCAGCACGTCCTCGATGAAGCGCTTGTCACCCTTCCACTCTTCCCAGGTCTCGATGTTGAGCGAGGAAAGGCAGCACACCGCCGTACGGTCGTTACCGAGGTGGTCGCGGCCAGTGGGCAGAGTGATTTCCGAGCACAGGTTCGAAGTCGAGACCTTGAGGCCGAGATCGCGGTGATGCTTGGGCATCATGCGGTTCACGGTGTCGGAGAACACGAGGTAGGGCTCACCGGTGGCGAGGCGCACTTCGACCAGCTTCTGGAACAGCGAGCGGGCGTGAACCTTGCCGCGCACCGAGCCGTCCTTGGGGCTGCGCAGGGCGAAGTCGGTGCCGTCGCGCACGGCTTCCATGAACTCGTCGGTCAGCAGCACGCCGTGGTGCAGGTTGAGCGCCTTGCGGTTGAAGTCGCCGGAGGTCTTGCGGATCTCCAGGAACTCCTCGATCTCGGGGTGCGAGACATCGAGGTAGCAGGCGGCCGAGCCGCGGCGCAGCGAGCCCTGCGAAATCGCGAGGGTCAGCGAATCCATCACGCGCACGAAGGGGATGATGCCGCTGGTCTTGCCATTCAGGCCGACCGGCTCGCCGATGCCGCGCACGTTGCCCCAGTAAGTGCCGATGCCGCCGCCGCGCGAGGCGAGCCAGACGTTCTCGTTCCAGGTGGCGACGATGCCTTCGAGGCTGTCCTCGACCGAGTTGAGGTAGCACGAGATCGGCAACCCGCGCCCGGTGCCGCCGTTCGACAGGACCGGGGTGGCAGGCATGAACCACAGGCGCGAGATGTAGTCGTACAGGCGCTGCGCGTGCTCCTGGTCGTCCGCATAGGCATCGGCCACGCGGGCGAAGAGGTCCTGATACTTCTCGCCGGGAAGCAGGTAGCGGTCGTCGAGCGTTTCCTTGCCGAAGTCGGTCAGGAGCGCATCGCGCGACGCATCGGTGACGATGGTGAAGCGGCGATCGTGGATCGTCTTGGAATCGACGGCCTTCTTCTTCGTCTTCGGCGCCTCGACCACCAGATCGGCGGCCAAAGTATCGGTCTTGTCCATGGCCACGGCCGAGGCTTCCTTTTTCATCGCCGCTTCGGAGACATGCCCGGCAAGGAGCGACTCCATATCGACTTGCGCGGGATCCGCGTAGCTCACATCCGAATCAGACACGTGTCCGTCGCTTCCATTCCTGAAGTCCACTGGTGCGCCCCCAATGTATCGTCAAAACCTGTCATCGAACCGCCACGGGGGCGATCCAAACTGCTTTCGGCGGCCAAGCGGGCCGGCACCGAGTCGAAGGGCGCTCAAGAACGTCCCATCTATCAGAACCAGCACAAAAAGAGAACGACATTCCCTGCCAGACCACCGGCGCGCCAGTTCGAGAAGTCTGGTCCCAAGTTCCCTGAAGGGCTCCGCACGGGCCTTTCGGCTTATGCGCTGTATCCCTAGGTATTGAGGCCTCTCGATCGGCGCGACACAACCTATAGTGCCCTTTCCAGCGAGAGGTTCAAGAGGGGGGCTGCAAACGGCATCGGTCCGCGCATTCGTCACAGGGCCGTCACCTCCCTGCCGCGACGCGCCGAATTTCCGTTGTCTTCCAGAAGCGCAACCCTTTGAATCGCCCCTCGCCTCCTAAATTTTTCCACATAAATCACCGGTGAGACGAATCGGGCGTGCGACGAACCGAGGCGGTCAAGATCCGGCGCGACGCTTTTCCCCGGCAGACCCATCGGCTTTCGTCGAGATGCGTGCGCCGCTTGACGAGGACCTGCAACCACTGGCCTCCTCGCCGCTTATCAGCGTGAATGCGAAAGCGCTGCGGCGCGAAGGGGAGTCATACAGTACATGTTCAACATCATCGGCGCCATCATCAGCGGCCTCGTCATTGGCGCGCTGGCCCGGTTCTTCTATCCGGGTGCAGTGCCCATGGGTTGGATCGCGACGATCCTGCTGGGCGTCGGCGGCTCGCTGCTGGCGGGGCTGGTGACGAGCCGCGGGCGCGGCGATTTCAGCCGCGCCGGATGCCTGGCCTCGGTGATCGGCGCGATCGTGCTGATCTTCCTCGGGCGGGTGCTGCATATCGGGTAAAGGTACGGCCCACCCCGTCCGGCTAGGCAGCAAGCTGCCAAGCCTACCGGCCCTCCCGCAAGCGGGAGGGCTATTACCTTACCTTGCTCCCCTCCCGCTTGCGGGAGGGGCCGGGGGTGGAACTTTCTTCCTTCTTTACGGAACCAGCACGGTATCCAGCGGCTGCGCATCCGCCGCCGGATAATCCAGCGTGTAGTGCAGCCCCCGGCTCTCGTGTCGCTTGAGAGCGGATTCGACGATCAGTTCCGCACTCTGCAGCAGGTTGCGCAATTCGATCAGGTCGGTCGAGACGCGGAAGTGGCGGTAGTATTCCTCGGTCTCGCCATTGAGCATCTGGATGCGGTGCATGGCGCGCTCCAGCCGCTTGGTGGTGCGCACGATGCCGACGTAGTTCCACATGAAGCGGCGGATCTCGGTCCAGTTCTGCTTGATGACGACTTCCTCGTCGGAATCGGTCACGCGGCTTTCGTCCCAGGCGCGCACTTGCGGCGGCGCCTCGAAGCTGTCCCACTTCGCGAGGATGTCGGCAGCCGCCGCCTCGCCGAAGACGAAGCATTCGAGCAGCGAGTTGGACGCAAGCCGGTTCGCTCCATGCAGCCCGCTCTCGGTGCACTCGCCGGCCGCATAGAGCCCCGGCAGGTCAGTGCGGCCGTCGAGGTCCACGAGGATGCCGCCGCAGGTATAGTGCTGTGCGGGCACGACCGGGATCGGCTCCTTCGTCATGTCGATGCCGAGGCCCATCAGCTTCTCGTAGATGTTCGGGAAGTGCGCCTTCACGAAGTCTTCGGGCTGGTGGCTGATGTCGAGGTGGACGTAATCCAGGCCGAAGCGCTTGATCTCGGAGTCGATGGCGCGCGCCACGACGTCGCGCGGGGCCAGTTCCAGCCGTTCAGGATCGTAGAAGGTCATGAAGCGCTTGCCGGTGCGCGGATTGATCAGGTGCCCGCCCTCGCCGCGCACCGCCTCGGTGATGAGGAAGTTCTTGACCTCAAGATTGTAGAGGCAGGTCGGGTGGAACTGCATCATCTCCATGTTGGAGACGCGCGCGCCCGCGCGCCAGGCCATGGCGATGCCGTCTCCGGTGGCGCCTCGCGGGGCGGTGCTGAACTGGTAGACACGGCCCGCGCCGCCCGTCGCCAGAACCGTGGCACGGGCGGTGAAGGCCTCGACCCGGCCGCTCGCCTCGTTCAGCGCATAGACGCCCCAGACGCGGCCCGAACCGGAATAGCGCTGCTCGTGGCGCCCGGTGATCAGGTCGATGCACGAATAGCCGGGGAGCAGGGTGATGTTGGGGTGCGCCTCGGCGGCCTGCAGCAGCGCCTGCTGCACCGCCCAACCGGTGGCGTCGGCAACGTGGACGATGCGGCGGTGCGAATGGCCGCCCTCACGCGTGAGGTGAAGCGCCTCCCCGTCCGTGTTGAACGGCACGCCCAGTTCGACCAGCCGCTCGATCGCATGGGGTGCCCGCTCAATGACGAACTCCACCGTCTCGCGCCGGTTGAGGCCAGCGCCTGCGACCATGGTGTCGCGGACATGCTCCTCGAAAGTATCGCCGGCATCGAGCACGGCGGCGATGCCGCCCTGCGCCCAGGCCGTCGAACCGCCGGTCAGCGTGCCCTTGGCCAATACCGCGACCTTGACCTTGTCGGCTACCGCTAACGCAGCCGTAAGTCCGGCCGCACCGGAACCGATCACAAGGACGTCGAATGCGCCGGCGGCGCTGGATGGCGTTTCCATGACGCCGCTCCTAGCGCCCGTTGCACGGGGATCGCAATAGTTTGCGCGCGCCGCCACTTGCATGTTGCGGTGCGGTATCGTTCTTATATAAGATAGACCAAGTCATTACAAACACGGTTAACTTACGGCGATTTTGCTTCTTGCCAAGCACGTTGATTAGTCTAGTCAGCTTTCGCTTCTCATTGAGGAACCTATCTCGTGGCGATCTCGATTCCGCTTTGCTTTGCCAATAGGCATGAACCGGTGCGCAACGATGTGAAATGGGATGGCCTCAATTATACCGGCACCTGTAAAAATTGCGGAAAGACTATTCGCCGACAGAAGCACAAGGTCTGGAAACTTGACGACAGCGAAGCAGCCGACAAGTAAGTAAGAATCCTTAGCTTTACGAAATGCCCCTCATCCTCCTGAATATTATTAAGGAAAAAAGGGGATACAGGCCTTTGCTTGGCCCCGGCCGCCTCAATGTAAAATTTTGTTAATCGCGCACGTAAAGGCGCCCCCGGGCGAGGCCCGGGAAATATGAGACAGCTGCATCATATTTGAAAACGGCGACGAGTCGTTTCGCTCGTGCGCCGAGTCGCCGGTTATACTCAGGCTGCCGAACGCACCGCGCTGGTCAGGCTGACGAACACGTCTTCGAGGTCCGCTTCGCGAGTCGTCACGTCGACGATCGCGAAACCTTGCGCCTGCAAGGCCGACATGATCTCGCCCGCATTGGCGCGATCCTTGTCGTACGTGATCTCCAGAACCCGCTCGCCGGTCTTCACGCACTTGATGAAGCCGGGGTGGCTGGGCAGTTCGGTAACGTCGCGGTCCAGCGTCAGGACGATGATCTTCTCACGCGCCATGCCGACCAGTTCGCGGGTCGGCTTGTTGGTGATCAGTTCGCCGTGGTTGATGATCGCGATGCGGTCGCACAGTTCCTCGGCTTCCTCGAGGTAGTGCGTGGTCAGCACGATCGTCGCGCCTTCCTTGTTGAGTTCGCCCACCAGTTCCCAGAGCTGGCGGCGCAGCTCGACATCGACGCCCGCCGTCGGCTCGTCGAGCACCAGCACGGGCGGGCGATGGACCAGCGCCTTGGCGATCAGCAGGCGGCGTTTCATGCCGCCCGACAGCGTGCGGGCATAGGCATCGCGCTTGTCGGCAAGGTGGACCGCGCGCAGCAAGTCTTCCGAGCGGCGCAGCGCTTTGGTGATGCCATAGAGCCCGGCCTGGATCTCCAGCACCTCGAACGGCGTGAAGAACGGGTCGAAGACGATCTCCTGCGGGACGATGCCAATCGCGCGCTTGGCGTTGCGCTGGTCGCGGTCGATGTCGAAGCCCCAGATGTCCACCGAGCCCGAGGTCTTCATGACCATGCCCGCCAGGATGTTGATCAACGTCGACTTGCCCGCACCGTTGGGGCCGAGGAGGCCGAAGATGCCGCCCTCCGGCACATCGAACGAGACCCCCTTCAATGCCAGCTTGCCCTCGCCGCCTCCGGCCGGGGCATAGCGCTTGACGAGGTCACGGATGGCGATTGCGGGCGTGGAAGTGCTCATGGCCGTGCATGTGGGCCATGATCGCCACGACGTAAAGACTGCAGGTGCCGCGTTGACGCTTCCTTGGCGCACGATATGATCCACAATATATCACTACGAGTCGCTAATCGAGCGACCGATACTGGAGAGCGCCCATGGCAACCGAAGCAGCCCCTATCGAGAAGGATTACTTCACCGATCATTCGGTGCTGCTCGATCCCTACGACTACTTCGAGACCATCCGCGCCCACGGCCCCGTCTACCAAATGCAGAGCCGCGACGTGATCGTGGTGACCGGCTTTGCCGAGGCGCTGGAAGTGCTGCTCAACAAGCGCGATTTTTCATCATGGCTGAACCCCGATCCGTTGGTACCGCTGCCTTTCACGGTAGAGGCCGACGACATCTCCGCTCTGCTGGCCGCCACGCCGAGCGGTGAAATGGAACTGATGGTGTCCTACGACGGCGACAAGCACATCGCCGCCCGCTCGCTGCTCAACCCGCTGTTCGTGCCCTCGCGCCTCAAGGCCAACGAGGCGTTCATGCGCGCCTATGCCGACGACATGGTGCGCGAGGCCGTCGCGGCGGGCGGGTGCGAACTGGTGGGCTCCATCGCCACGCCCTTCGTCACCATGGTCATCGCCGACCTGCTGGGCGTCCCCGCGCAGGACCGCGAGGCATTCCGCAAGATCATCGACGATGCCCCCCCGCCCGGCAACATGGATACGCCCGACGCGCAGAGCATCCATCCGCTGATGGTCATGGCCGGCTATTTCGCGCGCTACATCGCCGAACGCCGCGCCCGGCCGCAGGACGACGTCATGACCGAGATGGCCCTGGCAACATACCCGGACGGATCGACGCCCGATGCGATGGAGGTGGTGAAATCGACGATGTTCCTCTTCGCTGCCGGGCAGGACACGAGCGCCAAGCTGATCGGCAATGCCCTGCGCCGCCTGTGCGAGGACCCGCCGATGCAGCAGGCCCTGCGCGATGACCGCACATTGATCGGCCCGTTCCTGGAAGAAGTGCTGCGTCTTGAAGGCTCGACCAAGGCCACTTTCCGCATCGCCGCGCGGGCCACGAAGATCGGCGACATGGACATCCCCGCAGGCAAGCGCGTGGTCGTCTCGCTGTCCGCCGCCAACCGCGACCCGCGCCGCTGGGAAGAACCTGCCGCGTTTCGCCTCGGCCGCCCGAGGATCAAGGAGCACCTCGCCTTCGGCCGCGGGGCGCATACCTGCGCCGGGGCTCCGCTGGCGCGGGCCGAGGTGGCGGTACTGCTCGACCGATTCCTCGAACACACCGCCGCCATCACGCTTGACGAGGCACAGCACGGACCCGCCGGTGCGCGGCGGATGGAATACGAGCCGAGCTACATCATCCGGGGACTCGCCAACCTGCATCTGCGCTTCGAGGCAGCGTAGATGCCCTGCCCCCTGCATCGCGGCGACTTTACCTCGAAACGACGAACAAGGGTCCAATCCGATGCCACCGCAAGCTAGCGCGGCCGTCTCGGCACGGGTGGGCGGTGATAGCTCACGTCGGTACGGTCGCGGCTGGCCTGGCAGGGCTCCTCCGGGGTGTAGGCACTGCCCGGGGGCGGCGCCAGCGCGGCCTTGGGGACGTCGTCTCGCAGAACGCCTCGTCGCCCTGCAGGTCGCAGACGTGATTGAGAATGGCGTGCTGCGTCGTCTCGAACAGCAGCGTGGTGCGGTCCGCCCAGGGGACGAAGTCGCCGGGCGTGCCGACGAAATGGCCGTGATCCTCGATCGCGTCGTCCCAGTAGCAGCCGCGGACAAGCGCATTGTCCAGCCGGTCGAGCCCGCGCGCATAGCGCAGCAGGACCTGATGGATGGCGTGGCGGTCGATCAGTTCCGCAAGGTCCAAGGTGTCAGCTCCCGAACCAGTCGAGCAGCATCGGGGCGAGAAGCGGCCAGCGCTCGAAGCGGCCCCGGCGTCCGGCGATGTCTTCCGGGAAAGTCGAGACGTAGTTCCATTCCTGGTCGCCCCATGGCGGCTTCACGAGACTCGAATCGGGAAGCAGGCGATGGACCCATTCGGACGTCTCGCGGGTGTGGGCCATGTCGCTCCTGCCGGAACGGAAGGTCAGCACGGGCATCGTCAGGGTCGAAAAATCGGCCTCGCTCATGCCCGGCACCGGCGAGGTGTCGGAATAGGCGAAAGCCTTGCCCCAGCGCTGCATCGCGGCGATGTAGGCATCGGCGTCCTGCGCCAGCAGTATGGTGCGCAGCTTCGGGTTTCGGGCAATCTGGTCGGCCCAGCTGGGAAGCTCGACCACCGCCTTCATGCCGCCCTTGCTGGCGGCCGCGATCTGGTCTCCGCAATAGTACCAGGCGAGGCCCGCCAGCCCTACCGGCCCGCCGCTGATCCACCAGATCGCGATCCGGCGCACGTTGGCCGCCATGCGCGCCGCCGCCATCAGGGTGATGCGCGAGCCCGCCGAGCCGCCCGCCAGCGTCACGTCCTCCAGCCCCAGCGCCCCGACCAGCCCGACCAGCGCCTCGGCGTTCATCACCGATTCGCTGGAGGCGGTGAAGGCGATGTCGGACGCGCCGCAGCCGGGCCGGTCCCACAGCAGCACGCGGTAGCCGCCTTGCGCCAGCTTCGCGCCCAGTTCCGGCACGCCCGCCGCGTCGCGCGCGTAGCGGCCGCCCGGCGTCAGTACCAACGGCGGCGCGTCCTCGTCGCCGATCAGCTCGTAATCGAGGGTCAGGCCGTTAACGTCGATCTTCATGCTCTCTCCCGTCGTCGCGGTCTTGCCACCGAAGGATCACGCCATCGCATCCGCGCCCACCGTCGACTGCGGCGCCGTCTCCCAGCGTCCGAGGCCGTAGTCCCCGGCGATCGTGGTACGGTACATCAGCCGCTCCTCCGCGGGATCGTTGCCCGAGACGCAGTGCAGCATCCTGAGGTTGTCCCAGATCACCATGTCGTCCGGCCCCCACTTGTGCTGGTAGGAAAACCGCGTGCCGAGGCGGTTGATCTCCTGGCAGACGTCCTCCAGCAGCGCACCGCCCCCGGACGTCTCGTCACCGACGATGCCCTGCGCCATGTAGGCAGAGACGTGGAGCACCTTCTCGCCCGTGGCGCGGGTCCAGACGGCGGGGTGGATGGCGCGCGGCATCGCGGCGACCTGCTCGGCGAAACCTGCGGGCATCGGCTTGGGCTCGATCATGCGATAGCGGGCGGGACGGCCGAACCGCAGTTCGTCGAACTGGGTTTCCAGGCGATAGGCGATTTCCCGGCCCTCGATCCGCGCCCGCAGGTCCTCGGGGAACGCCGCGTAGAGCGCCACCCCGTCGAGGAAGCCGGTGATGCCGCCCTCCTCCACCCGCTCGACCGAGCGCAGCACGCCCGCGCGGTTGAGTTCGTCGTTATAGCAATGGTCGAAGTGCCAGGGCAGCCAGTGCGAGACCTGCCGTCCGTCCACCTCCACGATGCCCTTGCCGCGCCGGCTGCGGATTTCGATCACGCCGGGCAACCGGTCCGAATCGACGCGCGACACGCCCTTGACCGGGTGCTCCTTGAGCGGGCCGAAACAGCTGGAGATCGCCAGCTGCATCTCGTCGCTCTGCTCCACCGCCTCGAACACGATCATGCCGTGCCGGAAGAACAGCGCGTCGATCTCGTCGCGGACGGCCTTGTCCTGCAGCGCGGCGAGGGTCAGGGCGTCGACGCGGATGCCGAACGGCAGCCCCTCCTGCAGCGGACTGGTAGTGAACGACACGGCCTCTCTCCCGATCTGTTGTCGGGAGGAAGGCTAAATCCTGCGCCCGGTCAGGGCAAAGCGCTCAGACGGTTTTTGCCGCCACGGCCGATGCGCACTTCTCGGTGGTCTGCTTCGAACCGCCGCCAAGGAACGATACGGCAAGGAAACCGGCGATGATCAGTACCACGAAGCCCACCGTCACCTTGCCCAGGTGCTTGTCGATCACCGCCTTGATCGGCGCACCGAACAGGCGGAACAGCACGCCCACGATCATGAAGCTGATCGAGCGCGATATGATCGAGGCGCCCACGAACACCAGCAGGTTCATGCCGATGAATCCCGCCGTGATCGTCAGCAGCTTGAACGGGATCGGCGTCGCGCCCTTCACGATGATGATCTCGGCGCCGTAATCGCGCAAGTAGCACGCTGCCTTGGGGAAGCTCTCCGACAAGTGCAGCGCCCGCAGCAGCGCCTCGCCGAAGGCGGCATAAGCGAAGTGCCCGATCGCATAGCCGAGCAGGCCGCCCACCACCGAGGCGAGCGTGGCGATGGCGGCGAAGCGAATCGCCTTCTTCGGCTCGGCCAGGCACATCAGGCCCAGCAACGGATGCGGCGGCACGGGGAAGAAACTCGCCTCCATGAAGGCGAAGGCGGCCAGCCACCAGCCTGCGTGGCGGTGCGACGCCTTGGCCATGGTCCATTCGTAGAGGCGGCGCAGCATTCAGGATTCCCCCGTTCAGATCGCGCCCTGATTAGTGGCCGCGCTGCACTGCGGCAAGCGTGAAGAAAAAACCAATTTGGTTATTTTAGCTTGACGCAGGCGCATCAAATAGGTACATAACGGGAACACCGAAACGATGCCGAGTCGCCTCCCACGACCGGCCTGCCTCTCCAGTACAGGATCCCGCCATGGTCGAGCCGAAGCAGGCTTCGCCCGGCGCCTTGCCGCGCCGTTCGCGAACCAAGATCAGTGCCGCATTGCAGGAACTGGAAAAGGGCGGGGTCAACCAGCACTGGCGCAAGTATTTCCTCGCCGCGCTGGCCGAAACCTCGAACGTCACCGCTGCGGCCGCCACCGCCGGAGTCCACCCCAGCCGCGCCTACAAGGCCCGCAGGGTGGAGCCGGAATTCGCCCGCAAGTGGCAAACCGCGCTGCTCGAAGGCTACCAGAACCTGGAGCTGGAAGTACTTCACCGCCTGCGCTTCGGCGAGGCCAAGGACGGTACGGTCAAGTTCGACAACCCCAATGCCCTGCGCCTCCTTGGCCTCCACCGCGAGAACGTGGCGCGCGAACGGGCGATGCGCGACAACGAAGACCTCACCGTCGTGCGCGCCGCCATCGATGCCAAGCTGGAACAGTTGCGCCGCCAGGTCGTCGCCCGCCGCGAAGCAGAGATGAAGGACGGCGCAAATGGCTGACCATTCCGCCCCCGACACAGACTGGCTGCGCGACGCGACCGGGGCCGAGATCGAAGGCCATCTCGACGCCCTCGAACCCGAAGAACGCCGCGAATGGAACTGGCACTGGCGCCTCTGGGCACGCCCCGAGCAGCTTGCTCCCATCGGAGACTGGCGCACATGGCTGGTCATGGCCGGGCGTGGTTTCGGCAAGACCCGCTGCGGCGCCGAATGGGCCGCCGCCATCGCCGAGGCCGAACCCACCGCGCGCATCGCCCTCGTCGCCGCCAACCTCGCCGAAGGCCGCGCCGTCATGGTCGAGGGCGAGAGCGGGCTGCTCAATGTCGGCGCGCCGTGGCGGCGACCGGCGTTCGAGCCCTCGCTGCGCCGCCTGACATGGCCCAACGGTGCGCAGGCCATGCTCTACTCCGCCGCCGAACCCGAATCGCTGCGCGGCCCGCAGCACAGCCACGCCTGGTGCGACGAGATCGCCAAATGGGACAACGCCTCCGCCCGCGCGACGAACGCATGGGACAACCTGATGATGGGCCTGCGCCTCGGCACCGACCCGCGCGTGATGGCCACCACCACCCCGCGCGCGGTGCCGTTGGTAACGCGGCTGATGACCGCAGAGCGCGTCGCCGTGACGCAGGGCAGCACCTTCGACAACGCGGCGAATCTGCCGACGCAGTTCCTCGACGCGATGCGCGATACTTATAGCGGCAGCCTCCTCGGCAGGCAGGAACTCGACGGCGAACTCATCGCCGATGTGGAAGGCGCGCTATGGTCGCGCGCCCTTCTGGAAACCTGCCGCGAAGACGCCTCGCCCGAACTGGTGCGTGTGGTCGTGGCCGTCGATCCCCCCGCCTCCGCCGATGGCGACGCCTGCGGCATCGTCGTCGCCGGGCTTGCGGCAGACGGCATCGCCCACGTCCTCGCCGACGCCTCGGTCGAGAAAGCCGGGCCGGAACGCTGGGCACGCACCGTGGCCACCACCGCGCAAGCCTGGAACGCCGACCGCGTCGTCGCCGAAGCCAATCAGGGCGGCGCGATGGTCGCCTCGGTGCTGCGCGCGGCGCAAGTGTCGCTGCCGCTCAAGCTGGTGCACGCCAGCCGGGGCAAGGCCGCGCGGGCGGAACCGGTCGCGGCCTTGTACGAAGCGGGCCGGGTGCGCCACGCCGGGACTTTCGCGGCACTGGAAGACCAGATGTGCGGGCTGCTGGCAGGCGGCGGCTATCAGGGACCGGGGCGCTCTCCTGACCGGGCAGACGCGCTCGTTTGGGCCTTGAGCGAGTTGATGCTCGGGAAAAGCGGGCAGCCGAAAGTGCGAGTTACGTGAGGGAGGCCAGAGCCTCCCCCACTAACGCAGCGATAAAATGATGGGTGAAAATTGAAACTTAGGCTGCGAGCTTACGCATCACGGCCTCAGCTTCGTCCTGCGCAGCCTTAAGGTGGAAATGGCCAAAATTGGACTGAGCAATGCAGTGGTAATCTGCATCGTACACAAACCAATGCCAGTCATTCCACATGTCAGGCAGGAAGAAGATTTTCAGGTCGCGCATACGGCACCTCCAAATTGGATGTGACCTAACGACGCTGAGCTTCGCGCTCCTGACTATCAAATATGTGCCTACGCTTAGCGGTTGCTTTTGCTTTTCTGAGCACTGCGTCCGGCAAAGAAGATCAAATCAGTCCTTAGCTCTGCATCTCTTTTCGCGCACTGATCTGTCTACGGTGGAATCAATTTGGACATTGCGGTCCTCCTTATCGCTGCGTGCCATCATCGTGAACATATGCAGAACTTGCGCAAGTCCAAAGTGATCCAAAACCTGCTCCAACTGGGGATAACTCTATGTCCTTCCTCGAATCGCTCGTCGCCGCTTTCAAGGGCGCAAGTGACCGACCTGTGCTCGCGCGCGGATCGGCATCGCCGTGGTTCTTCAGCCAGAGCGGCGACGGGCGTACCCCCTTCGAATATACGCAGGCCGTCCGCCGTGCCTATCTCGAAAACCCGGTCGCCCAGCGTGCCGTGCGACTTGTCGCCGAGGGTATCGGCGGCGCGCCGCTTAAGCCTACCGATACGGCGCTGGCTGCGCTGGTCAGCGACACCAGCGCCGGGCAGTCGCTGCTGGAGACGCTCGCCTCGCAGCTGCTGCTTCATGGCAATGCCTACGTGCAAGTCATGAAGGACGCGCGCGGCCGTCCGGTCGAACTGTTCGCGCTGCGACCCGAGCGGGTCAGCGTGGTCGCGGGCGAGGACGGCTGGCCTGCCGCCTATGCCTATGAAGTCGCCGGTCGCCGCCTGTCGATCCCGCTGCTGGACGAGGACGCTTCGCCCAACGTGATCCACATCCGCCATTTCCATCCGGGCGACGACCACTACGGCGCCGGGTGCCTGTGCGCGGCGGACGAGGCGGTGGCCACGCACAACGCGGCCTCGGCGTGGAACCGGCAGTTGCTGGAGAACGCAGCGCGGCCTTCCGGGGCTCTGGTCTACGAAGGCCCGGACGGCGCCGCTCTAACGGGTGAGCAGTTCAACCGCCTGAAGGCCGAACTCACCGCCGCCTATGCGGGCATGGCGAACGCCGGGCGGCCGATGCTGCTGGAGGGCGGCCTCAGTTGGCAGGCGATGGCGATGACCCCCGCCGACATGGATTTCGCCACTCTCAAGGCCGCCGCTGCGCGCGACATCGCGCTCGCTTTCGGGGTGCCGCCGATGCTGCTCGGCCTGCCGGGCGACGCGACCTACAACAACTACCGCGAGGCCAACCGCGCCTTGTGGCGGCTCACCCTGCTGCCGCTGGCGTCCAAGATCTTCGCCGCGCTAGGCGAGGGCCTTGCCCCGTGGTTCCCCGATGCGGCGCTCGCGATCGACCTCGACCGCGTGCCCGCGCTGGCCGAGGACCGCGAGCGGCTGTGGTCGCAGGTCAGCGCCGCCGATTTCCTCGACCCGTCCGAGAAGCGCCGCCTTCTGGGTCTTGATGAAGGGAACAAATCATGAACTCAAATGATATGCTGGCCGGTCTGCTCGCACAGGCTGCCTCCGAGGGGAGCGACCTCGTCACCTTGCGCGCGGTGGTCGAGGAAGCGAGCGAACTGGGCGCGCGGCGCATGCTCGCGCGCATCGGCCTGGGCGATGCCTCCGCCCCGCAGGACGTCAGCGAACTGCGCGAACTGCTGCAGGCCTGGCGCGACGCCAAGTCGAGCGCGCGCCGCACGGTGCTCAGCTGGATCATGCGCGGCGCCCTCGCCCTGCTGCTGCTCGGCCTGACCGTGCGGCTGGGTGCGACGGAGCTGCTGCGATGATGCGTTTCGCCGGTTACGCGGCCCTGTTCGGCCAGCCCGACGCCGGGCGCGACACCATCCGCGCGGGCGCTTTCGCCCGCTCGCTGGCCGAACGCCGCGATCCGATCCCGCTCTACTGGCAGCACCGCCCGGACCTCCGCATCGGCTGGGTCGAAACCGCCGCCGAGGATGCGCGCGGCCTGCGCGTGGTCGCGCGCGTAGACAACCCGGACGGCGCGGCGGGCCTCGCCCTCAAGCGCGGCTCGGTCACCGGCTTGTCCTTCGGCTACCGCGCCCGTGCCAGCCGCCGCTCCGATGCGGGCCGCGAACTGCTCGACGTGGAACTGTTCGAGGTGAGCCTCGTCACCCACCCGATGCAGCACGGCGCACGGGTGCACCTCGTTTCCCCGTCGTCCCGGATCTGATCCGGGACCGCTGGCCTAGCCGCGCCCAACCCTCGTCGAGGCGCTTGAAGTGACAGCCACCGCCTAAAGACAGCCACCGGTCCCGGGTCGAGCCCGGGATGACGTCATGGCTCCCCCTTCCCCACCACAGAAAGGTGCCTACCCATGGAATCCATTGCTCCCGTCGAGGCGATCGACGCCTCGTTCGACCTAGTCGCGCGCCAGGATGCCACCGACGCCGCCGTCACGGCCCTTCGCACCGACGTCGACGACGTGAAGGCCCGCCTCGACCGCGTCTCGCGCGCTGCCTCGCGGCCGCTGATCGAGGGCATGGGCGCCGCACCCTCGCTCGAAGTGAAGAGCTTCGTGCAGGGCTACCTGCGCTCGGGCCGCGATACGGAACTCAAGTCGCTCTCCGGCGCGGCCCTGGCCGACGGCGGCTATGCCGTCCCGCGTGAGATCGACGCGCTGATCTCGGCCCGGCTCAAGAACATCAGCCCGATCCGCGCGATCGCGCAGGTCGTGCAGACCAGCACGGCGGGCTACCGCAAGCTCATCACCACCGGCGGCACTGCCTCGGGCTGGGTGAGCGAGACCGCCGCGCGCCCCGAAACCGCGACGCCCAGCTTCGCCGAGATCGCCCCGCCCTCCGGCGAACTCTACGCCAACCCGGCGGCGAGCCAGGCGATGCTCGACGATGCCGCCTTCGACATCCAGTCGTGGCTGGCCGACGAGATCGCGATGGAGTTCGCCCGCGCCGAAGGCGCCGCCTTCGTCAGCGGCACCGGCACCAACCAGCCGCGCGGCTTCCTGACCGGCACCACCAGCGCCTCGGCCGACGGTGCTCGTACGTTCGGCCAGTTGCAGCACATCGTTTCGGGCAATGCGGCGGGCTTCGACACCTCGCCCGAACTGAAGCTGATCGACCTCGTCCACTCGCTCAAGGCGGGGCACCGCCAGGGTGCGAGCTGGGTGATGAACTCCAAGACGCTGGCACAGGTGCGCAAACTGAAGGCGGCGGACGGCTCGTTCCTGTGGCAGCCGGGCCTGATGGAAGGCCAGCCCAACCGCCTGCTCGGCTACCCGGTGGTCGAGGCCGAGGACATGCCCGACATCGCCGCGAACGCGCTGCCGATCGCCTTCGGCAACTTCCGCGCCGGCTACCTCATCGCCGAGCGCACCGCGACCTCGATCCTGCGCGATCCGTTCACCAACAAGCCCTTCGTGCACTTCTACGCGACCAAGCGGATCGGCGGGCAGGTGCTGGATTCCGACGCGATCAAGCTGCTGCGCATCTCAACCTGACGCCCCGCAGGTAGAGCGCCCGCGCCGCCGTTTCCCCTCCCGGCGGCGCGGGTGACATTTGCCCAACCATCGCCCCGACCTCTCTCGCTTTCCTTTCCCCCGTCATTCCCGCGAAGGCGGGAACCCATCTCCTGAGGGTGCCTGTCGAACGGGCATCAGATGGGTCCCCGCCTTCGCGGGGATGACGGGAAAAGGACACGGCGCTCCCTCTCATCGGAGACACCCACCATGCGGGTCATCCTCACCCCGTCCACGCTGCCGCCCCCGGCGCTGGCCGAACTGAAGCAGTGGCTGGGCATCACCACCGCCACCGACGACGCCCCGCTGACCGGGCTGCTCGCCGCCGCGCTGGACACCTGCGAGGCCTTCACCGGCTCCCTGCCGATCGAGGCCGAGTGCGAGGAAGTGCTCTCCACCCGCCCCGAGAGGCACCAGTTCTGGCACACGCTGGCGACGCGCCCGGTCCAGGCCATCGCCTCGGTCGAGACGATCGCGGCGGACGGCACCCGCACCACGCTCGCGCCGGGCAGCTGGGAGGCGGACCTCGACGCCGACGGCACCGGCCGCTTGCGGCTTCCCCTGCCCGGCGCGGAGAGCCGCGTCGCGGTGCGCTTCACCGCCGGTCTCGCGCCCGAGTGGGACGCCCTGCCCGAAGCGCTGCGGCACGGCGTCGTCCGCCTAGCCGCACACCAGCACCGCGAGCGTGACGGCAACGGTGCCGCGCCTCTGCCGCCTGCCTCCGTCGCCGCGCTGTGGCGTCCGTGGCGCCGGATGCGCCTGAAATGACGGGCGCCATGAAGGCCGAGACCGACTTCGACGCCCTCGCGCGGCGGCTGACCGCAAACGCCGCTGCCCTCGCCGTCGCCTGGGCTACCAGCCGCCGTCTCGCTACCCGTCAGAATGATAGCCGCTGGCGCCGCGCGGGCCTTGTCTGGCCGCTGTTCGCGAAAGGATAAGCCATGGAAATCGCCCTTCGCTCTGCCCTGATCGCATGGCTGGCCGCCGACATGGCCCTTGTCGCGAACCTCAACGCCGTGGTCGAGGAAGCCCCCTCGCGCACCGGCCTGCCGTGGCTCGCCATCGCGTCCAGCGCCAGCTCCGACTGGAGCTGCAAGACCGCCCCCGGCCGCGAGGTGCGCGTGGCGCTGGAACTGCACTGCCGGGGCGATGCGCCCGATGCGGCGGCGGACCTCGTCACCGCCATCGAGGCGCGGGTGGACAGCCTGCCGCGCCTGCAGCCGGGCTTCCAGATCGCGACAATCCAGTTCCTGCGCGCCCGCGCCGAACAGCGCGGTGAAAGCCGCCGCGCGATCCTGCTCGAATACAGGTTTCGCCTGCTGGCGCAGTGACGACTGATTTCACGCGCAGGTTGCGACAGGCCCACCCACAACCCCTCCCGCAAGCGGGAGGGGAGACCCGAGGTAAGGCCCTCCCGCTTGCGGGAGGGCCGGGAGGCTTGGCCCGAAGGGCCTAGCCGGACGGGGTAGGCCAACGCGACGCTGCGTGCCCCCTCTCTTTCACCAAAGGAGCCTTACCATGCCCGCCCAGAAAGGCAGCGCCTTCCTCCTCAAGATCTCCAACGGCAGCGTCCCCGCCGCCTACCAGACCGTCGCGGGGCTGCGCACCACTCAGATGTCGGTCACCGGAGACGCCGTCGTCGTCACCTCCAAGGACAGCGGTGGCTGGCGCGAACTGCTTTCCGGCGCGGGCGTGCGCTCGGTCTCGGTGAGCGCGGCGGGGATTTTCCTCGGCAGCGCGGCGGAGGCGCAGGTGCGCGCCAACGCCATGGCCGGCACGCTTGGCGACTACGAACTCAGCTTCGAGGACGGCGAACGGCTGCGCGGCAAATTCCTCGTCCAGCGCCTCGACTACGCGGGCGATTTCAACGGCGAGCGCAACTACACGCTCCAGCTCGAAAGCTCGGGCGAGGTGATCCCGGCATGACGCCCAACCCTCTGCGCGGCGAGGCGGCCATCGCCATCGGCCACGGCGCCTACGTGATGCGGCCCAGCTTCACCGCGCTGGTCGCCGCCGAGGAGGAACTCGGCCCGCTCTTCGCCCTCGTCGAGCGGGCGGGCGCGGGCGAACTTCACCTCGCCGAGATGGCCACGCTGTTCTGGCACTGCCTGCCCGAAGCCGACCGGCCAAGCCGCGAAACGGTGGGCGCGGCGATCGTCGCCCAGGGCCTCGCCGCCTGCGCCGCGCCGCTGCGGGTGCTGCTCGCGCAAGTGCTCAAGGGCAGCGCGTGACATTCGCGGCCGCCGCGCTGGGCCTTTGCGCCACGGCCGCGCGCACGCTGGGGTGGCGGCCCGCCGAGTTCTGGGCCGCCACCCCGGCCGAACTGGCCGCCGCGCTCGGCCTGCTCTCCCCCGGCGCGCCTGCGGGCTTCGACCGGGATACCCTCACCAAGCTGATGGAAAACGATCATGGATGAGATCGACAGCCTCCTCGTCGAGGTTCGTGCCGGCACCGATGGCTTCGCCCGCGACATCGCGCAGATGCGCGGGGCCGTGGACGGCGACCTCGTGTCCGGCTTCACCCGCGCGGGCGACGCTCTGGAAAAGGGCCTGTCCGGCGCGATCCGGAAAGGTGCCCTTGGCTTCGACGACCTCAAGCGCACCGCCGCCTCGACGCTCGACGCCATCGCCGGGCAGGCCGCGCAGACGCTGGCCTCGGCGCTGGTCGGCGGCAGCGGCGCGGGCGGCGGGCTGGACCTCTCCGGCCTGCTGACCGGAGCGCTGGGTCTTCCGGGCCGCGCCACCGGCGGCAATGTCGCGCCCGGACGCGGCTATGTCGTGGGCGAGCGCGGACCGGAGCTGTTCGTGCCGACCTCCGCAGGCCGCGTCGAAACAGGCAGTTCGGCCAGCCGCGACGTGCGCGTGGCGATCAACCTCTCGGCCCCGCGCGGTTCCAGCGCGCCGCAGTCGCTCCAGCGCTCCAGCCGCCAGGTCGCGAGCGCCGTGCGCCGCGCCCTCTCGAACTGAGGAGAGACCTCATGGCATTCTGGCTCGCCAGCAAGCGCGAGGGGCAGGCGAGCGACTGGCTCATGCGCTTCGACCCGCGCTTCTGGACCGTCAACTTCCCCCGCCCGATGGTGGCGACGGTGGTGTCCACCGCCCCCGATGGCTTGCGCGTGGAAGCCTCGTTCCTGCGCAAGGCCGACCTCGGCGGGCTGATCTGGGACAGTGTCGATGCGCTCGACCACCCCCTGCTGGCCTACCGCACCGACCGCGATTACGCGCATACCTCGTTGCGTTTCCGCTGGCGGTCGGGCGGACTGATCCCGCTCGACGCGATCAACGGCCCGACCCTCACCATCGAGGGCCGCGACGAAGCGGGCGCGCCGCATACCTGGTACGTGCGCCTCTGGAACTATGCCGAGGGGACGAGCGAGAACGCAGTCGTCACGCTCGATTTCTCGGCGCTCGACGGCGGCTACGCCCTGCCCGCCGACGCCGACCGCGTCTGGCCCGGCGCGATCGAGCGGATGTTCATCTCCTTCGCCCCGCCCGGCTACGACGGCGCCAGCCCCGACCCACTCCCCGCCGAGACCGAAGGCTGGTTCGAGATGTCCGAAATCGCCACCGACGGCGCCCGCGCCATGCTGGAGATCGGCGACGTGATCCTGCCCGCGAACGGCCTCGCCATGGCGACCGGCTACGACGACCAGGGCGTCCAGACCCCGGCGCGCCTGATCCGTGCCGTGCGCCAGCTCGGCTATCGCGGCTCGGTGGTGCATTATGTCGGCATGAGCCACTATTTCCGGCTCACGGCGAACGGCGGCCAATACCTAGCCGGGCAGTTTAGCGATGCCCTCAATGGTCCAACCCGCAGCTGGCACCGCGCCTTCTTCGCCGAGTGCCTCGCGGCGGGCCTGAGCCCGATGGCCTCACTATCCTACGAACTGCTCGACCAGCACTGCCCGGAAGACTGGAAGCAGCGCGACCTCGACGGCAACCCGGCGCTGACCGGCTGGGAGCCGCCCTCCACCCTGCTCTCGCCCGCGAATTCGCAGGCGATGACGTGGCTGCAGGCAGTCGGTGCCGCCTTCGCCGAACTGCTCGCCGAAGTGGGCGCGCCCGTCCGCTTTCAGGTCGGCGAGCCATGGTGGTGGACCTTCGGCGACGGCCGCATCTGCCTCTACGACGATGCCGCCAAGGCCGCATTCGGCGGGTCGCCCGCCGCTATTCCCGACATGCGCGCACCGCTCTCCCCGGCGCAGACGGCGATGCTCGATCAGGCAGGCGCGGTGCTG
The DNA here is from genome assembly GCF_001742225.1 of Novosphingobium resinovorum. NCBI lineage: Bacteria > Pseudomonadati > Pseudomonadota > Alphaproteobacteria > Sphingomonadales > Sphingomonadaceae > Novosphingobium > Novosphingobium resinovorum. The sequence continues at coordinate 3,339,629 of NZ_CP017075.1, read as the reverse complement.
GCGCAATCGACCGCCGACCTCGTCGCGGCGGTACGCACGGCGGTCGCGCCCTCGCCGGTAGAGGCGCTGGCGCTCGTCTTCACCCCAACCCTGCTTGCACCCGACATGCCCGAACTGAAGCGCGCCAACCTGCCGACCGGCTGGGCCGCGCCCGCGTTCGACCGGCTGCAGGTGGAAGACTACGACTGGCTCACCGCCGGGGCCGACGCCCACCGCCGCATGGCCCATGCCGAAGTCGACGCCCGCCTCAGCTACCCGCCCCGCGAGCAGGACTATCTCGCAGGCTTCGTCCTCAGACCCGACCAGCACGACCAGTGGCGCCGCATCGACGCCGGGATCGACGAAGCCCTGACCCGCGCGCCCCATGAAGTCGTCGTCTGGGCGCTGCCCCAGGTCGCACGCGACGGATACGTGCGCCTCCCCCCGCCGCCAACCTCAGGAGCAGACCCCATGCAGGCCTTCGACGACGTGCTCTACCCGCTCGCACTCGGCCGCGACGCGACGGTGGTGCCCGAATTCTCCACCAGCGTCTCGGTCACCGCCTCCGGGTTCGAGCGGCGCAATTCGCTGTGGTCCAACGCGCGGCTGCGCTTCGACGTCGGCCCGGGCGTGCGCTCCGAGGCGGAACTGGGCGCACTCATCGCCTTCTTCCGCGCCCGCCGAGGTCCCGCTCGCGGGTTCCGGCTGCGCGATCCCAGCGACTTCAGTTCGAGCGGCATGGTCGCCGCGCCCGGCCCGCTCGACCAGCCGCTCGGCACCGGCGACGGCATCAAGGCCGGGTTCCCGCTCATCAAGCGCTACGGCGAGGGCGAGGACGCGCAAGTCCGCCGCATCACCCGGCCCGATTTCGCAACGGTTCTCGTCTCCATCGACGGGGCGCTGCAGGTCGGCAACTGGACTCTGGCCGAGCACGGCTTCGTCACTTTCGACGAGGCCCCGCCAGTCGGCGCGGACGTCCGCGCGGGCTTCCTGTTCGACGTCCCCGTCCGCTTCGCCGAGGACAGCCTCGAAGTCTCCGGCGCCGCCTTCGCCGCAGGCGAGGCGCCCAGCGTGCCCGTCGTGGAAATCCGGGAGGCGTCATGACCCGCCGCTGGTTCGCCGACGACCTCGAAACCGTCGCCACCTTCTGGCGCATCCTGCGCGGCGACGGGGTGGCGCTGGGGTTCACTTCGCACGACCGCGACCTCTGGTTTGACGGCGTGCTCCACCGGGCCTCGCCCGGCATGGTGCCCAGCGCCATCCGCAAGAGCGCCGACTTCGAGCCCGACAGCGCCGAAGTGCGCGGTTCGCTGACGCACGAGGCGATCGACAGCGCCGACCTCGCCGCCGGACGTTTCGACGGCGCCCAGGTCCGCATCGGCCTCGTCGACTGGGAAACGCTGGAGCGCGAGGTGCTCTACGCCGGGACCATCGGCACGGTCAGCGAAGACGACGGCGCCTTCTCCGCCGAACTCGTCTCGCGCAAGGCCGAGTTGTGGCGCGATCCCACGCCGCGCACCAGCCCCGCCTGCCGCTCCATCTTCTGCGCGCCGGGGTGCAACCTCAATCCGCAAAAGTTCAGCCGCGAAGTGCGCCTGCTCGGCATCGACGCCGCCACCAACGCCGCGCTGTTCGAAGGCGCCCCCGATGCCGCCGATCACGCGGGCGGGCGCTTGCGCTGGATCGACGGGCCTCAGGCCGGAATCCAGATGGACGTGATGGGCGGGGGCGCAAACGGCCTGATCCTCGACGTTCCCCTTGCCGATGCCATGGAGCCCGGCACCCGAGCCCTGCTGCGCGAAGGCTGCGACCACACGCTCGGCACCTGCTCGCAGCGCTTCGGCAATGCCGTCAACTTTCGGGGCGAGCCGTTCCTGCCCGGCAACGATATGCTCACCCGATATCCCGGCCCGGTGCAGTGACGGACGCAGTCACGGGCGCGCGCCTTGCTGCTGCCGCGCTAACGCTGGTGGGTACGCCGTTCCGTCTGCACGGGCGCGAGCCGGGCGTCGGTCTCGACTGCGTCGGCGTCATCGAAGCCGCGTTCGCGCGGTCCGGCCGAGCGGTGCGCCTTGCCAATGGCTACCCGCTGCGCACCCGCATCGTTCCCTCTGTCCGGCTCGACCTCGAAAGGCTGGGGCTGGAGCCGGTAGGGGACACGCTTCTGCCCGGCGACGTGCTGATGCTGCGCCCTTCCACCTGCCAGCTGCACCTAGCCATCGTGATCTGCGGCACCAGCGTGGTCCATGCCCATGCCGGCCTTCGCCGGGTCGTCCATGGTGCATTGCCACCCGATTGGCCTCTCCTGCACCACTGGCGCCTCGCGCCAAATCCAAGGAACTGACATGGCCACGCTCGTCTTCGGAAGTATCGGCACCATGCTGGGCGGCCCCCTCGGAGGGGCGATCGGCTCGCTGGTGGGACGCCAGTTCGACACCGCACTGTTCGGCTCGACCGGCCGCGAGGGCCCCCGCCTCAAGGAACTGGCGCTAACCACCTCGACTTACGGACAAGTCCTGCCCCGTCACTTCGGCCGCATGCGTACGGCAGGCTCCGTCATCTGGGCGACCGACCTTGTCGAACGCAGCGAGGTGCAAGGCACCGGCAAGGGCGGACCATCCGTGACGACTTACGGCTACTCCGCCAACTTCGCGGTCGCCCTCGCCAGTCGGCCGATCCGCGCTCTCGGCCGTATCTGGGCTGACGGCCAGCTGTTACGCGGCGCCGACGGGGAGCTCAAGGCCGCAGGGACCTTGCGCTTCCATAACGGGGCGGGCCGTCAACCGCCGGACCCGCTGATCGCCTCAGCCGAGGGTGCCGAACGCTGCCCCGCCTATCGCGGCCTCGCCTACGTGGTGTTCGAAGACCTCGATCTTTCGGGCTTCTACAACCGCATCCCGTCACTGACCTTCGAGGTCATCGCCGACGACGACTTCTCGTTGCAGGACATCGTCGGCGACGTGATCGACGAGATCGATGCGAACGTCGCTCTCGCCGAAGTCGTCGGCTACACCAGCGAAAGCGCTCCCGCGTCGGACTTGCAGACCTTCGCGCAGATACTTCCGCTCGAAATCGATGCCTCGGGCGAGAATCTCGTCGTCGCGCGCGACCGGCGGCAAACCGCCGCCATCGCCCTTGCCGAGCCTGCCATCACGACTGCAGACGACGATTTCGGCGCGCGGACCGGCTTCACCCGGCACCGTGCCGCGCCCTCCGACAGTCCGCCCGCCATCCTGCGCTATTACGACGTCGAGCGCGACTATCAGGCCAGCCTCCAGCGGGCGACCGGCCGCAGCCTCGCCGGAGAACCGGGCGCCATCGATCTGCCCGCCGCACTCGGAGCCGCTACGGCCCGCACCATGATCGAACGCGCCGCCCGCCGGATCGACTGGACCCGCGACCGCATATCGTGGCGCACCTGCGAACTCGACCCGCGAGTCGCGCCGGGCGCACGGGTCACGCTGCCCGGCATCGCCGGACACTGGCGCATCCAGGCATGGGAGTGGCACGACGGCGGCGTCGAACTTTCGCTGGAGCGCGCCCTTCCACCGGGAGCGACGACGCCGCCCGCACTCGCTTCGGATCCGGGACGTGGCAATCCCGCGCCTGATCTCCCGGCCGGCGAGACCCGCCTCGCCGCGTTCGAACTCCCGTTCGATCCTGCAGCAGGGTCGTCCGACGCGGTGCGCACCGTGGCAGCAGTCTCCGGCACCGAAGCGGGGTGGACCGGCGCGGCACTCTACGCCGACCAAGGTGACGGCGCGCTGCAGCCTCTTGGCCAAAGCGGCCGGACGCGCGCGATCATGGGCACGGCGCTGTCGCGGCTGCCCGGCGCCGATCCGCTGCAGCTCGATCGCGGCACTCAGCTGGAAATCCAACTCGTCGATCCCGCGATGCAACTGGCGAGCATCGACACGCGCCGCCTTGGCGAAGGAGGGAACCTGGCGTTCGTCGGCGAGGAGATCGTGCAGTTCCTGCTGGCGACGTCTCTTGGTCAGGGCCGCTGGCGGCTCGAAGGCCTTCTGCGCGGTCGTGGCGGGACCGAAGCCGCCGTCGCCGCGCACGGGGATGGCGAGGCATTCGTGCTGCCGGGCACCGGGCTTGCCTCCCTGGACGCCGGGCTGCTCGGCTCCTCGCCCTCGCGCAGAGTCCTCGCGCAAGGACGTGGCGACCCGGATCCGGTAACGTCTCCCGTATACCTCGCAGGGATCACGCTGCGCCCGTTGTCGCCGGTCCATGCCCGCCGGGCCATTGCCGCAGACGGCGCCTGGACGTTCACATGGACCCGCCGCGCGCGTGGCGGATGGTCGTGGACGGACGGCATCGATGTACCCCTCGTCGAACAGGCTGAGCGCTACCTCGTGACGCTCGGTCCGCTCGATGCCCCCCTGGCGGCCTGGACGACCGAGGCACCCGAACTTCGCATCGAGCCCGCCGTGCTCGCCCGATACGCCCACAACGCCGACGCGATGTTCCAGGTGCGTCAGCAGGGCACGCACGCGCTCTCGCTGCCCCTGCCGCTAGCCCCTGTTTCCTGACGAACGGCCCTGACCGAAACCCACGGAGATCCGCCATGCCCGAACTGCTGAATTTCACCGATGCCAGCCCTCGCTTCGCCTTGCCGCTACTCCATTCCGGGCAGGCCCATAAGGAAGCCTTCGTCAACGAGGCACTTCTGCTGAGTGATGCATTGATGCACTGCCTGGTGCTCGGCGAAGCGGCGACGCCTCCGGAAAATTCCCTGGAAAACGATGCCTGGATCGTCGCTTCGGGCGCTACCCGCGAATGGTCCGGGCAGGACGGTGCCGTCGCGCTGCGCCGCGGCGGCGGCTGGGCCTTCGTAGCTCCCCGCGACGGGCTGCGCGTCTTCGATGCCTCGCGCGGGGCCGAAATGCTGTTTTTCGGTTTCTGGAGAAAAGGTTCGCTCCCCGTGGAACCACTTGGCGGGACGAGTGTTGATGGGGAGGCTCGGACCGCGATCAACGATCTGATCGCGGCTCTCCAGGCCTTGGGTATTCTGCCCTCGGTTTGACGTGCGCAAGGAAACAGGGGTTGCAGAGGTGTTGCTGATTCTGGATAGTGAGGGCGCAACAACCTCCCAAGCCCCCGCAAACGCGACAAATTTGCAACAGTCGCGCTCAATGTGCGCTTGCACACGTAAAGCCAAGGGGTTAGACACTCTCGCACTCGGTGGCTCCAAATCTCTTTGTAGGGGAAACGTATGAGGAAACTCGTCCTTGGACTGGCGCTGGCTTCGACCGCCTTCGCCACTCCCGCGCTGGCGCGCGACAAGTCGTGGTATCTCGAACTCGACTTCGGTGGCATGATCGTCGAAGACGCTGACACTGTCGTTGACGGTACCAGCACCACGATCGACTTCAAGAAGGGCTTCGACGGCGGCGGCGTGCTCGGTTACGACTTCGGTCCGTTCCGTCTCGAAACCGAAGCCAGCTATCGCCAGGCTGCGATCAAGAACTCCGGCGGCGCTGACGTCAGCAACCTGTCGTTCATGGTCAACGGCCTTCTGGACTTCGGTCCGGACGACGGCCTGCAGGGCTTCGTCGGCGGTGGTGCCGGTGTCGCTCGCGTCCACGCTGACGTGATCGACGATTCGGACACCGGCTTCGCATGGCAGGCAATCGCGGGCATCCGTGCTCCGATCAGCTCGCACTGGGATGTGGGTCTGAAGTATCGCTTCATGAACGTGTCGAACGTCGACCTGGTCGGCCCGGCCGGTGAGAACATCAGCACCCGCTGGCGTTCGCACTCGCTGCTCGGCACCCTGGCGTACAACTTCGGCGAACCGGCTGCTCCGCCGCCGCCCCCGCCGCCCCCGCCGCCGCCCCCGCCGCCGCCTCCTCCGCCCCCGCCGCCGGCTCCGGTCTGCAACAAGGGTCCGTACATCGTGTTCTTCGACTGGGATAAGTCGGACATCACGCCGGAAGCTTCGACCATTCTCGACAGCGCCGTCAGCGCCTACGCGAACTGCGACAGCGTGCCGATCATGCTGGCCGGCTACACCGACCGTTCGGGTACGCCGAAGTACAACATGGGCCTGTCGGAGCGTCGTAACGCTTCGGTCCGTTCGTACCTGACCAGCCACGGCATCCCCGATGGCTCGATCTCGAGCCAGGCGTTCGGTGAAGCCAACCCGCGCGTTCCGACCGCGGACGGCGTGCGCGAGCTGCAGAACCGTCGCGTCGAGATCACTTACGGTCCGGGTTCGGGCATGTAAGCGACCGGCAACGGTACAAGATCGGGGGGTCGGAGCAATCCGGCCCCCTTTTCTTTTGCCCGCGTTACGCGAGCCGCCTTCCAGACACGAAAAAGCCCGGCAAGATCGCTCGTCGGGCTTTCGTTTGTACGGGGCTTGAAGATCAGGCCGCGTAAGGCGTCGGATCGGTGAGCCCGGCTTCCTCGAAGCCACCCTTGCGCAGGCGGCAACTGTCGCACAGACCACAAGCACGCCCGTCCGGCTGGGGGTCGTAGCACGACCAGCTCATGCCGGGATTGAGGCCCAGACGGTCCGTCTCGCGGGCGATGTCGGCCTTGCTCATGAACTGGAGCGGCGCGTGGATGCGCAGCTTCTGCCCCTCATCCCCGGCCTTGGTCGCCAACGTAGCGATGTTCTCGAAAGCCGAGATGAACTCCGGGCGGCAATCCGGGTAGCCCGAGTAGTCCAGCGCGTTGACGCCGATGAAGATGTCGTTGGCGCCGATCGCCTCCGCCCAGGCCAGTGTCAGCGACAGGAACACGAGGTTGCGCGCGGGCACGTAAGTGACCGGAATATCCTCGCCGACGCCGTCCTTGGGCACGGCGATGTCGTCGGTCAGCGCCGAGCCGCCGAAGCGCCGCAGATCGAGCGGCAGCACCACATGACGCTGCGCCCCCACGAAGCTGGCGATCTCGGCCGCCGCGTCCAGTTCGCGCCGGTGCCGCTGGTTGTAGTCGATGGTCAGCGCATTGACCGCGAAGCCGCGTTCACGCGCGATCCCGGCACAGACCATGGAATCGAGGCCGCCGGAAAGCAGCACCACGGCCTGCGGAGCAGCCGAGCCCGGCTGCGGGGTTGTCTCTTCATGCATGACTGCCCCGCTACGCCCCTGACGCCGCGACGACAACGATCAAATGCGCAAGGTCTTCGGCAGACTCAGCTGCGGCAATCGCCCGTGCGGCGCCCTTCGGCGGAAAACGCGAAAGGCAGGCCGTTGACGATGCCCTGGCTGTCGATCTGAACCAGGCCATCGGTCTCACGCCGGATCTGCGTGCGGCCATAGCCCTGTCCGCGACAGGTGTACTGCACGGTGACCTGATCGGCCTTGTCCTCGACCACGACAGTGCTGCACGATGCCCCCGGATGGCGCAGCTGGATCAGCCGACGTCCACTGTCGAGGCAGATGTTGCGCACCGGACCACCGCGCTCGCGCAGTTCCCAGCCACCGTGTGCCAATGCATCGAGCATGCCCAATGACTGCTGCTGCGCGTAAGCCGGCAGTGCTGCCGCTACACAGGCGGCCAGTCCAAACACTGCAAGAGAAGACTTCGAAAACATTCCGTCGCACCCTGAAAACGTCCCGCCGCTCACAACATCGGCAGGGGCGCCCCGGATTTCAAGTCACTCATAGGTGTGGCGAGAGTATGACGCTCGCTTGTGCTACTCAGGCCGGGACGCGCAGAACCTTGGAACAGAACGCGCAATCGACCGGGATGTGCCCATCGTCGTCGCGCATGTCCTCCAGCTGATCCTCGGGGAACTTGGACAGGATCGAGCGATAATGCTCGACGGTGCAACGGCAGCCACGGCTCAGCGGAAGCAAAGGTTCAACCCGTACTTCGCTTTCCTCGTGGAACAGGCGCCACGCCAGTTCCTCCAGCGTCAGCACCGGATCGACCAGTTCGGCGGCCTGCACCGTTCCAGACAGGATCGCGACATGCTCCCAGTCCGGATGGTCTTCCTTGACGTGCAGGCGTTCACGGCCTTCCTCGCCGTCGGGGAAATGCTGCACGAGCATGCCGCCCGCGACGCAGCGCGGCCCGTTCGAGCGGACCGCGATACGGATCAGCGTCGGCAGCTGCTCCGACTGCGCGAAATAGCTCTCGCAGGCATGCGCAAGCGACGCGCCTTCCAGCGGCACGATGCCCTGATAGCGTTCGCCACTGGTCGCAAGGTCGAAGGTGATCGCCAGGAAGCCCTTGCCGAACATCGTCTCGAGCGAGCAGTCCTCCTCCAGCGCCCCGACCATCTCCGGATCGTGGCGCAGATAGCCGCGCAGTTCCCCGTTGCGATAGTCGCAGACCAGCAGGTCCACCGCGCCGCCCTCGGCCTGCGCCTGGAACGTCAGCTGGGCGTTCTCGTCCTTGAGCAGCGAGCCCATCAGCGCGGTCAGCACCAGCGCCTCGGCCAGCACATGCTTGACGACCTTGGGATAGTCATGCGCCGACAGCACCGTCTCCAGCACCGGGCCAAGCCGCACCATGCGCCCGCGCACATGGCGCGCGGGCACGGTGAACGACAGGACTCGGTCGAAGCCGGTATCGTCGCGCAGCAGGTCGTCCTCGATCACAGCTTGCCGAGCGCCCAGAGCAGGACCGACTTCTGACCGTGGATGCGGTTCTCGGCTTCGTCCCACACCGCCGACTGCGGACCATCCATGACCTCGTCGGTCACTTCCTCATTGCGGTGCGCGGGCAAGCAGTGGAGGAAGGTCGCCTTGGGGCGGGCAGCGGCCATCAGCGCGGCATTGACCTGATAGGGCTGCATCGCCGCAACGTGTTGCTCGCCGCCCGGCTGGCCCATCGAGACCCAGGTGTCGGTGACCACGACCTGCGCCCCGGCCACAGCCTCGTGCGGGTCGTTGGTGAGGATGACTTCGCCCCCGGCCTCGCGGCAGCGCGCGATGAAACCGGCGTCCGGCTCGTAGCCCGCCGGGCCGCCGATGCGGATGGTGAACTTCATCAGCCCCGCCGCCTCGATCAGCGAGTTGGCGACGTTGTTGCCGTCACCCAGCCACGCCAGTTGGAGGCCGGGCAGCGCGTGGCCGTGCTCCACAATCGTCAGCAGGTCAGCGACGATCTGGCACGGGTGCGACAGGTCGGTCAGGCCGTTGATGACGGGGACGTCGGCGTAATGCGCCAGTTCCTCGATCTTGGCGTGGTCGTCGGTGCGAATCATGATCGCGTCGACCATGCGGCTGAGAACGCGGGCGGTGTCAGCGATCGATTCGCCGCGACCGATCTGCGTGGAACCTGCCTCCAGGATCAGCGCCGAGCCTCCAAGCTGGCGCATCGCCATGTCGAACGAGACGCGGGTGCGGGTGGAGTTCTTCTCAAAGATCATCGCGAGCGTGTGCCCGGCAAGCGGCGCATCGGCGTCGGCACGGCCCTTGGCACAGCCCGCGCGCGCCGCCTTCCGGTCGATCGCGTCGTTGATCATGGCGGCGAGGGTATCGCCGCCCGCATCGGACAGACTCAGGAAATCCTTCATCACACGCTCGCTTCGATCTTGTAGTCCGCCGCTGCGGCGGAGAGCTTTTCCATGAACTCGTCGATGTGGCTGTCGTCGATGACGAGCGGGGGCAGCACGCGCACCACGTTGTCGCCCGCCGAGACGGTGAGCAGCCCGTGGTTGTCGCGCATGTGCGCCACGAAGGCGCGCGGCTCGACCTTCATCTTGAGGCCGATGAACAGGCCGCGCCCGCGCACCAGTTCGAAGAGGTCGGGATAGTTGCCGATGAACTGCTCAAGGCGAGCCTTGATCCGCTCGCCTTTGGCGCGCACGTCGGCAAGGAAGGCCTCGTCCGGGATCACGTCGAGGATCGCGCCGATCGCCGCCATGGCGAAGGGGTTGCCGCCGTACGTCGAGCCATGCGTGCCCGCGACCATGCCGCGCGCCGCCTTCTCGGTGGCGAGGCAGGCGCCGACCGGGAAGCCGCCGCCGATGCCCTTGGCGGTCGCCATGATGTCCGGCTCGATGCCGTACTGCTCATAGGCGAAGAAAGTCCCGGCGCGGCCGACGCCGCTCTGCACTTCGTCGAGGATCAGCATGAGGTCATGCTCGTCGCACAGCGCACGCAGGCCCTGCAGGAATTCGTCGGTGGCGATGCGGATGCCGCCCTCGCCCTGGATCGGCTCGACCATGAAGCCTGCCGTGTTCGGACCGATCGCGGCCTTCGCAGCCTCCAGATCATTGAATTCGACGTACTTGAAGCCGGGCAGCAAGGGTAGGAAGCCCTTGTGCATCTTCTCCTGGCTGGAAGCGCTGATCGTGGCCATCGTGCGGCCGTGGAAGGCCTGGTTGAAGGTGATCAACTCGTACTTCTGGTCGTTGCCGACCGACTGGTGATAGGCGCGCGCAGTCTTCATCGCGCACTCCACCGCCTCGGCGCCCGAATTGGTGAAGAACACCGTGTCCGCGAACGTCAGATCGACGAGACGCTTCGCCACGGCCTCACCCTGCGGACTGCCATAGAGGTTGGAGACGTGCATCAGCGTCTCGGCCTGCTTCTGGATCGCGCCGACGAGGCCGGGATGCGAATGGCCGAGCGCGTTCACCGCGATGCCGCTGGCGAAGTCGAGGAAACGGCGACCGTCCTCGCTGATGAGATGGCAGTGTTCGCCGCGAACGGGACGCACGCCGCACCGGGGATATACGGGCATCAGCGGGGTAATGGACATGTCGGCATTCCTTGCAGAATCGAGCCCCCAGAACGCGGGTCTTGGCGGGCCTTAGAGAAATCTCGCTTTGAAGATCGCAAACGACAAATGGCGGCCCTACCGGACCGCCATTTGCGCGCGTTTAGATGTTTGCAGCCTCCGGGTCAAACGTCCTTAAGGAGTTCTGGCCGGGAGGAGTGCAGGCAGGATCAACCCTGACGCGGCTGCAGGTTGACCGCCGAGTACTTGCCTCGTCGATCGACCTCGATGTCGAACTCAACCTGATCGCCTTCGTTGAGGCCGGACATGCCCGAGCGCTCGACCGCACTGATGTGCACGAATGCGTCCGGCTGGCCGTCATCACGAGTGATGAAGCCGAAGCCCTTCATGGAGTTGAAGAACTTGACCGTGCCGGTAGCCTTCTCGCCGGTGAGCTGGCGCTGCGGCGCCGGCTCGCGCTTGGCGACGGGGATCACATCGCCAACGACCACGAGGTCGGTTGCCGATACCTTGCCACCGCGATCGACGAGCTGGAATTCGAGCTGCTGGCCTTCGGCCAGACCTTCGAGGCCGGCACGCTCGACCGAGCTGATGTGCACGAACACATCGTCGCCGCCTTCGTCGCGCTGGATGAAGCCGAAGCCCTTGGCTGCGTTGAAGAACTTCACGACGCCCTTGCCCTGGCCGACGACCTGCGCGGGCATACCGCCACCGCCGCCGCCGCCGCGACCACCAAAGCCGCCGCCACCGCCGCCGCCGAAGCCGCCGCCACGGTTGCCACCGCCGAAGCCGCCCCCGCCGCCGCCGAAGCCGCCGCGATCACCGCCGCCGAAGCCGCCACCACCGCTGAAACGGTCGCCGCCACCGAAGCCGCCGCCGCCGAAGCCGCCGCGATCACCGCCGCCGAAGCGATCTCCGCCACCAGCGTAGAACGGATCGAACTCGTCTTCTCCGCCCCGCTTATTGTCGCGTCCCCTTCCGCGACGACCTCTATCAAAACCCATGTCTACTAGCGTACCTTCGCTGCGCCCCAGAAGTATTCGTCAGGCGGGCGGACGATCCACGCCAAACGTCAGGCAAGCGGCCGGGCTAAGGCCCGACCCTCTCCTGCGAACATGACTCTTACACGACTCCAAACGCGATGGCGAACGGAAATGCGAGGTCTTTGCAGCGCTTCGCGACGAATTGGCGGTTTTTAAGCGACGAATGGGCTTGCCTCGGCGCCTCGAAGCGTCTTGAAGGCCGGTTTCCGGCACCGCCCGGCCGCTCGAATACGGGAGAATGCGCAGATGTTCCGCCAGATTACCGAGACCGTCTTCGCCAGCCCGCAGATCGACGTCGCCATGATCGCCGAGGCCAAGGCACTGGGAATCGTACGGATCGTCAACAATCGCCCCGAAGGCGAGAGCGAGGACCAGACCCCCGGCGACGCCATCGCAGCGGCGGCCCGGGAAGCGGGAATCGACTACGTCGCGATTCCCGTGACTCACGCAGGGTTCAGCCAGGCGCAGGTCGATGCAATGGAGCAGGCCCTCGACGTCGAGGGGCCGGTGCTCGCCTATTGCCGCTCGGGCACGCGCTCGACGCTGTTGTGGGCGCTGGCCCGCGCCAAGGCCGGTGACAGCCCGGCGGTGATCGCCTCGAAGGCAGCCGGTGCGGGTTATGACGTCAGCCCGGTGCGCCAGTTGATCGAGATGCTGTCCGCCGGACGATAAGCCGAATACGCCCGCACGGACGGGCCATGATCAGGGCGCTACCAACAACTAGAGCGCGTCGTCACCCTGTTCGCCGGTGCGGATTCGCACGGCGCGGTCGAGGGGAAACACGAAGATCTTGCCATCACCGATCTCGTCGTTGTTGGCGTGCGCACGGATGATCTCGACGATGCGCGGCGCCATCTCGTCGGTCACCGCGATCTCAAGCCGTAGCTTGGGCAACATGCTTGAGGCATATTCGGCGCCGCGATAGACTTCGGTCTGCCCTTTCTGGCGACCGTGCCCGCTGACTTCCGACACCGTCAGGCCGGACACGCCGGAAGCAGCCAGCGCCTCCTTCACTTCGGTGAACTTGAACGGCTTGATGATGGCCGTGACGTACTTCATGCGCGTTCCCCCACTTGCCGCCCCGCAGGCGCAGCATCCCACAAGTCGCATGCATAAAAAAGGGGCCGGAGCGGCTGGCTCCGGCCCTTTGAAGGTTGTGTTCGCAGGAGGAACATCGGTTGGCGACGACGGGAGGGAGGAGAGGAGGAAGTTCCCGCCGCCGCCAAACTGGAGATTCTTAGTTGTAGGCGCGCTCGCCGTGCTCGCCGATGTCGAGGCCGTCGGCTTCGACTTCGGGAGTGACGCGCAGGCCGGTGACTGCCTTGGCGATGAAGATCGCGATCACGGTGCCCACGGTTGCGAGGACCACGGTGGCGAGGACCGCCTCGATCTGGATCACCAGCTGCGGGCCGATGGCGAAGTCCGCCTTGCCGGGGCCGCCGAGCGACGGGGCATAGACGATGCCGGTGCCGATGGCGCCGACGATACCGCCGATGCCGTGGACGCCGAATGCATCGAGCGCGTCGTCATAGCCGAGCATCGGCTTGAGCTTGCTGACCGCGAAGAAGCAGATGATCGAAGCCACAGCGCCCAGGATGATGGCACCAAACGGACCGGAGTTGCCCGCTGCCGGGGTGACCGCGACGAGACCGGCGACGACGCCCGAGCAGAAGCCCAGGGCCGAACCCTTGTGACCCGCCAGACGCTCGGCGAGCATCCAGAACAGACCTGCCGAAGCGGTGGCGACGAAAGTGTTGATCATGGCGAGCGAGGCCGCGCCGTTGGCCGAGAGCGCCGAACCGGCATTGAAGCCGAACCAGCCCACCCACAGCAGGCCGGTGCCGACCATGGTGAGCGTCAGCGAGTGCGGCGGCATCGGCTCGGCCGGGAAGCCCTTGCGCTTGCCGAGGATGATCGCGGCGACCAGCGCCGAGACACCGGCGTTGATGTGGACGACGGTGCCGCCCGCGTAGTCGAGCGCGCCGAGGCCGAAGAAGTAGCCGGTCGGAGCCCAGACCATGTGCGCGATCGGGAAGTACACGATCGTCAGCCAGACGACCGCGAAGACCATGACCGCCGAGAACTTGATACGCTCGACCGTGGAGCCCAGCACCAGCGCGACGGTGATCGCGGCGAAGGTCATCTGGAAGCAGGCGAAGACATACTCGGGAATGGTGCCCGAGACCGAATCGGGGGTGACGCCTGCGAGGAACGCCTTGCCGAAGCCGGCGACGAAGGCATTGCCACCCTCACCGAAGGCCATCGAGTAGCCGTACATGACCCAGATGAGCATGGCGAGCGAGGCCGCGGCGCCGATCTGCGTCATGGTCGAGAGCATGTTCTTCGAGCGGGTCAGACCGCCGTAGAACAGCGCGAGGCCGGGGAGGATCATCAGGAAGACGAGGACGGTGGACGTCATCATCCAGGCGGTGTCGCCCTTGTCGACGGTCGGCACGGCGTCCTGGGCGAAGGCGGCGGTGGAAACGGCTAGCGACGCGAGCGTCGCACCAATTCCGCCGGAAACCTTGGCAAAAATCTTGCGGTTCATCGTGAAAGCTCCCCTCAGAGCGCGGTGTCGCCAGCCTCGCCGGTGCGGATGCGCACGGCCGAAGCAAGGTCCAGGACGAAGATCTTGCCATCACCGATGGCCTCGGTGCTTGCGACCTGCTGGATCGTCTCGACGATCTTGGGTGCCAGATCGTCAGGTGCAGCGACCTCGATCTTCACCTTGGGCAGCATGTTGGTCGAGTACTCGGCGCCGCGGTAGATCTCCGTCTGACCCTTCTGGCGACCGAAGCCCTTCACTTCCGAAACGGTCATGCCGGCGACGCCAATGCCCCCCAGCGCCTCCCGCACTTCGTCCAGCTTGAAGGGCTTGATGATGGCTATGATGAACTTCATGCCTATCCCCTGTTAGCCACCGGCCCCAGCGCCGGCTAACAGGATACTAAGCAAGGGGTGTGCCAATTTACCGATCAGCAAGAATCAGTGCTGATTCAACAGGTGGATAAACCGTAGATCGCGCCGGAAGCACGCAACGTCGCCCGATTCATGGGCAGTTGCCTAAATTTTAGGCAACACAAGCGAGGCACAGACCGGGAGATGGTCGGAGCCTATCGCCGACAACGGGCTGTGATGCACATTGGTTCCCACAACTTCCCACTCGGCGGACACGACGATCCGATCGAGCAGTGCCATCGGCCGCCGGGACGGAAAGCTCCGGCCCGGCGCCAGCACCTGCCAGCCCACGCCGAATTCACGAAGGCATCCGCCGCGCTGCGCCCATTCATTGAGGTCGCCCATCATCACGGTCGGCACGCGCTCGGCGCAGTCGGCGCAGTGGGATAGCACCGAACGAACCTGATGCCGCCGGCGGATGCCCGAGAGATCCAGGTGCATGCCAACTACCCGCAGGCGCCTGCCCTCGATCAGGAGGTCCGCCCGCACGGCCCCGCGCGGCTCCAGCACCGGCAGCGGCACCGGCGCCGCCTCGACGATGTCGATACCTTTGCGCACGAGGATCGCATTGCCATGCCAGCCGAGGCTGTCCGGCTTCATCGACATGGGAACAGCGACGTAATCGGTAGCGGCATGGATCGCCTCGAGCGGCAGCACCGCCATGCGGCGGCCATAGCGGCGATCGACTTCCTGCAGCGCGACGACGTCGGCGTCGATCTCCTTGAGCACGGTCAGGATGCGCTCGGGATCGCGCCGCCGGTCGAGGCCGACAGCCTTGTGGATGTTGTAACTGGCGAACTTGATCTGCAACGAGCGGCTCCGGCGATTGGCCTGTGTAGCAATCCGCCGGAGCGCCGTCAGGTTCCTGCGTGAACCGTTATGGTGCGATCAGGCGCCCCTCAACGTTCCTTGGTCGCGCTGAAAGTCAGCTCGGGATTGCGCTCCTGCTGGTAGCTCACATCCCAGGCCGATCGGGCCATGAACACCGGGTCGCCGTCACGGTCCTTGGCCAGGTTCATCTTGTTGAACTCGCCGAAGTCGCGCAGCGCCTTGTCGTCGCCCTTGAGCCAGCGGGCGGTGTCGAACGGCGAACCTTCCAGTACTGCCTCCACCTTGTACTCGGCTTCCAGGCGGCTGATCAGCACGTCGAGCTGCAGCTGGCCGACGACGCCGACGATCCACTGCGAGCCGATCTCCGGGTAGAACACCTGAATGACGCCTTCTTCGGAAAGGTCATCAAGCGCCTTGCGCAGCTGCTTGGTCTTGGTGGGATCCTTGAGCGCCACGCGGCGCAGGATTTCCGGGGCGAAGTTGGGCAAGCCGACGAAGCGCACGTCGTTCTTCTCGGACAGCGTATCGCCAACGCGCAGGGTGCCGTGGTTGGGAATGCCGATGATGTCGCCAGGCTCGGCATTGTCCGCGATCTCGCGGTCCTGCGCGAAGAACAGGATCGGCGAGTGCACCGCGATCGGCTTGCCGAGGCCCGAGGGCGTCAGCTTCATGCCGCGCTTGAAGGTGCCCGAAACGAGCCGCATGAAAGCGATGCGGTCGCGGTGCATCGGGTCCATGTTGGCCTGCACCTTGAAGATGAAGCCCGTGACTTCCTTGTTGTCCGGTTCGATCGTGCCCTGGTCCGACGGCTGCGGCCGCGGCGGCGGAGCGTGACGCGAGATCGCGTCGATCAGTTCCATGACGCCGAAGTTCTTGAGCGCCGAGCCAAAGTAAACCGGCGTCAGGTCGCCCGCGCGGTAGGCCTCGACATCGAATTCCGGATAGCCGGCCTGCGCGAGTTCCAGCTCCTCGGCGACGGCGTCCGGCAGCGCCGCACCCTTGTCGATCTTGCCGAGAAATTCCTTGGAGGCACCCTCAGGGCGACTGATGCCGCCGCTGGCGAGGTCGAGGATGCCCTCGAACACGCCGCCCATGCCGACCGGCCAGGACATTGGGCACACGTCGAGCGCCAGCATGTCCGCCACTTCGTCGAGCAGATCGAAACAGGCGCGGCCTTCACGATCCACCTTGTTGATGAAGGTGATGATCGGCACCGAGCGCAAGCGGCAGACTTCGAACAGCTTGCGGGTCTGCGGCTCGATGCCCTTGGCGGCATCGATCACCATGATCGCCGAATCGACCGCAGTGAGCGTGCGGTAGGTGTCTTCCGAGAAATCCTCGTGACCCGGCGTATCGAGCAAATTGAAGGTGATCCCGTCCCGCTCGAAAGTCATGACCGAGCTGGTCACGGAAATGCCGCGCTGCTGCTCGATCTTCATCCAGTCCGAGCGCGCCCGCCGCGCTGCACCGCGCGCCTTCACCTGCCCGGCAAGGTGAATCGCGCCGCCTTGCAGCAGCAGCTTCTCGGTCAGCGTGGTCTTGCCCGCGTCAGGATGCGAGATGATCGCGAAGGTACGGCGGGACTGGTGGGGCGAAGTGCTCATCGGCGCGCTATTAGTGGGCTGGGGGCGAGAAGGAAAGTCCCGCCGCCCAGGTGCGTGTCGCGGATCGGGGCGGCGACAGTTGGCCTGCGCGGGCTATGCGCTAAAGGTGGCTACAAAGGTGACCGCAACGTTCGCCCGAACAAGAGAACGACCATGACAGAGCCGACGCCCACCCTGTCGCACCGCTTCGATCCCAGTATCCTGCGTGAATACGACATCCGCGGCATCTTCGGCATGACGCTGTTCGAAACGGACGCCTATGCGCTGGGGCGCAGTTTCGGGGCCATTATGGGAAGAGGGGCCGGCGTCGTGGTCGGACGCGATGGCCGGCTGAGTTCACCCGCGCTCGAACAGGCTCTGGTCGATGGCCTTTCCGATGCGGGCGTGAACGTCATCCGCATCGGTCTTGGGCCGACCCCCATGCTCTATTTCGCTGAAGCCTCAATTCCAGAGGTGGAGGGCGGCATTCAGGTAACTGGCAGCCACAATCCCGCCGATCACAACGGCTTCAAGCTGGTACTTGCGGGGGCGCCGTTCTTTGGTGCCGACATCGTCCGGCTGGGCAGCATGGCTGCAGCCGGCGATCTCCCCGCTGCGGAAAATCGCGGCCACATCGAGGAACGCGACGTTCTTCCGGCTTACGTCACCCGACTGCTCGAGGGGCTGGCCGGTTGCGATGGAAACCATCTTTCTCGGCTTCGGGTCGGCTGGGACGCGGGTAACGGCGCGGCTGGCCCTGCTCTGGAACGTCTGATCTCGCAATTGCCGGGCGAACATCATCTGCTTTTCTCCGAAGTGGACGGGCGGTTCCCCAATCACCACCCGGACCCTACGATCGACGCCAATCTCTCAGACTTGCGCAGGCTGGTCGCGGCGAAGAACCTCGACTTCGGACTAGCTTTCGATGGCGACGCCGACCGAATCGGTGTCGTCGATGGAACGGGTCGGGTGCTGGACGCCGACCGGCTCCTCCTGATCTTCGCGCGTGACCTGTTGGCACGCCGCCCCGGCGCAGGCGTAATCGCGGACGTAAAGGCCTCGCGCACGGTTTTCGAAGGGGTCCGCGCCCTCGGCGGCCGGACCGAGATGGCGCCGGCAGGCCACTCGCACATCAAGGCGAGGATGAAGCGCAGCGGTGCATTGCTGGGAGGCGAGACGAGCGGCCATTTCTTTTTCGCCGATGACTGGTTCGGCTTCGACGACGGCCTCTACGCCGCGCTGCGGTTGATTGCCGCCACAGCCCGGCTGGAATCGAGCGTTGCCGCGCTCCGCGACGCCACGCCCGCGCTGATCAGCACGCCGGAATTGCGCTTCCCGGCCGACGATGCGCGCAAGTTCGCGGTGGTCGAGGAGGTCATGCAGCGGCTTGCGCTGGCAGGTGCCCGGGTCGATGCGATCGATGGCGTCCGCGTCGATACGCCGGACGGCTGGTGGCTCCTGCGCGCATCGAACACGCAGGCCGCACTGACCGCCCGAGCCGAAAGCGATACGCAGGCGGGCCTGCAACGCCTGCTGGACCAGATCGACGGCCAGCTCGCCGCTTCGGGACTGGCCGGAACGGCAAGGGCATAGCCGCTTCGAGCGCCGTGAAACTGCATCCACTGCGGTGCTTTTATCCCGGAGTGCCGATATGCTCCCCTCGATGCGCGCAATGACAACGCCCCCTTCCCCCGTGCCGTCGGAGATCGCGGCATGGTTCGATTCGCGCGGTTGGCAGGTGCGCAGCCACCAGCAGGAGATGCTCGCCGCAGCGGATCGGGGGCACCACGCGCTGCTCGTCGCTGATACCGGTGCGGGCAAGACGCTCTCCGGCTTCCTGCCGACGCTCGCGGCGTTCTGTCCCTCTCGCCTCGGACCCGGAAAATCGCCCGAGGGGCTCCACACACTCTACGTATCGCCACTGAAGGCGCTGGCGACCGACGTGCAGCGCAACCTTCTCACGCCCGTCGAGGAGATGGGCCTGCCGCTTCGCATCGAAACCCGCAGCGGCGACACGCCATCCGACCGCAAGGCCCGGCAGCGCGCGCGGCCGCCACATATCCTCCTGACCACGCCCGAATCGCTTTCGCTGCTGCTATCCTATCCTGAAGCGCCGGAACTGTTCGCCAGCCTCAAACGCGTCGTAATCGACGAGGTCCATGCCTTCGCTACCGGCAAGCGCGGCGACCTGCTGGCATTGTCGCTCTCCCGGCTGCAGGCGCTGGCCCCGGACCTCCAACGCTCGGCGCTCTCGGCAACCCTTGCCGATCCGGACGAATATCGCGGATGGCTGGCCCCCTGGGGCGAGATCGAAAGCGTCGAACTGGTCGTAGGAGAACCCGGTGCTGATCCACTGGTCGAAATCCTGCTCCCACGCGAAGAGCGCATTCCCTGGAGCGGACATGCGGCGACCTGGGCGATCCCCCAACTCATCGAACAGATCAAGGCCCATCGCACCACGCTCGTGTTCACCAACACCCGCTTCCTTGCCGAATATATCTTCCAGGAACTATGGGACGCGAACGAAGGCAACCTGCCGATCGGCATCCACCACGGATCGCTTTCGCGCGAGGCACGGCGCAAGGTCGAGGCGGCGATGGCGGACGGGAAGTTGCGCGCTCTCGTCTGTACCGCCAGCCTCGACCTCGGCATCGACTGGGGCGATATCGACTTGGTGGTGCAGATGGGTGCGCCCAAGGGCTCATCGCGCCTGCTGCAGCGGATCGGGCGCGCCAACCACCGGCTCGACAGCCCCAGCGAGGCAATGCTGGTACCGGGCAACCGCTTCGAATTCCTCGAGGCCTTCGCCGCGCAGGAGGCCGTGCGCGAAGGCCAGCGCGATGGCGACGCCTTCCGCCCCGGCGGCCTCGATGTCCTCGCCCAGCACGTCATGGCGATGGCGTGCGCAGGGCCGTTTCGCGAGGAGGCTCTGCTCGCCGAGGTACGCTCATCACTCAGCTACGCCTGGGTGGACGAGACGATCTTCGCCCGCGTCCTCGAATTCGTCGCGACCGGCGGCTATGCCCTGCGCGCCTACGACCGCTTCCGCCGCATCGTGCGCGACAGGGACGGGACCTGGCGACTGACCCATCCCGAACATGCGGCGCGCCACCGGCTCAATGCAGGGATCATCGTCGATGCCGAGATGCTCGACGTGCGCTTTCGCAACGGGCGTTCGCTGGGCAAGGTGGAAGAAGGTTTCGGCGCCAGTCTTGAGCCGGGCGATACGTTCCGCTTCGCCGGGATGGACCTGGAAGTCGAAGCGCTGAAGGATCTGGAACTCATCGTGCGCGCCGCGAAGCGCTCCGCGACGATACCCAGCTACATGGGCCAGCGCATGCCGATCTCGACGCATCTTGCCGACCGGGTGCGCACGATGCTTGCGGACCGGGCCGGATGGGCGCGGTTCCCGGACGACGTGCGTGAATGGCTGGAAGTTCAGGACTGGCGCTCGCACCTGCCGGCTCCCGGCCAGTTGCTGGTGGAGAGCTTCCCGCATCGGGGCCTCGCCTACACCAGCTATTATACATTCGAGGGCTGGAATGCGAATCAATCGCTCGGCATGCTGATCACCCGGCGCATGGAAGACCAGGGGCTGGGCCCGCTGGGCTTCGTCGCGACCGACTATACGCTGGTGGTCTGGGGGCTTAAGGCGGTGGACGATCCGGCCGCGCTGCTTTCACCCGATATCCTGACTCACGAGTTCGTCGACTGGGTCCAGCAATCCTACTTGCTGCGCCGCGCCTTTCGCGAGGTGGCGGTGATCTCGGGGCTCGTCGAGCGCCAGCAGCCCGGCAAGCGCAAGTCCGGGCGACAAGTCACGTTCTCGACGGATCTGATCTACGACGTGCTGCGCAAGTATGAGCCCGATCACTTGCTGATCGAGGCGGCCTGGGCCGACGCGCGGGCCCGGATGACCGATGTGGCCCGCGTGGCCGACGTGCTCGACCGGGCTGCTCGGGAGATCGACCACGTGATGCTTGACCGGATCAGCCCGCTCTCGGTGCCAGCGCTCTCGATGATCGGCCGGGAAAGCCTGCCGTCCGGTGCGGCCGACGACGACCTGTTGCTGGAGGCCGAGAGTCTGGCATCGGTCGCCATGCGCATCGATCCTGCTGCCGAGGATTGAAGGCAAACAAAAAGGGGCGGATCGCTCCGCCCCTTTGGGTGCCCCTTGCGGGACCAGCCTTTGAACGATCGGCTTACTTGCCGAAAGTCGCGAACTGTTCGTTGCCGACGAAGCCGAACTTCGTGACCTGCGAGGCCTTGATGACCTCGAGAACCTGTGCCGACAGCTCGTAGCTGGCTTCCGGCTCGGGCTGGAACTGAAGTTCCGGCTCGGGGGTCATGCGGGTCGTGGCTTCGAGCGTCTGGACCAGACGCCCCTGATCGATCTGGGTCCCGTTCCACATGACCTTGCTGTCCTGAGTCAGCACGATCTTGTTCTTGACGGGGTCGATCGGAGGCGGAGTGTCCGTCGGAGGGGTCGCGACGGGCAGATCGATATCGATCGAGTGCGTCGCAACCGGGATGGACATGATGAACATGATGAGGAGGCAGAGCATGACGTCGATCAACGGCGTCGTGTTCATCTCCATCATCGGCTCGCCATCAGACTTGCCTGCTGACATTGCCATGAGATGTTACTCCTGTTCCCGCGCGTCAGTTAGGATCGATCGGGTTGGTGATGAAGCCAACCGTCGGATAACCCGAAATCTGGACGTTGTAGATCGCACCGGCGACGCAGCGCCAAGGCGATTCGACGTCACCACGAATGTGGACCTGCGGGATGAGATCCGGGTTTGCCATGAGAGCCTGCGGACCACCTTCGCGCTTCACGATCGCGTCAAGACGCTTGAAGGCCTGGTCGCGCAGTTCCTCGGAAGTCACCGGCGTCACGTTGTTGATGTAGATGCGGCATTCACCGCCGCGGTTCGCACCCTGGAAACCGGGTTCGCCCGCGCTCTTGCCCGAAGCGTCGGTGGTCGAGACGGTAAGGAGGAGATTCTCCACCTTGTCCTTCGACTCCTGCGCTACGATGACGGGAATGCGCAGCTTCTCGATCGTCTGAATCGCGACCGGAACCGCGATCAGGAAGATGATGAGCAGCACCAGCATGACGTCGACGAGCGGCGTCGTGTTGATGTCGGACATCGGTGTCTCTGCACCGCCTCCGCCCGTGGATATCGCCATAGTCTTATCCTAATCCTTGCGTTGCCTGGGGGTCGGCAGCGACTTCTCGCATGCTTCGAGCCGCCGCCTTCTTCTTGACCCCGACGGGGGCGGATCGGGTCAATGAGCCGATCCGCTTCGTTCCCCGTGCTCTTACGGCTTGGCGGGAGCGGCAGCCGGCTTGGCGGGGGCCGGAGCAGCCTTGGCCGCGACAGCGACGGTCGGCTTGATGGCGCCCTTCGAGTTGATGTTCGCGAGAATGTCGTTCGAGAAGCCGGTCAGCAGTTCGGCAATACGCTTGTTGCGCGACTGCAGGTAGTTGTAGGCAAGCACGGCCGGAACGGCGACGAGCAGACCGAGCGCGGTCATGATCAGCGCTTCACCGACCGGACCCGCGACCTTGTCGATCGAGGCCGAACCGGCGAGACCGATCGCGATCAGTGCGCGGTAGATGCCGACGACGGTACCGAACAGACCGATGAACGGCGAGGTCGCACCGACGGTGGCGAGGAAGGGCAGGCCGCCGGAGAGGCGAGCGTTGATGGTCGCTTCCGAACGCGACAGCGAACCGTGCAGCCAGTCGTGGGCTTCAAGCGAGTCGGTCATCTTCGAGTGCTGGTCTTCAGCGGCGATGCCGTCTTCGACGAGCTGGCGCCATGCGCTGTTCTTCTCGAGCTTGGCAGCGCCTTCACGCAGGGTCGGAGCCTTCCAGAAGGTCGTGCGGATCGCGTTGAACTGGCGCAGGATCTTCGACTGCTCGAACCACTTGGTGAACAGGATGTAGAACGAACCGAAGGACATGATGCCCAGGATGATCACGGTCGCGTAAGCGATGAAACCGCCCTGCTGAAGCGCTTCGGCGAAGCCGAACTTGTTCTGCGGCGCGCCCGCGGCGGCAAGGATGTCAACGATAAGCATGCGAGTTACCTCTCAAGAAGAATGCAGGATGTGATCGGAGCGGTCGAATTACCCAATGACCTGAACCGATCCCTTGGAGATTAGTTGAGCTTGTACACGATCGCGGTCGAGTACGACGACGAGATCGGGTTGCCGTCCGCATCGAGCGCCGGGTCGAAGCGCGCGTAGCGCTGCATACCGTCGCAAGCGGCCTCATCCAGATCCGGGCTGCCGCTCGAAGCGGAAACGGAACAGGCCGAAACCTTACCGTCGCCACCGACAGTCACGCGAACACCGACGCGGCCTTCGCGCTCTTCACGAGCAGCGCGGGTCGGATAGTTCGACTGAATGCGGGCGGCCCAGCTGCCCTGGCCCTTCGGCTTGACGCCGCGAGCCTTAGACGGACCGGGCGGCGGCGGCGGCGGAGCCGGCGGCGGCGCTGCGGTCTGGATCACCACCGGCGGAGCCGGGGGCGGAGTGATCACAGTCTGCACCGGCGGCGGAGCCGGGGCGATGTTGATCGGCGGCGGCGGCGCCACGATAGGCGGCGGCGGCGTATCTTCCTTCGGAGGCGGCGGCGGTGGCTCTTCCTCCTTGGGCTTTTCCTCCTTGATATCCACGGTGGTCACCTTGTTGATGACCTTCTTCGCCGCCTCATAGGCCAAGCCGGTGACGAGCGCATAGCCGACGAAGACATGGATCAAGGCGACAATGACAAGAGCAACAACCTTGTTGGTGCTCATCTGCTGGTCAGCGTAAGCCATTCAGACGCATCACTCCATTACCAAGCCCCGGACAAAAATTCCCGGAAGAACATGCCCAAGGGCGCCCATGGACTCCCCCCCGGAAAGAGGGAACCCATGACGAAACTCCAAATTACCCACCCTGACGGCTAACAGTCTGCCCATCCGACGACAATACGAAACGGGAGGCGAACCGAGGAGCTATTGCTATTTTTGCCCCATTTTGCAGGCTTCTTAACGTCGAAGCCCACCCCACGCAACGCCTTATCGGCCCAGCGGGGGTTAACGCGCGATTCATGCCCGGTTAGCTCAAATTGATCCAGTGCAATTTTGAGTTGAGGCCGCTCAAGGGCTATAAGCCATCGCATTTCCACGGAGATTATCGTCCATGCCTTTGATTTCGCGCCCCCTTGCAGCGGCCCTGGCGGGTGCTTACATCGCGCTTGCGCCCCTTGCGGCGAGCGCCCAGGGGCCGCTCGAGACGCCCGGTGAAGTCACTTATGCCGACATCGCCGACCTAGCTGATTCGGCAGGTCTCGTGGTGCAGGCCCAGATCACCAAAATGACCCGCATCGATAATGAACGGGCGCGCGGTCTCACTCCGGGACATGGACGCTTCTATATAGAGGCCCGCACCAGGGCCCTGCTGGTGGGCAAGGCCCCACTCGGCGAATCGGTCACCTACCTCGTCGACCTCCCGCTCGACGCCAAGGGCAAGGCACCCAAGCTGAAGAAGCAGGTCGTGTTCCTGTTCGCACGCGCCGTGCCGGGCCGTCCCGGCGAACTTCAACTCGTCTGGCCGACCGCACAGCAGATTTCCACGCCCGCGCGCGAGACACGGCTCCGTTCGATTCTCCAGGCCCTTGTCGCTCCTGACGCGCCTGCGAAGATCACCGGCGTGCGCGAGATGCTGTTCGTCCCCGGCAATCTCGCAGGTCAGGGGGAGACCCAGATCTTCCTCAACACCCACGATAATTCGGCCGCCTCGATCACGGTGAAGCACGAACAGGGCCAGGCTCCGACATGGGGCGTGTCGTTCTCCGAACTGGTCGCCGACCTCGGCCACCCCCCGGAACCGGACACGCTCGAGTGGTATCGGCTCGCCTGCTTCCTGCCACGTACCCCGCCTGCCGGCGCCAATGTCTCGGGCAGCTTCGCCGAGCAGCAGCAGGCTCTGGCGGACTATCGCATGGTCCTGAGCCAGCTCGGCCCCTGCGCGCGGACACTTAAGTGACACCGCGATCGGCGTTCGTGCTGGAATTTGACGCCCGCCTGCCTTAGTGCGCGCTCCCGAACAAGGAGCTAGCATGGCCGAACCGCTGAATATCGCGCTTGCCGGACTGGGAACCGTCGGCACCGGCGTCGTCCGTCTCATCGAGACCAATGCGGAGCTGATCGCCCGCCGCGCCCGCCGTCCGATCCGCATCGCCGCCGTCAGCGCGCGCGACCGCACCAAGGATCGCGGCGTCGACCTCTCGCGCTACGACTGGGTGGACGACACCGCCGCCCTCGCCGCGCGGGGCGACGTCGACGTGGTGGTGGAAATGGTCGGCGGCTCGGACGGCCCGGCCCTCGCCCTCGCCCGCAACTCGATTGCGGGCGGCAAGAGCCTCGTCACCGCCAACAAGGCGATGATCGCGCATCACGGGCTGGAACTGGCCGCCGCCGCAGAGGCGAAGGGCGTTGCGCTCAAGTTCGAGGCGGCCGTCGCGGGCGGCATCCCGGTCATCAAGGGCCTGTCCGAAGGCGCCGCCGCCAACGCCATCGAGCGCGTCTACGGCATCCTCAACGGCACCTGCAACTACATCCTCTCGACCATGGAGGACACCGGCGCGGACTTCGGCGACGTTCTCGCCGAAGCGCAGCGGCTTGGCTATGCCGAGGCCGATCCGACCTTCGACATCGAGGGCATCGACGCGGCGCACAAGCTGTCGATCCTCGCCGCCATCGCGTTTGGTTCGCAGCTTCGCTTCGACGCGGTGGAGACGATGGGCATCAGCCGTGTCAAGGCCGCCGACATCGAGCAGGCCCGCTCGCTGGGCTACGTCATCCGCCTGCTCGGCATGGCCGGTGTCGATCTTGCGAGCGGCGCCCCTCGCCTTTTCCAGCGCGTGCGTCCGCACCTGGTGCCGATCGACCACCCGCTCGCCCATGTCGACGGGGCGACCAACGCGGTCGTGGCCGAAGGCAACTTCATGGGCCGCCTGCTGTTTCAGGGCGCGGGCGCCGGAGACGGCCCAACCGCCAGCGCGGTCGTCGCCGACATCATCGACATTGCGCGCGGCGAAAAGGGCGCGGCATTCTCGATGCCCGCAGGCGAGCTGGAAGCGATGGAACCGGCGGAATCCGGGCACCGCGTGGGCAGTTCCTACATCCGCTTCACCGTGCCGGACCGTCCGGGCGTGCTGGCCGACATCACCGCCGCCATGCGCGATGCGGGCGTCTCGATCGAGAGCCTGATCCAGAAGGGCGATCCCGATCAGGACGGCGAAGTCATCCTGGCGGTCGTCACGCATCCGGGGCCGGAGAGCGCCGTCACCGAGGCGATGCGCATTCTCGACGGGTCGGACAGCCTGACCGCGAAGCCGCTGGTGATGCAGATCATCGGGGCCTGAGATGGGCCGGGGGACGCCTCTTCGGAGGCATCCGTCCTGTACGTTCTATTCCTGAGCACTCCCGGAGCCGCCACTCCGGGACGCCGCCTTCATGGCGCGCGCAGTTCGCCCTTCGCGATCTTGTCTGCGTCCGAGCCGGCCGGGGCCTCCGGGATCGTCGAAAGATCGATGATGTAGGGCTGCTCGGGCGGGCACGGCGGGATCATGCACAAGCCGCCCATCGTCGCCTTGCCCTTGAAGATGCCGTTGCCCGAAACGTCCGGCGTGCGCGGTCGCCCATCGTTGGCACCCACGCCGGTCGGGTCGTCGTCTCCGGTGGAGGGGACGCGGTACTGGTCCGGCGTCGGCGCACAGACCACGATCTCGCCCTGTTTCATGGTTCGCAGACAGGCGTTGCGCGAAGTATCCTTCGTGATACGACCACCTGTGCCCAGCATCTTTTCGGCGATCGCACGATCTCCTGCAGAAGCGCCGGAAGCGTCTTGAGCAATCGCCGGCGCGGGAGCGATTATTGCGATTGCGAAAGGGAAAATCCAGCTTCTCGACAATTCAAAATCCTCTGTCTAATCGGTGAAAATCTTGCCTCCCTGGATTAATCCGGAGTGAACATGTCCGAAAACACTACCCCCGCAAGTCATGTACTCGATCGCGTTCTGGTCCTCGAAATGGTGCGCGTCACCGAGGCTGCCGCCATCGCCGCGTCCTCCCTCATAGGACGCGGAGACGAGAAGGCAGCCGATCATGCCGCAGTCGAGGCAATGCGCAAGGCCTTTGACGGCCTCTACATCGACGGGACGGTCGTAATCGGCGAGGGGGAGCGCGACGAGGCACCGATGCTCTTCATCGGCGAGAAGGTCGGCGGCGCTCCGGGCAAGGGTCCGAAGATCGACATCGCGCTCGATCCGCTCGAAGGCACCACCATCACCGCCAAGGCCGGGCCGAACTCGCTGGCAGTGCTGGCGGCGGCGGAGGAAGGTGGCCTGCTCAACGCGCCCGACGTCTACATGGAGAAGATCGCGGTCGGCCCCGGCTATCCGGACGGCGTGATCGACCTCGACAAGACCCCGACCCAGAACGTCGAGGCGGTGGCGGCGGCCAAGGGCGTGAAGCCTTCGGACATCATCGTCTGCGTGCTCGACCGCCCCCGCCACGAGGCGCTGATCGCCGAGCTGCGCGAGATCGGCTGCGGTGTCGTGCTGATCGGCGACGGCGACGTGGCGGGCGTCATCGCCGTGACCGACGAGGATACCACGATCGACCTCTACATGGGCTCGGGCGGCGCGCCCGAGGGCGTGCTGGCTGCTGCGGCGCTGCGCTGCGTCGGCGGACAGTTCAACGGCCGCCTGCTGTTCCGCAACGATGACGAGCGCTCGCGGGCGCGCAAGTGGGGCATCAAGGACCTCGACAAGATCTACAAGCTGGAGGAACTGGCCAAGGGCGACTGCATCTTCGCCGCCACCGGGGTCACCAGCGGCTCGCTGCTCGACGGGGTGAAGCGGCGCAAGGGCGGCATCATGACCACCGAAAGCGTCGTCATGCGCGCCAGTTCGGGCACCGTGCGCTGGATCAGGGGCGAGCATCGGATCTGACGCAAGGTGACGCAGGTTTACACGGTTGACACGGTCCAGGGGCAAAAGACGTCACCTTGGGCCGGAAAGTGTCACCTTGCGGGCCTAAGGTGACACATTTTGCGCTGGATGTGTCACCTTGTGCGGGCGAGGTGTCACCTTGCGGTGTAACCTTGTGGCAGAAGGTGAGCGACGGACGGGGCATGAGCGCAATGTACCGGAGCGCGCCATGTGTAGGAAAGCGGACCTTCGAAAAGCGCCCCATTGGGGACCTTGTATATCCTCCCTGTTCCGCAGGAATGGGGAGGGGGACCGCCGACGAAGTCGGTGGTGGAGGGGGAGAAGCCCCTCCGTCAGCCCTGCGGGCTGCCACCTCCACATTCCTGCGGAACAGGGAGGATAAAACGGCTGCTTCCCACCCAGAGTCATCATTCAAACACCATCGTCATCCCAGCGAAGGCTGGGATGACGATCTGATTTCGGATCGACCGCTTCCCATCCAAGCCGCAACCGTGCCTCAAATCGGGCCGATGCGGTGACAATCGGTCGCCGACTATTGCAATCCCGCGACACCCGGCTACAGGGCCGGTCCCAACGACCGACCGCCAGGAACCGTCACGGGGATTCGCAAATGAAGATCATGTCCGGCAACAGCAACCTGCCGCTCGCACGCGCGATCGCAGGGTATCTCGAACTGCCGCTCACCGACGCCGCCGTCCGCCGCTTTGCGGATGAGGAAATCTTCGTGGAAATTCACGAGAACGTCCGCGGCGAGGACGTCTTCGTGGTCCAGCCGACCAGCTACCCCGTCAACGACAACCTGATGGAACTGCTGATCTGCATCGACGCGCTGCGCCGTGCCTCGGCCAAGCGCATCACGGCCGTGGTCCCCTACTTCGGCTACGCCCGCCAGGACCGCAAGCCCGGCCCGCGCACCCCGATCTCGGCCAAGCTGGTCGCCAACCTGCTGACCGAAGCCGGCGCCGACCGCGTGCTCTCGGTCGATCTGCACGCCGGGCAGATCCAGGGCTTCTTCGACATCCCCACCGACAACCTGTTCGCGGCCCCCGTCATGGCAGCGGACATCCAGGCCCGCTACGGCGACCAGTCGCTGATGGTGGTCTCGCCCGACGTCGGCGGTGTGGTCCGTGCCCGCGCGCTCGCCAAGCGCCTCGACAACGCGCCGCTCTCGATCGTCGACAAGCGCCGCGACAAGCCGGGCCAGTCGGAAGTCATGAACATCATCGGTGATGTGAAGGGCCGCGCCTGCATCCTGATCGATGATATTATCGATTCGGGCGGTACCCTGTGCAACGCCGCGCAGGCGCTGATGGACGAAGGCGCCGCCAGCGTCACCGCCTACATCACCCATGGCGTCCTGTCGGGCGCGGCGGTGAGCCGCGTGACCAATTCCGCGCTCAAGGAACTGGTCATCACCGATTCGATCATGCCGACCGAAGCCGCCAAGGCTTCGGACAAGATTCGCATCCTGCCGATCGCCCCGCTGCTTGGCGAGGCGATCCGCCGCATCGCCGACGAAAGCTCGGTGTCCAGTCTGTTCGACTGAGCTGTCGCTAAGAACCACCCCTGCCCCCTCCCGCAAGCGGGAGGGGAATGAGACCGTTTGCTTGCCCTCCCGCTTATCCTGAGCCTGTCGAAGGGGGAGGCCCGGGAGGCTTGGCCCGGAGGGCTTAGCCGGACGGGGTGGGCGACAATTATCTCTACTCCCAGGGCCGCGCCTGGCGCGATTCGAGGGCGAGCGTCAGGATCGGCTGCGGGCGCGTGACGAACTGGCGCGGCGACATGCCGAACAGTTCGGTGAATTCATGGATCAGGTGGCTCTCGTCGTAATAGCGCAGGGCGATCTCATCCCCTTCGCGCGCATCGGCGACGCCGCGCAGGTGGCTCGCCATGTCGAGCGCGCGGGCGCGGCGCAGCACCTGCTTGGGCGGCAGGCCGAAGTCACGGCTGACCACGCGCTCCAGCTTGCGGCGATCGACCCCGCACTCGGCCGCCGCATCACTGACAGAAATGCCCGGATCGCGCAGGCTGATCTCCTCGAACCGCGCGGTCACCGGGTCAGGTGCCGCACCTCCCAGCCTCTCGACCTGCTGGCGAACCAGACCCTCGATCGACTGCAGCCATTCCTCCGGCGTCGCATCAGGCTCCAGCGCCTGCAGGAAGTCGTCCGAGGGCGCCGTCAGAACGTCGGTCGGAACGATCTTGTCGAGAAATTCGCCCACGCGCGCCAGCTTCAGCGCCGTGCCCGTTCCCGGACGGATGATGTAGCCCACGCTTACGAAGCTGCCTGTCACCGAGATCGGCATGCGCCGCGAGTGCGGACCGAAATAGAACGCGCCGCCCTGGGTAGTGATGGGACCATCGACGGTTTCCGCCGTCCAGTCCCCGGCCATTTGCACGCGCACGCAGGCCGTGTCGCTGAACAGTCCGCAGGACACCGTGTAATCCTTGGGCAGATCGACTTTCGTGACATAGAGGCGGCCCAGCCAAGGTGCCAGATCCGGCGCAGGCGCGCGGTTGTAGGACAGGGGTTGCCCGTCACGTGTAATGCCTTGCTGCGGCGCAATCGAGGGATCGACCGCAGGACGGTTCCTGCGTTGCATGGTTACCCTGTTTTAAAGATGCCCTCGAAAAGCGATAATTGCGCAACGGCTTGGGAGCAATGTGAGAAAATCTACAATGGCTGTTAGATTCCTAGTATTTTCTTGCAGGTAATGCCCCCCGGATACCCCTGACCCAAGGAACTTGACCGGATCACCGTTCGGAAGGCAGAGCAGGCGGCATGAAACTCGACCACGACATCGCCCTCGCGCTCCGCCTCGCCGATGCGGCCGGTGAAGCGATTCGCCCTCACTTCCGCACCGGCCTCGCCGCCGACCGCAAGTCCGACGCCTCGCCCGTCACCGTGGCCGACCGGGCGGCAGAAGAAGCCATGCGGCGCATCCTCAAGGCCGAAGTCCCGCGAGACAGCATCATCGGCGAGGAGTTCGGCACCGAGACCGGCACCTCCAACCGGACCTGGGTGCTCGACCCGATCGACGGCACCATCGCGTTCATGGGCGGGCGTGCGACCTTCGGCACGCTGATCGCGCTGCTGGTCGACGGCTGGCCGGTGCTGGGGATCATCGACCAGCCCATCCTGAACGAGCGCTGGGTCGGCGCCAGCGGCCACGCCACCACTTTCAACCGCCGCGAAGTGCGCACCCGCCCCTGCCGCGAACTCTCCGACATGATGCTGGCGACGACAGGCCCGCAGTACTTCGACGACCATCAGGGCGCCCACTTCATGGCGCTGGCGGCCAAGACCGACCACAAGCGCATGATGTTCGGCGGCGACTGCTACAACTACGGCCTGCTGGCGAGCGGCCACATCGACCTCGTCTGCGAGGCGGGGCTCAAGCTGCACGACTGGGCGGCGCTGGTCCCCATCGTCGAGGGCGCGGGCGGCATCATGTGCGACTGGAACGGCGAGCCCCTGAATGCGGACTCCGGCGGCGAAGTGCTGGCGATCGGCGACCCGGCGCGGCTGGAGGACGTGATCGAAGCGATGGCCTGTGACAATCACGGCCATCATCACGACTGACCTTTGAGGCTGTTCTTCTACGGCACGCTGCGCCCCGATGCGGATACGCCGATGGCGCGGTGGATTGCGGCGCGGTCGATCCGGGCCGAACCGGGCGAGATCCCGGGGCGGCTTTACGCGGTCCCGGACACGCGCGGCTGGTATCCGGCGCTGGTGCCGGGTTTGGGGCAAGTGCGCGGGGTACTGTGCGACCTGCGGTTGCGACCGGGCGATCTCGCGCGGCTGGATACCTATGAAGGGCGCGAGTATCGGCGCCTTGCCCTGCCGGTGCGCACGAGCGCAGGGCGGGTCACCGCCCAGGCCTATATATGGCGAAAAGGTCTGCCGGAGGGCCCCACCATCGGCCCGGACTTCCTCGAATGGCTGCACGGCATTCGGGGTGTGGCGTACTCGCCATCCCGGACCTCATGGCGGCAGGGGCTTCGACAAGCTCAGCCCGAGCGGATCTGAGAGAAAACCTGAGATCCCGCTCAGGCTGAGCTTGTCGAAGCCCCCGCGTTAAAACGGGCCGCTTGCCTTTCCTGCATCCAGCCACTAAGGGCGCGTCCTTCAATCGACACGGTCGAGTCTGCCCCTGGGGAGATTCGCGGGTCGGCCTGGCGAAAAGGGCTGCCATGGCCGGCGGGACGTGTCCCGATCAAAGGAGACGAAAATGCCCAAGCTGAAGACCAAGAGCGGCGTGAAGAAGCGCTTCAAGCTCACCGCCACCGGCAAGGTGAAGCACGGCGTAGCCGGCAAGCGCCACCGCCTCATGAGCCATAACGGCAAGTACATCCGCCAGAACCGCGGCACCGAAGTCATTTCCGACGCCGATGCCAAGGTCATCAAGAAGTGGGCGCCCTACGGGCTCAACTGAGGAGTACTGACGAATGAGCCGTATCAAGAGGGGTGTCACCACCCGCGCAAAGCACAAGCGGATTCTGGACCAGGCCAAGGGCTATCGTGGTCGCCGCAAGAACACCATCCGCGTCGCACGCCAGGCCGTCGAAAAGGCCGGCCAGTACGCGTACCGCGACCGCAAGATCAAGAAGCGCACCTTCCGCGCTCTCTGGATCCAGCGCATCAACGCGGCCGTCCGCGCTGAAGGCCTGACCTACTCGCAGTTCATCCATGGCGTGAAGCTCGCCGGGATCGAACTGGACCGCAAGACGATGGCCGACCTCGCCATGAACGAAGGCGGCGTGTTCAGCACCGTCATCGCGCAGGCGAAGGCAGCTCTGCCCGCGGCGGCGTAAGCCACCGACGCGTAAAGCTCCTCAGCTTCATCGCGCGATTTCAAAGGGCGTGGATGGCATGTGCCGTCCGCGCCCTTTTCGCGTGTTGGGATAGCGCACCAGCTGGGTTCCTGCCTGCGCGGGAATGACGACAGGGTGTTAACTGCCGATTGAAGCGATTCCGCTGCATCACTCTTCCCAGTCATTCCCGCGAAGGCGGGAACCCAGCTGGTGGCCCCTCCGATGCGCGAAACCTTCGATCCATGCACGTACCTCCTCGCGTCACATCGCAACGGTACGCTCTATGTCGGAGTCACATCGAATCTGCTTCGTCGCCTCCATCAGCACCGCGAGGGCTTGATCGAAGGGTTCACGAGCGACTACGGCGTGCATCGACTGGTCTGGTTCGAGCGGCACGCGACGATTGAAAGCGCGATCCTGCGCGAGAAGCGGATCAAGACGTGGAACAGGGCGTGGAAACTCGCCCTGATCGAACAGGCCAATCCCGATTGGCGCGACCTTGCGGTGGATTTCGGCTTCGTGCCGCTGCCACCGCCCCGGATCGTCAGGGGATAGGGCATCAGATGGGTTCCCGCCTTCGCGGGAATGACGAGTTTTTGGGGTTTAGTATCGTGCTCGATTTTGATCAGGTGATCTCGGCGATCGAAGGTGCCGAAACGCTCGAGGCTCTCGAAGCGCTGCGCATTCAGTATCTGGGCAAGGCGGGCGAGATCACCGGGCTGATGAAGCGTCTGGGCGGCATGTCGCCCGAGGAGCGGCGCGAGATGGGGCCGCTGTTCAACGGCTACCAGCGCGACGCCAACGCCGCCATCACCGCCCGCAAGGACACCCTCGAAACCGCCGCGCTCGACGCGCGCCTTGCGGCCGAGACGATCGACCTCTCGCTCCCTGCGCCCGCCACCCCGCGCGGCGCGGTCCACCCGGTTTCGCAGGTGATGGACGAGCTGGCCGAAGTCTTCGCCGACCTCGGTTTCGCGGTCGCCACCGGGCCGGAGATCGAGGACGACTGGCACAACTTCACCGCGCTAAACATGCCCGAAAGCCACCCGGCGCGCGCGATGCATGACACCTTTTATTTCCCGGACCGCAACGACGACGGCCGCGAGATGTTGCTGCGCACGCATACCTCGCCGGTGCAGATCCGCTCGATGATCCAGCAGGGCGCGCCCATCCGCATCATCGCGCCGGGCCGCGTCTACCGCTCGGACAGCGACGCCACGCACACGCCGATGTTCCACCAGATCGAGGGCCTCGTCATCGACAAGGGCATCCACCTCGGCCACCTGAAGTGGACGCTGGAAGCCTTCCTCAAGGCGTTCTTCGAGCGCGACGACATCGTCCTGCGCCTGCGCCCCAGCTACTTCCCCTTCACCGAACCCTCGATCGAGGTGGACGTGGGCTATTCCAGCCAAGGCGGACGCCGCGTGGTCGGCGGCTCGGGCGATGCGCCGGGGCATGCCTGGATGGAAGTGCTCGGTTCGGGCATGGTCAACCGCCGCGTGATCGCGGCGGGCGGCATCGACCCTGACGAATGGCAGGGCTTCGCCTTCGGCATCGGCGTCGATCGCCTCGCCATGCTCAAGTACGGGATGGACGACCTGCGCGCCTTCTTCGACGGCGATGTGCGCTGGCTCTCCCACTACGGTTTCTCCGCCCTCGACGTGCCGACCCTTTCGGGCGGCGTCGGTACGCCGGCATAAGGCGGGAAGGATTTAAGACATGAAGTTCTCGCTCTCCTGGCTCAAGACCTACCTGGAAACCGAAGCGTCGATCGAGCAGATCGCCGCCACGCTCAACGCCATCGGCCTCGAAGTCGAAGGCATCGAAGACCCCGCCGCCAAGCTGGAAGGCTTCCGCGTGGCGAAGGTGCTCACGGCTGAAAAGCACCCACAGGCGGACAAGCTGCAGGTCCTGACCGTCGACACCGGTGACAAAGTGCTGACCGTGGTGTGCGGCGCGCCCAATGCGCGCGCAGGGCTGGTCGGCGTGCTCGGCCTGCCGGGCGCGGTGGTGCCGGTGAACGGCATGGCCCTCAAGGTTGCCGCCGTGCGCGGCGTCGAATCGAACGGCATGATGTGCTCCACGCGCGAGCTGGAGCTGGGCGAGGACCACGATGGCATCATCGAACTGCCCGAGGATGCGCCCGTCGGCACGCCCTTCGCGCAGTATCACGGCGCCGATCCGGTCATCGACGTGTCGATCACCCCCAACCGTCCGGACTGCATGGGCGTCTACGGCATCGCCCGCGATCTCGCGGCAGCGGGCCTCGGCACGCTGAAGCCGATCGTCGCGCCCGAGGCCGCAGGCACCTTCCCGTGCCCGGTCGAGGTGCGCACCGATGACGCCGAGGGCTGCCCGGCATTCTACGGCCGCGTCATCAAGGGCGTGAAGAACGGCCCTTCGCCGCAGTGGCTGCAGGATGCGCTCAAGTCCGCGGGCCAGCGCCCGATCTCGGCGCTGGTCGATGCGACCAACTACGTGATGCTCACGTATGGCCGCCCGGCCCACGCCTATGACCTCGCCAAGCTGACCGGCGCCGTCGTCGCCCGCCGCGCGGTGGAGGGCGAGACGGTCGAGGCGCTGAACGAGAAGACCTACACGCTCGACGCCGAGATGACCGTGATCGCCGACGACAGCGGCGTCCACGACATCGCGGGCATCATGGGCGGCCAGCACTCGGGCTGTGGCGATGCCACCACCGACGTCCTGCTCGAAATCGCCTACTTCGATCCCGAGCGTATCGCCAAGACGGGCCGCAAGCTCAACCTCACGTCAGACGCGCGCGGGCGGTTCGAGCGCGGGATCGACCCGCAGTTCCTCGACACCGGCCTTGCGCTGCTGACGAACCTGATCGTCGAGCTGTGCGGCGGCGAAGTGTCCGAGATCGTGCGCGCGGGCGCTGCTCCGGGCACGCCCAAGATCGTCCACTTCGCGCCCTCGCTGGTCGAGAAGCTGGGCGGCGTCACCGTCACGCCCGGCGAACAACAGCGCATCCTCGAAAGCCTCGGCTTCTCGGTGGTGGAGGCTGACGACTGGGCCGTCACGGTTCCCGGCTGGCGTCCTGACGTCGATGGCGCGCCTGACATCGTCGAGGAAGTCGTGCGCATCCACGGCCTAGACAAGGTCGAGAGCGTTCCGCTTCCCCGCGCCGACGGCGTCGCCAAGCCCACCGCCACCCCGGCGCAGGCACTGGAACGGCGCGTGCGCCGCGCCGCTGCGGCGCGCGGGCTTCAGGAAGCCGTCACCTGGTCGTTCCTGCCCGAGCCCGCCGCCGAGGCTTTCGCCGAAGGTCCGCTGTGGGTGCTCGCCAATCCGATCAGCGAGGACATGAAGGCCATGCGCCCCTCGCTGCTGCCGGGCCTGCTGATGGCGGCGAAGCGCAACCTCGATCGCGGCGCGGCCTCGCTGCGCCTGTTCGAGATCGGCCGCCGCTATCTCCGCGGTAACGGCGGGGCGAGCGATGAACGGCTGACGCTGGGCGTCGTCCTCGCGGGCGAGAAAACGCCACGCGGCTGGGCGACCGGCAAGGCTTCGGCCTTCGACGCCTACGATGCCAAGGCCGAAGTGCTGGCCCTTCTGGCCGAGGCTGGGGCCCCGGTCGACAAGCTGCAGGTCATGGGCGAAGCTGGTCCCCAGTTCCACCCCGGCCAGTCGGCCACGCTGCGCCTCGGCCCCAAGACGGTGCTGGCGCGCTTCGGCATGCTGCATCCGAAGACCGCGAAGCAGTTCGACGTCGATGGCCCGGTGGCGGTCGCCGAACTGTTCCTCGACGCCATTCCCGGCAAGAAGGGCACGCCCGGCTTCGCCCGCGTCTCCTACGCGCCCCCGGCGCTGCAGGCGGTGACGCGCGACTATGCGTTCCTCGTGCCCGCAGAGCTGCCCTCGGGCGATCTCGTGCGGCTGGTGCAGGGCGCGGACAAGGCCAACATCGTCGGGGTGCGCCTGTTCGACGACTTCCGCGGGAACGGCGTGCCCGAGGGGCAGAAGTCGCTCGCGCTCGAAGTCACGCTCCAGCCGGTCGAGGCCAGTTACAAGGAAGCCGACCTCAAGGCGATCAGCGAAAAGGTGACCGCCGCCGCCGCCAAGCTGGGCGCGGTGCTGCGGGGGTGATCGTCGCCCCGGACTTGATCCGGGACCGCTGGCGGTCTTTAGGTGAGCGCTGGCCGTGAGCCGCCCCGCCGCAAGGTGGGCCGTTCACGGCCGGCGATCCCGGCTTTCGCCGGGATGACGATAGGGGACTGACGTGGACTTCGTGACCATCTCCTCCGGCGATCTCACCGCCCGGATCAACCCGCTCGGCGCCGAACTCTGGTCGCTGACCGACAGTTTCGGCCGCGAATACATGACCGATGCCGACCCGGCGTTCTGGACCGGCCACGCGCCGCTGCTGTTCCCGATCGTCGGGGCCTTGAACGGCGACACCTACCGACTGGACGGCGAGGAATACGGCCTGCCCCGGCACGGCTTCGCGCGCAAGTCGGTGTTCGAGGTCGTGGAAGCAGGCACCGATCGTGCGCTTTTCCGCGTGACAGACAGTCCTGAAACGCGCGCGGTCTATCCGTTCGCCTTCATGCTGGAGATGGCGTTCCGGCTGGAAGGCACGGCACTGTTCACCGAAGCGCGGGTCATCAACTCCGGCGATGCATCGCTGCCCTTCAGCCTGGGTTTCCACCCCGGCTTCGCCTGGCCGCTGCCCGGCGGCGCCGCCAAGGCCGACCACGTGGTCGCCTTCGAACAGCCCGAGCCGCAGCCGATCCGCCGCATCGACGGCCCCACCGGACTCTTGTTGCCCGAGCCTGTGGCACCGCCGGTCGAAGGCCATATCCTGCCGCTGGACGCCGCGCTGTTCGAGGAGGACGCGGTGATCTGGGACCGCCTCTCCAGCCGCGCGCTCACGTACGGCGCGCCGGGCGGGACGCAGCTCGCCATCGCCTTCCCGGACACGCCGATGCTGGGCATCTGGCAGAAGCCCGGCGCGGCTTACTTGTGCATCGAGCCGTGGCAGGGCCATGCCGACCCCCTTGGCTTTACCGGCGATTTCCGCGAAAAGCCGGGCGTGATCACGCTGGCGCCCGGAGAGGCGCGCAGCTTCCGCATGGACGTCACCGTCCTCTCCGCAGATTGAAGGAATCCCCCATGAAGACCGTGCTCGTAACCGGCGCCACTTCCGGTATCGGCGAAGCCTGCGCGCGCGCTTTCGTGAAGGCCGGATGGCGCGTGATCGGCACCGGCCGCCGCGCCGAGCGGCTTCAGGCGCTGACGGACGAACTGGGTGCCGACCGCTTCCACGCCGCCGTCTTCGACGTGCGTGACGAAACCGCCCGCGACGCCGCGCTCGATGCGCTTCCGGCCGACTTCGCCGCGATCGACTGCCTTGTGAACAACGCGGGTCTCGCGCTGGGCGCGGCGCCCGCACAGGCAGCCGACCTCGCCAACTGGAAGACGATGATCGACACCAACGTCGTCAGCCTGGTCTCGCTCACGCACAAGCTGCTGCCGGGCCTGATCGCGCGCAAGGGCGGGATCGTGATGCTGTCCTCGGTGGCGGCAACATATCCCTACACCGGCGGCAACGTGTACGGCGGCACCAAGGCCTTCGTGCGCCAGTTCGCGCTCGGCCTGCGCTCGGACCTGAGCGGCACCGGCGTGCGCGTGACCTCGATCGAGCCGGGCATGGTCGAGACCGAATTCACCGTGATCCGCAATGGCGGCGACCAGGCCGCGTCCGACACGTTCTACGCAGGCGTCAACCCGATGACCGGCGAGGACATCGCCGAGACCGTGCTGTGGGTCGCCACCCTGCCCGCGCACGTCAACATCAACACGCTGGAACTGATGCCGGTGAACCAGTCGTTCGCGGGCTTCCAGATCGCGCGGGAAAATTAAAGCGTGATCGCCTCGTAATTTTATCGCCGTCATTCCCGCGAAGGCGGGAACCCATCTCCTGACGTGGCAGATTGAACCATCATCAGATGGGTCCCCGCCTTCGCGGGGATGACGAATGGTGTTTCAGCCAAAGACGATGGCATTCTAATCCGCAGGTAGCACCGCCAGCAGCAGGTCGCGCGCGGCATTGGCCTCGTGCACCTGCTCGGAGCTGCCGCCCTTGTCGG
Source organism: Novosphingobium resinovorum (assembly GCF_001742225.1). Taxonomy (NCBI): domain Bacteria; kingdom Pseudomonadati; phylum Pseudomonadota; class Alphaproteobacteria; order Sphingomonadales; family Sphingomonadaceae; genus Novosphingobium; species Novosphingobium resinovorum. The sequence continues at coordinate 3,300,635 of NZ_CP017075.1, read as the reverse complement.
GGTGCACCAGCGCGATGCGGCGGCGGTGCGCCTCGACGATCTCGCGCCGGTCGGCGCCCGCGTCCACGCCCAGCAGCGCCCGCGCCTGCGCCGTCTCGAAGGACGGCCCCGCGACCTTGCGCTTCTTTTCCCAGGGCCAGCGGCCGATGAGCATCCGGCAGACGATGCAGCCGAGCGCGACCAGCCAGAGCAGCTTGATCATGGGCCTTCCCGTCAGCTCGCGGCGGCGAAGGCCGTTTCGGACTCCCGCCGTACCGGCACCGGCAGGTTGAGCCCGGCGACCAGCCCGCGCAGTTCCTGCCGCGCGACGAGGTGGCTGGTGCCCAGATCGCCCAGAAAGCCCTTGTCGAGCAGGGTCAGGCCCGAGGGGAACAGCTCGCGGAAGATGACGCGCTCGGACAGGCCCGCCGCGACGCGGAAGCCCGCGCGCTTGGACAGTTCCTGCAACGCCCCGTCGATACGCCGCATATTGCGCGCCTCGACATGCTGGACGCGGTTGCGCACGACGACCCAGTCGAGTTCGCGGCGGCCTTCGTTGATGGTCTTGAGGCCGCGCTTCTTGCGCGCCTCCCACATGACTTCGGCATAGAACGAGAGGCGCTTGACCTTGAAGGTCTCGCTTTCCACCTGCCCCAGAAGGTCGAAGTCGACGAAGCTGTCGTTGAGCGGGGTGACCAGCGTGTCCGCCGTGGTCGCCACGTGGCGGGCGAAGGGATCGTCGCGCCCAGGCGTATCGAAGACGAGGAAGTCGTAGCCCTCCGCGATCTGCTCGGCGAGATCGTCGAGTTCGCCGATGTCGTCGCCATCGTAGACCGCGAAGCGCGCGCCGGGCAGCGCGATCTCGCGCTTGCGCTCGGTCTCGATCCGGTTCTCGAGGTAGCGGTAGAGCGTGCGCTGGCGGTGGTCGAGGTCGATGCAGGCGACATTCGCGCCCTGGTAGGCGAGCGCGATGGCGACATGGACGGCGGTGGTGGACTTGCCGGTGCCGCCCTTCTCGTTGGCGAAGACGATGCGATGCGCTGTCACGTGACCGTTATCCTGCTCGCGGGACCGGTCGCCCGGCCCGACGTTGAAATCATTGCCCCCGCAGGTGCGCCGGGGCTAAGGCCCAAACGCACCTTTCGGTCGCGCCCATCATACCGGAGCAGCCAAGCCCAATGCAAACCGTCCACGCCCTTGATCCACTGCGCAATGCGGTTGCCGAGCTTCGCAAGACCGGTGAGGTCGCGCTCGTGCCCACGATGGGCGCCTTGCATGACGGCCATCTGACGCTCGTGCGCGAGGCGAAAAGCCGGGGCGCCAGCGTCGTCGTATCGATCTTCGTCAACCCGCTCCAGTTCGGTGCGAACGAGGATCTCGACGCCTATCCGCGCCAGCTTGCCCGCGACTCGGCGCTGCTGGAAGCCGAAGGGGTGGACCTGCTCTGGGCACCCACGGTCGAGGCGATGTACCCGGCCGGGTTCGCCTCCAATATCTCGGTTGCGGGCGTCAGCGAGGGCCTGTGCGGCGCGTCGCGGCCCGGCCACTTCGACGGCGTCGCCACCGTGGTGTGCAAGTTGTTCAATCAGGTCATGCCCGACATCGCCCTGTTCGGCGAGAAGGACTGGCAGCAGTTGGCCGTCATCCGCCGGATGGCGCGCGACCTCGACCTCACCCGCCCCGCCGCCGCCGCGATCCTCGGCGTGCCGACCGTGCGCGAGGCGGACGGACTCGCGATGTCCTCGCGCAATGCCTACCTCTCGGCCGAGGATCGCCAGGCGGCCGTCGCGCTGCCGACCGCGATGCGCCGCGCCATCGCTGCGATCGAGGCGGGCGTGGACGTGCCGGAAACCCTCGCCACGCTGCAGGCGGAAATCGTCGCGGGGGGCTTCCGCTCGGTCGATTATGCCGAACTGCGCGATGCGGACGATCTCACCGTGCTGACCACCCGTTCGGACCGGCCGATGCGGCTTATCGTGGCGGCCCGGATCGGCCCGGCCCGGCTTATCGACAACATGGCGGTGAATCCTTCCTGACGTTGTATTTGCGAAAGATTCTCACAGACATCGTCATTTGTTCGTGCAAGAGTGAACGCATAAGGAGTTTGTCGCCCCGGGGATTGGGCAGGCCGCGTGTCCGCGCGGTGCAACAGGGAGCCTTGATTATGAAAACGTTCGTCTGCGCGCTGGCCGCGCTCGCCGCAGTTTCGGCCACCCCCGCCCTCGCCGACCAGTCCTCCGGCCGCAAGCTGCAGGAAAAGGGGACGCAGGAGATTCCCGTCTGCCGCAAGAACCTCGGCACTGTCGCCATCATCGAGCCCGATACCCAGTGGTGGCGCGAACTCAGCCTCGGCAGCCCCGAGGCGATCCTGCGCGTCTTCGTGCAGAAGTCCGGCTGCTTCACCATGGTCAACCGCGGCCGCTCGCTGCAGAACAGCGCCATGGAGCGCGCCCTGGCCGAACAGGGCGAGCTGCAGAAGGGGTCCAACATCGGCAAGGGCCAGATCAAGGCGGCGGACTATTTCCTGCAGCCGGACATCGTCTCGACCAACAACAATTCGGGCGGCGGCGGCCTCGGCGGCGTGCTGGGCGGCGTCGGCGGTTTCTTCGGGCGCGGCGTGGGCGCCATCGCCGGTGGCCTCAACGTCAAGAAGGGCGAGGCGAACGTCACCCTCTCGATCGTGAATTCGCGCACCACCGTGGAAGAGGCGCTGACCGAGGGCTATGCCCGCAAGTCCGATGTCAGCTTCGGCGGTGGCGGCGGCGGCTTCTTCGGCGGCACCTTCGGCGCGGCCGGCGGCGGCGGCTACCAGAACACGCAGATCGGCCAGATCATCGTGCTCGCGTACCTCGATGCCTATACCAAGCTGGTAACGCAGCTCGGCGGCCTTCCGGTCGATCCCTCCGCCGCAGCGCCCAAGGCGAACTGACCGCAGATCGCGGCTTCGCGCCCTTGCGGGGGCATGACAGCCATTGTCAGGCGACCCGCACCCGGCGCTCGTATATGCACGGTACGTCAAGAAAGCTGAGCAACGGCGGGCAGGGAATGACCGCGCGCCGTTGCCGGGGGACCAAGGCTATTAACAACCCGACTTCATTTCGGCGCTTCCACGGCGCCCGTATCCTCTCGCGTGGTTCCGAGCTGTTTCGGGGCCGGGAGAGCCGCCGTCCCAGTCCCCTTAGGCGGCGCCCGGTTCCGTTCAACCCGATGGCGGCCGGCGGATCGTACTGCACCGAGAACCGGGAGGGTTTCTCGCGCGGATACGATCGCTCGGCCGCCATCGGCACCCTTGCGGGGCGCACGGCATGAGCGGCCTGTCCATCCTCTACATCGAGGACGATTCGCGCGCGGCCTCGCAAGTCGAGGAACTGGCCAGTCTTTCCGGCGACTCGCTGACCTGGTGCGCCACCGGTAACGACGGGCTGAAACGCGCGGGCGCCGAGCGCTTCGACGTCATCATCCTCGACCGCATGCTGCCCGATCTCGACGGCATCACCATCCTGTCGCGCCTGCGCGAAAGCGGGGTCGGCACGCCGGTCCTGCTGCTTTCCGCGCTCGGCCGCACCACCGACCGGGCCGAAGGACTGGACGCGGGCGCGGACGACTATCTCGCCAAGCCCTTCGAGGGCGAGGAACTGCTCGCCCGCCTGCGCGCCCTGCACCGCCGCTCCTCGGGCCGCGAGCACTCCGCCGTGATCCTCTACGGCGCCTTCGAATGCCACGTGAAGGCGCGCACCGCCTTTCGCGACAACCGCCACCTTGCGCTCAGCCCCAAGGAATTCGAGCTGTTCCGCTACTTCATGGAGAACGCGGGCGAAGTGCTGACGCGCGAGATGCTGTTGCGGGATGTGTGGAAGATGAACTTCGATCCCCAGACCAACGTGGTGGACGTCAACATCGGCCGCCTGCGCCGCAAGCTCGAGGAAGGCTTCGACAAGCCCGCGCTCGAGACGATCTGGGGCTCCGGCTACAGGCTGCTGGACGGGCGGTGAGCGTGCTCACGCGCCGCCAATTTCCATGAAGCGGCTGGCTTTCATCCGCAATTCGATCTTCGCGCAGATCGTCGTCTGGGCGATCGGGACGGCTGCGGTGATCACCTTCGGGCTGTGGCTGCTGACCAATGCCACGATCGAGCGCTCCAACCGGCAGGCGCTGGAACGGGCGGTCGATGTCGATCTCGCCGGCATGGTCGACATCTACGCCAGCGGCGACCGTGACGAACTGGCCAAACGCATCAAGGACCGCCTCGCTCTCCAGCCGCGCAACGGTGATCCCGCGCATTACCTGCTCGCGGACGCACGCGGCAAGCGCATCGCCGGCGACCTCACCGATTGGCCGGGGCTGCATGCCGGTATCTCCGAGGCCGCCGACATCCGTATCGAAGGCGGGGAACGCGCCTTCGCGCGCGCGACCCAGCTCGGGCCGAACCTCAAGCTGCTGGTCGCGCACGAATATCGCGACCTCTCCATGCTGCTGCGGCAGGTGGCGCTGGTGTTCCTGACCGGCGGCGTGCTCGCGATGCTGGCAGTGGCCCTCGGCGGCTGGACGGCGGCGCACCGGCTCGCCGGAAGGCTCGCGCGCATCAACGCTGCCTTCCGCCAGCCCGACGACGCCGCGCTGGAAGAACTGGCGCGCGGATCGGCCGGGCATGACGAGATCGACGAGCTGGCCGCGCACTCGGGCAACGCCCTCGCCCGTCTCAAGCGCCTCGCCGCCGCCCACCGCGAGACGACCGACCATGTCGCACACGAGATGCGCACACCGCTGATGCACCTCGACAACCGGCTGGTGAAAGCGCTGGCCGCCACGCTCGACGCCGAGACCGCAGCCCGCGTCGCCGACGCCCGGACCGAAATCCGGGGCATCATCCGCATGCTCGAATCGCTGCTCGACATCGCCGCCAGCGAAGCGCGGCGCGGTGATCGCCATGGCCTGGTCCCGGTGGACCTCAGTGTTCTCGCAGCGCGGCTGGGCGAACTCTACGCCGACAGCGCCGAGGAATCCGGGCACCGCCTGATCCTCGACATAGAACCGGACGTCGTCATCGCTGGCGAGGAGATGTCCCTCACGCGGCTCATCACCAACCTGCTCGACAACGCCTTCAAGTTCGTGCCGCGCGGTGGTACGATCCGTCTGACGCTGCGCAGGGGGCCGGTGCTGATCGTCAGCGACGATGGACCGGGTGTCCCCGAGGACCAGCGCGACAGGATTTTCGAGAAGTTCGCCCGCGGCGGCAGTTCGCTCGGCACCGAGGGCGCGGGGCTCGGCCTCGCGCTGTGCCGCGCGATCGCAGAGCGGCACCACCTTGAGATTTCGCTCGCGCCCGGCGAAAGAGGCGCATGCTTCACCGTTGCTCCGGAGTTCAGACGATGAGCCCATTGCTGCGCAACCCTTGGCTGCTCACCGCAGTCGCCGTGCTCGTGGCAGCGCCTGCCCGGGCGCAGGACCAGACGCCCGAAATCGGCGAACGGGTCGCCCTCGCCCTGTCGTCCGCCCAGAGCGCGCAGGGCCGCGCCGACAACGAGGAACTGGCCCGCGCGCTGGGTATCATCGAGCGCTCCGGCGCGCGGCCGCTCGATGGCTGGCAAGGTGTCGACCCGGTGCCGGAGTGGCGCGCACTGGTCCCGAACGGGAAGGCGCCGCTGCGCGGCAGCCCGCTCGGCCCCGGCTATCGCACCGGCAAGGCCCAGCCCGGCACCAGCGACAGCTTCGAGCAGGTGTTCCTCTCGGGCCGGAAGGCCAGCATCGCGCTATCGACGCCGGGCGATACCCCGGTGACCCTGCAAGTGCTCGACGCCGAGCGCCGCCCAGTCTGCACCATCGCCGACGCCCGCCGCGCCTGCCGCTGGATACCGCTGTTCACGCAGCGCTACGTGATCGAGGTGCGCAACGGGGGCAATCGCGCGGCGGAGTATTTCCTGGTGGTGGAGTAGGTTAAGGCCCACCCCCGGCCCCTCCCGCGAGCGGGAGGAGAGCAGGAAAGCGTTCGCCTTCCCGCTTGCGGGAGGGCCGCGAGGCTTGATGAACCGCAGGCGAACCTAGCCGCAGCGGGGTGGGCCAGCGACTATAGCGTAACCCCTCGCTTCCAGATACCGATGGCGCGTTCGTCGTTACTCTCGTTGCGCGCCGGTTCCCCGCTCGCGACGGCGATGATGCGGTCGAGCAGCAGGTCGGCAGCGCCCGCCATGCCCTTTTCCAGCACCAGTCCGGCGTCGAAGTCGATCCAGCCCGGCTTGCGCTCGGCCAATGAATGGTTGGAGGCGATCTTCATCGTCGGCACCGGGCTTCCGAGCGGCGTCCCGCGGCCGGTGGAGAACAGCGTGATCGTCGCCCCCGCTGCCGCCAGCGCGGTGGTGGAGACGGCATCGTTGCCCGGGGCTTCAAGCACCGTCAGTCCAGTCGTGGAAATCCGCTCGCCATAGCCGATCACGTCGCAGACCGGGGCAAGCCCGCCCTTCTGCACCGCGCCCAGGGACTTTTCCTCCAGCGTGGTGATGCCGCCCGCGATGTTGCCGGGGCTGGGGTTCTCGGAAACCGGCTCGCCGTTCTCGATGAAGTAGCGCTTGAAGGAATTGACGAGGCCCGAGAGCTTGTCGAACACCTCTTCACTGGTGGCACGTTCGAGCAGCAGGTTCTCGGCGCCGAAGATTTCGGGAATTTCCGTCAGGATCGCGGCGCCGCCCGCCTCGATCACCGCATCGGCCATCAAACCGATCAGCGGATTGGCAGTCAGTCCGCTCATCGCGTCCGAGCCGCCGCATTTCACGCCCAGCCGCAGCTTCGAGAGCGGCACGTCCTCGCGCCGATCCTCGGCCATCAGGCCCAGCAGTTCGTCGATCAGCGCTTCCCCGGCGGCGAACTCGTCGCTTTCCGACTGGGCGCGCAATACCCGCAAACGGTCGCGGCGGTCTTCCGGGATGCGCTTGAGCAATTCCTCCAGCTGGTTCGATTCGCAGCCGAGACCCAGCAGCAGCACGCCGCCCGCATTGGGGTTGAGCGCCAGCGAGGCGATCACCGCCGCCGTGCCATCGAGGTCCGCCCCCAGCTGCGAACACCCGAACGGATGATTGAACGCATGAACGCCATCGACATTCGCGGGCGACCGCAGGTTGCCCTTCGCCGCCAGCCGCTCGCCCAGGCGGCCGACGCAGCCGACCGTGGGCAGAATCCACAATTCGTTGCGCGTGCCGACGCTGCCGTCCGGCCGCACATAGCCCCGGAAGCTGCGCGAGGACTGCGCCTTGTGCTCCTCGGCCCGCGCGCCGGAGAAGGCATAGGCCTTCTCGCCCGAAAGCGCGGTATGGACATTGTGGACATGGACGTGCTCGCCCACCGCGATGTCGCGCGTGGCGAGGCCGATCGGCGCGCGATAGCGACGAACCGGCGAACCCGCGGCAATCGGCAGGGCGGCGAACTTGTGACCCGCCGGAATCGCATCGCGTAAGTGAATCGCCTGTCCATCCACAACGACCTCCGTGCCCGCCTCGAGCGGCTGCAGGGCGACGGCGACGTGATCCTCGGCGGAAATCCGCATCACGGTTACGGGCTTCGATAGGGTTTCGACCATGGCTCGCCGATACAGCATTGCCAGCGCTGGCACAACTCGGTAATCGAGCCGCAAACGCACTCTCTCCGAGGAGTCCCAAGGATGCCCAAGCTCTCGCTGCACCCCGACCGCCTGCTGCCGGCCGACCCGACGACGCGCGCCATTGCCCGCGAACTCTATGCCGAAATCGCCGGCCTGCCGATCGTCAGCCCGCACGGCCACACCGACCCGGAATGGTTCGCCACCGACGCGGCCTGGACCAACGCGACCGAGCTGCTGCTGGCCCCGGACCACTACCTGTTCCGCATGCTCTATTCGCAGGGCATCGACCTCGACGCGCTGGCCGTCCCCCGCAAGGGCGGTGTTATTCCCGCCACCGACCCGCGCGAGGCGTGGCGCCTGTTCGCGGCCAACTGGAAGCTGTTCCGCGGCACGCCATCCAGCATGTGGCTGCCCCACGTCTTCGGCGAAGTCTTCGGCATCGACGTGGCGCTGGATGAGAGCACCGCCGACTTCTACTACGACACCATCGGCGAGGCCCTCGCCTCCCCCGCATTCCGCCCGCGCGCGCTGTTCGAGCGATTCAACATCGAACTGCTCGCCACCACCGAGGGCGCGGGCGACGACCTGAAGCACCACAAGGCGATTCAGGCATCGGGCTGGCAGGGCAAGGTCGTCACCACCTATCGCCCCGATTCGGTGATCGACCCCGAGCACGACAGCTTCGCGCGCGACATCGTGCGCTTCGCCGACCTGTCCGGCGAGAACGTCGAGAGCTGGACCGGCTACCTCGCCGCGCACCGCAAGCGCCGCGCCGACTTCCGCGCGATGGGCGCGACGGCGACCGACCACGGCTTCGTCACCGCCCGCACCGCCAACCTCTCGACGGTGGAATGCGAGGCGCTGTTCGCCAAGGTCATGGGCGGGAAAGCGGGCGCCGACGAGGCCGAGCTGTTCCGCGCACAGATGCTCACCGAAATGGCGCGCATGAGCGTGGAGGACGGTATGACCATGCAGATCCACCCCGGCTCCACCCGCAACCACAACGCCCGCCTCTTCGCCAGCCACGGCCGCGACAAGGGCGCCGATATTCCGCGCGCCACCGAATATGTCGAGGCGCTGCGCCCGATGCTCGACCTCTTCGGCAACGAGCCGGACCTCAAGGTCATCCTCTTCACCCTGGACGAGACGACCTATGCGCGCGAACTCGCGCCGCTGGCGGGGCACTATCCGTGCCTCAAGCTCGGCCCGGCATGGTGGTTCCACGACAGCCCCGAAGGCATGCGCCGCTTCCGCGAGATGACCACCGAGACGGCAGGCTTCTACAACACCGTGGGCTTCAACGACGACACCCGCGCCTTCCTCTCGATCCCAGCGCGCCACGACGTCGCGCGGCGGATCGACTGCGGCTTCCTCGCCCGCCTCGTCGCCGAGCATCGCATGGAGGACTGGGAGGCTGCCGAACTGGCCCACGAACTGACCGTCGGGCTGGTGCGAAAGGCCTACGGCCTCGAAGCGCCCGCGCGCGAGGTGGAACCGGCATGACCCGTCTATCGCAAAACACCCTTTCCGCGCTCCCCGCAGGCGTGATCCGGCCGCAGTACGACCGCTCCTCCGTGAAGCGCGGGGTCGTCCACTTCGGGCCGGGCGCGTTCCACCGCGCGCATCAGGCCGCCGCCTTCGATACGCTGCTGGCGCAGGACCCGCGCTGGGGACTGACCGGCGTGAGCCTCAATTCGCGCGGCGTGGCCGACGCGCTGAACCCGCAGGACGGGCTCTATACGCTCGCCCTGCTGGACACCGAGGTCGCGTATCGCGTGATCGGCTCCATCGGCGGAATTCTCACGAAAGATGATCCTGCCGCGATCCTCGGCGCGCTGACGCATGCGGCCACCCGCATCGTCAGTTCCACCGTGACCGAAAAGGGCTACTGCCTCGGCGCGGACGGAGCGCTGGACTTCGCGAACCCGGCAATCAAGGCGGACCTCGATGCCTCGCGTTCGGAAGACTGGACGCCGGATTCGTTCACCGGCTGGCTGGTGCGCGGACTGCAGGCACGCCGTCTTGCCGCGCTGCCCGGTGTGACGGTGCTGTGCTGCGACAACCTCACCGACAACGGCCGCAAGCTGGAGGCCGCGACCCTGGCGCTGGCCGAGGCGATCGATCCCGACACCGCCCGCTGGATCGCCGACCACGTCGCTTTCCCGAACGCGATGGTCGATTCGATCACCCCCGCCACCGACGACGCGCTGCGCGCCCGCATCGCGGCGGCCACCGGGCTGGAGGACGCCTGGCCCATCCAGCGCGAGCGTTTCACCCAGTGGGTGATCGAGGATCGCTTCGCAGGCGAACGTCCCGCGCTGGACGTGGCAGGCGTGACATTCGCCAGCGAAGTGCGCCCGTTCGAGAAGGCCAAGCTGCGCCTGCTCAACGGCGCGCATTCGTCGCTCGCCTATATCGGCCTTGGTCGCGGGCTGGAGACGGTCGGCGAGGCCATGGCCGACCGCGAGTTGGCCGCTTTCGCCGAACGGCTGATGCGCGAGGACATCGCGCCGTCGATCGCGCCTCCTGCCGGGCTGGACCTTGGCGGATACATCTCCGACGTGCTGGCCCGCTTCCGCAATCCCGAGATCCGGCACCTGCTGTCGCAGATCGCGTGGGACGGGTCGCAGAAGCTGCCCTATCGCCTGCTCGACACCACCCGCGAGGCGCTGGCGGCCGGGTGTCCGATCGAGCGGCTTGCGCTTCCGATCGCGGCATGGCTGCGCTTCCTGGCTAGCGCGGAGCGGGACGGGCGCACGATCACCGACCCCCTCGCCGCCCCGCTGCTGGAGCGTGCGGGCGACTGGCGCAGCGTTCTGGCGATGCGCGAGGTATTCGGCGATTTGGGTTCGGACGGACGGTTCGTCGGCGCGGTGGAAGCCGGGCTGGCGGCACTGGAGGCCGGACGGCTGGAGCCGGTGGCGGCCTGAGCGCTCCGAGGGGCTTCGACAAGCTCAGCCTGAGCGGAATTGAGAGGTTCTTACACGACCTAAGCTCACCCTGAGCTTGTCGAAGGGTTAGGCGCTACGCAGAAATGCGGCGCCAATCCCGTCGATTCTGCCGGAACCACGCGCAGTTCCACCTCGAACGGCGGTGGCGCCTCGCCGCCCTCGATCCGCGCGATGAGCCGCTCTGCCGCCGCCGCCGCCATGTCGCCGAAGGGCCGCAGCACCGAGGTCAGTGCCGGGCTCAGCATCCGCGTGAGCAGGCTGCCGTCGAAGCCCACCACCGACAGCCCCCCTGGCACCGCGATCCCCCGCACCGCCGCGACCTTGAGCACGCCCGCCGCCATGATGTCGTTCGCCGCGAAGATGCCCGTCGGCCGCTCGGCCCGCGCCAGAAGCTGTTCCGCCCCGGCCACGCCCGAGGCGAAGTCGTAGTCGCCCGGCGCTTCGGCCACGCTGGCCCCGGCGCGCGTCGCCTCTTCGATGAAGCCCGCGCGGCGCTCCATGGCCGAGGCGGTATCGGCGGGACCGTTGACGATGCCCAGCCGCCGGTGCCCCAGATCGAGCAGATGCCGCGCGACTTGCGCGCCCGCCGCGCGCTCCTCGCTGACGATGACGTCGGCAAAGCCCGCGATCGGCACCGAAGACAGCGCCGCGACCGGCACTTGCGCCTCGGCCAGAGCCTCGGCCAATCCCGGCACGCCCGAGACCGGCGGCAGGATCACCAGCCCGTCCACGCGAGACCGCTCGACGAAGCCCAGCACGTCGCGGATCGCCGCTTCGGTTTCCAGCGGGGTCGGGTGGACGATCACCTCGTAGCCGCGCGGCGCGGTCAGGGCGACGACGCCGCGCTGGATGGAATCGAGCACCAGCGCGTTGCGGTCGTTGTGGATCAGCCCGATCAGGAACGAGCGCCGCATCGCCAGCGCCCGCGCCCGCGCGCTCGGCCGGAACCTGAGCGCGGCGATCGCGGCCTCGATCCGCTGGCGGGTCTCAGCATTCACTTTGGGCGACTTGTTGAGCACCCGCGAAACCGTGCGGATCGAGACCCCGGCGGCGGCGGCCACGTCCTCGATGGTGGGATCGCCTTCGCGCGCTCTTGCTGGGGTTTCGTGCATCGCCAGGCTTGTATGGCCGATCGCGCGTTCCTGCAATTTTCATTGACACCGATGCCATAGATGATAGCGCTAGCATAAATCAAAAGCAGAACCGGAGAGAGCCATGAAGTTCGACCGCCGAGAGGCCCTGTTTACAGCGGGTAGGGCCGCAGCGCTGGGCGCAGCAGGCGGCGCGGCATCGCTGACGGCGCTGGCGGGCAGTGCGGGTGCAGTCACGACCGCCGCATCCTCGCCTGCAAAGCCCGCTTCGGTCGGCGCTTCGAAGTACCGGCGGGGCTTCGACGACCAGCGTATCCCGGACCAGGGCAACGGCACGTACCTCAACCCGCTGATGGCGGGCGACCATCCCGACCCGACGATCGTGCGGGACGGGAAGGACTATTACATGACCTTCTCGACCTTCGATTCCTATCCGGGTCTGGTCGTGTGGCACTCCGCCGACCTGATCAACTGGCGGCCCCTTACCGCCGCGCTGACGAAGAACCTCGGCTCGGTCTGGGCGCCGGACATCAGCAAGCACGGCGGCCGGTTCTTCATTTATTTCACCGTCAAGGCCACGCCCAACGCACAGTACGTGGTCTGGGCCGACAAGGCCGAAGGCCCGTGGAGCGAGCCCGTCAGCCTCGGCCTGCCCGACCATATCGACCCCGGCCACGCGGTGGGCGAGGACGGTTCGCGCTGGCTGTTCCTTTCCGGCGGCGACCGCATCCGGCTGGCCGAGGACGGCCTCTCGACCGTCGGCGCGGTGGAGCACGTCTACGATCCCTGGCACTATCCGGACGACTGGGACGTCGAGGGTTTCTCCCCCGAAGGCCCCAAGATCGTGCGGCGCGGCGAATACTTCTACCTCGTCACCGCCGTAGGCGGCACCGCCGGTCCGCCCACCGGACACATGGTGATCGCCGCGCGCTCCAAGTCGATCCACGGCCCCTGGGAGAACTGCCCGCACAATCCGATCGTGCGCACCACCGACTTGTCCGAGGCATGGTGGTCGCGCGGGCACGCCACTTTGTTCGAGGGGCCAAGCGGGGACTGGTGGTCGGTATACCATGGCTACGAGAAGGATTTCTGGACGCTCGGCCGCCAGACCCTGCTCGATCCCGTCAGCTGGACCGCCGACGGCTGGTTCCGCATGGAAGGCGGCGACCTGTCGAAGCCGATCCGCGCGCCCAGGGGCGGCCGCAAGGCTGGTCCGCACGGGATGCCGCTGTCGGACGATTTCTCGGCGCTGGAGATCGGGCGGCGCTGGAACTTCTTCAAGCCCTCGCCGACCGAACGCGACCGCGCGCGGGTGGCGAACAACACTTTGCACCTGACCGCCAGCGGCAAGGCTCCGGTCGATTCCTCGCCGCTGCTGCTGATCGCGGGCGATCAGGCGTACGAGTTCAGTTGCGAGATCGACATCGACCCCGGCGTCACTGCGGGCCTGCTGCTGTTCTACGACCAGCAGCTCTACTGCGGGCTGGGCTTCGACGCGGCCAAATTCGTGACGCACCAGTACGGCATGGAGCGCGGCCGCCCGGCCAACTACCACGGCCGCAAGATGCTGATGCGGGTGCGGAACGATCGCCACATCGTCGCCTTCCACACCAGCGGCGACGGCGGGAAAACGTGGAAGCGCTTCGACCGGGGCATGGAAGTCTCCGGCTATCACCACAATGTGCGCGGCGGCTTCCTGATGCTGCGGCCGGGGCTCTACTCGGCCGGACAGGGCGAGGCGCGCTTCAGCAATTTCAGGTTCAAGGCTTTGTAAGTGATCGTCGTCCCGGACTCGATCCGGGACCGCTGGCCGTGACCAGCCCACACAGCTTCAGGGCGCCCGGCACGGCAGCGCCCGCCTAAAGACAGCCACCGGTCCCGGGTCGAGCCCGGGACGACGACGGCCCCAAAGACGAAAAGGACGAACGGCATGACCTCGCTCGATATGCTCCCTGCCGACTGGAAGGACGGCCTATTCCTCGGCCGCCTCGACTTGGGTGAGGGTCCGACGCCGGTGCTGCTGAGCGGCGGCGCGGCCTACGACATGAGCGGCGCCGCGCCCACCGTCACCGACCTCGTCGATGCAGGCGCCTTCGATCCCGCGCAGGGCAAGGCCCTTGGCGCCGCCGAGGACGTTCTGGCCCGTGCCACCCTGCTCAGCCCGATCGACCTGCAGTGCGTGAAGGCGGCGGGCGTCACTTTTGCCGTCTCGGCGTTGGAGCGCGTGATCGAGGAACGCGCGCGCGGTGATGCCGACAAGGCGCAGGCGGTGCGCGGCGGGCTGGAGGAGCGCATCGGCGGCTCGATCCGCTCGGTCGTGCCCGGCAGCCCGGAGGCAGCGGCGCTGAAGGCGGCGCTGATCGAGGACGGCATGTGGTCGCAGTATCTCGAAGTCGCGATCGGGCCGGATGCGGAAGTCTTCACCAAGTCGCCGGTGCTCTCCACCGTGGGATCGGGCGCTACGATCGGCGTGCGTTCGGATTCGCACTGGAACAACCCCGAGCCGGAGATCGTCATCCTTTCCGACGCGCACGGGAAGGCCGTAGGCGCGACGCTGGGCAACGATGTCAACTTGCGCGATTTCGAAGGCCGCTCGGCGCTGCTGCTGGGCAAGGCGAAGGACAACAACGCCAGCTGCTCGGTCGGCCCGTTCGTGCGCCTGTTCGACCAGGGTTACACCGTGACCGACGTCGAGAACGCGCGAGTACTGCTGCGCATCGAAGGGCCGGAAGGTTTCCTGCTTGAAGGCGAGAGCCGCATGTCGGAGATCAGTCGCCCGCCGCTCGACCTGCTGCGCCAGTGCTTTTCCGAGCACCAGTACCCGGACGGCGTCGTGCTGTTCCTCGGCACCCTGTTCGCGCCGACGCAGGACCGCGACGCGCCCGGACGCGGGTTCACCCACAAGGTCGGCGATGTCGTGACGATCTCCAGCGACCGCCTCGGCACCCTGGTCAACACCGTCGCCACCTCGCGCGATGCGCCTGCCTGGGAAACCGGGATTTCCGCCCTCTACCGCAACCTCGCCGCGCGCGGGCTGATCGGGGCGAAAGCCGACGCGCTTGCCTGATTCTTCGACTTCACCAAGGACTTCCATGTTGACCACCACTCTCCCCTGCCCCACCGCGCAGGTCGCGCGCTTTCCCTCGCTTGCGGGCAAGGGGGTGTTCATCTCGGGCGGCGGCTCCGGGATCGGGGCGGCGCTGGTCGAGGCCTTCGCGCGGCAGGGGGCGAAAGTGTCCTTCGTGGACATCGCCGCCGAACCTTCCGAAGCGCTGGTGGCGAGCCTTGATGGCACGGTGGAGTTCACCCCCCGCTTCGTCGCCGGCGATCTCAAGGACCTCGACTTCGTGCAGGCGCAAGTCGCGGCGGCGCATGACGCGCTCGGCGGCCTCCACGTGCTGGTCAACAACGCGGCCAACGACGACCGCCACGCCATCGCCGACGTCACCCCCGAGTACTGGGACGAGCGCATGGCGGTGAACCTGCGCCACCTGTTCTTTGCCGCGCAGGCCGCCGTGCCCTTCATGGAAGCGGCGGGCGGCGGCGTGATCCTGAACTTCGGGTCGATCAGCTGGCACCTCGCGCTCGACCAGCTCTCGCTCTACCAGACTGCCAAGGCCGCGATCGAGGGCATGACCCGCGCGATGGCCCGCGAACTGGGCGAGCGTAATATCCGTGTCTGCGCGATCGTGCCCGGCAACGTCCAGACGCCACGGCAGGAGAAGTGGTACACCCCCGAGGGCGAGCGCGAGATCCTCGACGCGCAGTGCCTGAAAGCGCGCGTCCAGCCGGCCGACGTGGCGGCGCTGGCGCTGTTCCTCGCCTCCGACGATGGGCGGATGTGTACGGGGCACGAGTATTTCGTCGATGCGGGCTGGCGCTGAGATGACGCCTCAAGTCGCCTGCAGGGTCGGTGCGACGCTGGGCGAGGGTCCGATGTGGGACGCCGCGCGCGGCTGCCTGTGGTTCGTGGACATCAAGGGTCACAAGCTCCATCGCTTCGATCCGGCGGGCGGCGTGCTGGACACCATCGAAGCGCCCGAGGAGCCCGGCTGGGTGATCCCGCTGGCGGGCGCCGCGCTGCTGGTCGGCGCGAAGGCGGGCGTCCACCGTTTCGAGGAGGACGCCTTCGCGCTGCTCCACGCCGTCGAGCCCGACCTGCCCGGCAACCGCCTCAACGACGCCGCCGTCCACCCGGACGGCTCGGTGTGGCTGGGCACCATGGACAATGCCGAGGAGGCGCCGAGCGGTGGCTACTACCGCTTTCACGGCAGCGCGTGCACCGCGCTTTCGCCCCAGCCGATGGTCATCACCAATGGCCCGGCCTTCTCGCCCGATGGCGGGACGGTCTATCTCGTCGATACGCTGGAGCGGGTAATCCTGTCCGCCAGCGTCGGCGCGGACGGGCATCCGGGCGAGGCACGGCTCTTCGCGCGCATTCCGGACGGCATGGGCTATCCCGACGGCCCCGTCGTGGACAGCGCGGGCACCGTCTGGGTCGGCCTGTTCGGCGGCTGGGGTGTGGCCCGCTTTGCTCCCGATGGCACCTTTCTCGGTCGGGTGGAATTCCCGGTCGCCAACGTCACCAAGATCGCATTCGGCGGCCCGGACCTCACCACCGTCTATGCGACGACGGCACGCAAGGGGTTGTCCGCCGACGAACTGGCGGCTCAACCCCACGCCGGAGACCTCTTCACCTTCGCGGTGGATGTTCCCGGCCTCGCGCCGGGATACCCCACGGCCTGACCGGCCCGTAACGACAAGAACAAGCAATGAGGATGCAAGAATGGCGGCGATAGACATGGGAAGCGCGCCAACCGGCGTGGAGTACGGCGGCAAGGTCAACATGGCCTTCGTCGCCATGATCGTGGCGGTGGCGACGATCGGCGGGTTCATGTTCGGCTACGACAGCGGCGTCATCAACGGCACGCAGGACGGGCTGGAAAAGGCGTTCAACCTCTCCAAGCTGGGCACCGGCCTCAACGTCGGCGCGATCCTGGTAGGCTGTGCGATCGGCGCCTTCGTGGCGGGCCGTCTCGCCGACATCTGGGGCCGGCGCAGCGTGATGATGATCGGCGCGGCGCTGTTCGTCGTCAGCGCGCTGGGCGCGGGCGCGGCGACCTCGTCGCTGCTGTTCGTCATCGCCCGCCTGATCGGCGGCATCGGCGTGGGCGCGGCGAGCGTGTTGGCACCGGTGTACATCAGCGAAGTCGCTCCCGCCTCGATCCGCGGACGGCTTTCCAGCCTGCAGCAGATCATGATCATCACCGGCCTTACCGGTGCCTTCGTCGCCAACTGGGCGCTGGCCAGCCATGCCGGTTCCAGCACCGCGCCGCTGTGGCTGGGCCTGCCCGCCTGGCGCTGGATGTTCTGGATGCAGGTGATCCCGGCCGTGATCTACCTCGTCGCCCTGTTCATGATCCCCGAAAGCCCGCGCTTCCTCGTCGCCTGCGGCCGCGAGGCCGAGGCGCAGGCCGTGCTCACCCGCATCTTCGGAGCCGAGACGGCCGCAAAGATGATCGCCGACATCCGTGCCAGCCTCCTCTCGATCGCCGCCGACCACCACCGGCCGAGCTTCGCCGACCTCAAGGACCCCGCGACCGGCCGCCTGCGCAAGCTGGTCTGGGCGGGCATCGGGCTGGCCGTGTTCCAGCAACTCGTCGGCATCAACATCGTGTTCTACTACGGCGCGGTGCTGTGGCAGTCGGTCGGCTTTTCCGAAAGCGACGCGCTGCTGATCAACATCCTGTCGGGTACGCTCTCGATCCTTGCCTGCCTCGTCACCGTGCTGCTGGTCGACCGGCTGGGCCGCAAGCCGCTGCTGCTGGTCGGCTCGGCGGGCATGGCGGTGACGTTGACGACGATGGCGGTGTGCTTCGCCAGCGGCAGCTTCACAGGTGGGCACCTGACGCTGTCGGACCAGACCGGTACTGTGGCCTTGATCGCGGCCAACGCCTATGTCGTGTTCTTCAACCTGAGCTGGGGGCCGGTCATGTGGGTGATGCTGGGCGAGATGTTCCCCAACCAGATTCGCGGCTCGGCGCTGGCGGTCTCGGGCTTCGCGCAGTGGATCGCCAACTTCGGCATTTCGGTCAGCTTCCCGGCGATGGCCGCCGGGCTCGGCCTGCCGCTGACGTACGGGTTCTATGCGCTCAGCGCCTTCCTCTCGTTCTTCTTCGTGCGCGCCATGGTGACCGAGACGCGCGGCCGCACGCTCGAGGAGATGGCGGCTCGATCCAGCTGCGTTCGGGCAGCAGCGAAGCCACGCTGCTGCCGCATCTGTGCGGGTCGATCGGTTCGTTCGCTGTCGGCGGCAAGGACATCCTGCGTCCGACCCCGGCGGACGCCGCGAGCCCGCTGGACGCCGCCTGCTTTCCGCTGGTGCCTTACGCCAACCGCATTGCCGATGGGCGCTTCTCCTTCGCGGGAAAGGACTATGCCCTCCCCCGCAACGTCGCGGGCTTCGAGCATCCGATCCACGGTCTCGGCTGGATCATGCCGTGGATGGTGAGAGATGAGCTGGCGGACCGCGCGGTGCTGGCCTGCCTCCATTCGTCCGACGAGCACTGGCCGTGGGACTGGTCCGCCACGCAGAGTTTCGTGCTGGAAGACGGCGCGCTGCAGGTGACGCTGGAGGTCACCAACCGGTCCGACCGCGCCATGCCCTGTGCGCTGGGCCAACACCCCTACTTCGTGCGCGAACCCGATGCGTGGGTGACGTTCTCCGCCGAGGGCGTGTGGCTCAGCGACGCGCGGATGATCCCGAGCGAGGCTGCGCCTGCGGATACCTTCGGAGACTTCGCGGGCGCTGCGGTGCCCGATCCGGCGGTGCTGACCGACAACTGCTGGTTCGGCTGGCAGGGCGAGGCGCGGCTTGGGAGCGTCAGTGTGACGTCGCCCGAGGCCGGATTCCTGCATCTCTACGCCCCGCCGGGGGAGGACTTCCTCTGCCTTGAGCCTACGACAGCGATGCCCGATGCGTTCGGACGGGTCAGCAGCGGCATGACGGTACTGGAGCCGGGTGAGACACAGGCGTTAACGATGGTGGTGCGGGCCTGATCCGGGTCAATTATTCGCCGTCATTCCCGCGAAGGCGGGAACCCATCTCCTGACGGCTCCTCTTGCACGGGCATCAGTTGGGTCCCTGCCTTCGCGGGGATGACGGGGAGCGTTTCGATCACGCCAAGGCGGGCATCGATAGCGCTTCCGGCAAGGCGCCCCGCCGATGCCAAGGCCGTTCACGACCAGCGGTCCCGGATCAAGTCCGGGACGACGGCTTATCCGAACCCGACCGTCCGCGCCCATGCCCGCCACATCTCGGGCCAGATCTCGACCGGCTTGCCGATGGCGCGGCGCAGGCCGAAACCGTGGCCGCCATTGGCGAAAAAGTGCGCCTCGACCGGCACCTTGCGATCTTTCAGCGCCGCGCGCAGGCGTACGGTGTTCTCCGCCGGAACGACGTCGTCGTCCTCGGCATGAACGAGGAAGTGCGGCGGCGCATCGGCCGGGACTACGCGGTCGGGCGAATGCGCGGCCTCAAGCTCCGGCGTCGGCGCAGGGCCGAGCAGCAGATTACGCGATCCGGGATGCGCGATGGCCGGATCCATGCTCACCACTGGGTAGATCGGCGCAGCGCAGAACGGCTTTGCAGAGAGCTTATCCGCCGCGTCCACGGGCTCGTAGACCTTGGCCGCGAAGCGCGCGCCAAGGTCGGCGCAGAGGTGCCCTCCGGCCGAGAAGCCCATCGCCGCGACCCGCTCGGGATCGATGGCGAAGTACTTCGCGCGGTGGCGGATCAGGCGCATGGCGCGCTGGGCGTCGGCGAGCGGGGTGTCGGGGCCGCTCGACCAGCCCTCGCCCGGCAGGCGGTAGAACAGGACGAAGGCGGTGAAGCCGCGCGCGGTCAGCCAGCGAGCGATCTCGTAGCCTTCCTTGTCGACGACGATCCAGCGGTAACCGCCGCCCGGCGTGATCATCACCGCCGCGCCGTTGGGCCGGTCCGGGCGAAACACCGCCATGCGCGGCCGAGTCACGCCGTAGACCGCTCGGTCGGTGACGAGGGCGTCGGTGGAACGCTCGTCCACCGTCTCGGTCAGCGGTGCCTTGAGGTGCGCAGGCGGCCCCTTGGGCCAGAGGTCGATTGTCTCGGTGGGCTGCGGAAGGCCGGGCGGGAGCGCTTTGGAGGCAGTGGGAGGCGGTGTCTGCGCATTGGCTGGACTTGAGGCCTTTCCAGCCAGCCCAGCAACGGCAAGGGAACCTGCGATCAGGGTTCTGCGATCGAAATCCACACCGGGCTCCCTTGGAAAACAAAAAGGAGCGGGGTCCACGGGCCGGAACCCGCGAACCCCGCGTCAGGGGAGGAGATCAGATCTTCGCGCGCGCGCCGAACAGGATCGTGCGCCCGAAGTGGTTGTTCTCGTAGTTACGGTTCGCGTAGACGTCGTTGAAACGGTAGCGATATTCATCCGTCAGGTTGTTGCCGTCGATCGACAGCTCCAGCCATTCGGTCGCCTTGTAGCGGATCGCCGCATCGACGCTGGTGTACGAACCGTAGCCCTCGAAGATATTGCCGGTGGCGCTGGTGGCGTCCACGAAGGGCCCGCGATAGCTGACCGATCCGCGAATGCTGAACTTGCCGTCGTCGTAGTACAGCGTCGCGTTCCAGGCCTTCTTGGACACGCCCAGCAGGGTCTGGTTGTAGATCGCCGAGACGCCGCTCAGGCCGCAGGCGCCGGTGGTCGCATTGCGGGTGCAGGCCGAAGTCGCGGGGCCGGTGATGGTATAGTCCGCATTGCTCTTGATGAAGGTGGCGTTGCCCTGGAAGCCGGTGTGGCTGAGGATGCCCGGCAGGAAGGTGAAGGGCAGCTGCAGCGCCACTTCCACGCCCTTGAGCGTCGCGCCCTGGCCGTTCACCTGCGTGGAGACGACGTATTCCTGATTGGGATCGTAGTTGATGTAGGCGGGCGTGCTGGCGCCGAGCACCGAGCGATCGAAGCCCAGCTGCGGCAGCGTGGTGACATAGGTGCCTGCAACCGGGAAGCTCTCGATCTTCTTGACGAAGCCCGCCACCGAGAACAACGCTTGTGGAGCGAAGTACCATTCGACCGAGAGGTCGAAGTTGGTCGCGCGGTAGGGCTTGAGTTCGGGGTTGCCGAAGGTGATGCGGTAGTTGAAGCCGTCCACCGAACCACCCGGGTTCAGGTTACCGAGCGATGGCCGGGTGATGACCTTGGCGATGGCACCGCGCAGGATCACGTCATGATGCGGGTAGAACGCGAGGTTCATCGCCGGGAGCCAGTCGTCGTAGCTGCGTTCCACGGTCTTGGCGATGCCAGCGGTATAGCCGGTCGAGACCTGGTTGGTGTGGGCATAGCGCATGCCCGCATTGCCCGCGTATTCGAGGCCGAAGATCTCGCCCTTGACGTCGAACTGCACATAGCCGCCCGAGGTCGTCTCGCGCACCTGGCGGTTGTTGCCGAGATCCTCGACGGCGGTGCGGCCGTAGAGGTTGGTGTATTCGGCCGCCTTGGCGATGTCGGCGACGAGCCACTGGCTGGTCGTGCCGCTCGGCTGGCCCGCATTACCCAGGTTGACGAGCTGCGAGATGTCCGAGGTGACCGGCAACCCGTAGACGCTGGACGAGCAGGTCACGGTGCCGAGGATCAGGTCCCGCGTACCGTTGGCTCCGCAAGCTGCCGTGTCGCGCTGGAACAGCTGGGTGCGGAAGTCGTAGCGACGCCACACCGCGCCCGCCTTCACCGTGAAGCCGTCGGTCAGGTCCCACTCTGTGCGCAGCTGCGCGGTCTTGAACCTGTTCTTCACGTAAGAGGGACGGTCGCGGATCTCCGCCAGCTGGAAGTTCGCCGGGTTCGCCACGTCGAGGCCATAGCTCAGCACCGGCGACTTCATGTCCGAGTAGTCGTAGCTGAAACCGTTGGCGTTGCGGTTGTCGTAGGCAAAGGTCGTCTCGACCGGGATGTCGGCGTTCGACTGCGACATGCCGCCCAGTGCGGTGAAGCGGAAGCGGTCGCCGATCTCCTGGTCCCAGGTCGCACCAACCTGCCAGAACTCGGTTTCCGACTTGCGCAGGTAGCTTTCGGTGCGAACGTAGGCGTTGTTGAAGGTCGCGCTGACCATGTTGCCCTTGTCGTCGTAGACCGGGTCCACAACGTCGAAGCGGCGTTCATTCGAACGGGCGAGCACTTCGAGCCACTGCTCGGCGCGGGTTTCCTTGAACGAGGAATAGAGCCCGTCGATCGAAAACTTGGTCTTGTCGCTGGGTTCGAACTGGATGGAGCCGGTCAGGCCGAGGCGCTTGCGATCATGCTCGACGACGCCGTAGCGCGGGATGCGCGGGTGGAACGAGAGCGAAGCCTCGTCGCACGCGGCCGAGGGGCGATAGCTGCCGCCGCTGCTCACCGGATTGCCGCCGGTCGCGCCGGGGACCGAGTAGAAGCACGGGTTGCCGTCCACCGAATTGAAGTAGGCCTGCGCCCAGCGCACCGAGTTGTTGCCGCTCTCGATCGTGTCGGTGTGCGAGTAGGCGGCCGAGAGGTTGACGCCGAAGGTGCCCGCATCATTGCGCCACGACAGCAGCCCGGCCATCCGCGGGCCGACGTTCTTCGACAGGTCGTTGTACGAACCCTGGACGTTGAGAACGGCGGTCAGGCCCTTCTTGCCGGCCAGCGGATTGCCGGTGTTGAGGTCCACGACCGCGCCCAGCGAGCCTTCGTCGAGGCTGGCTTCGGCGGTCTTGTGGACGACGAGGCTGCTGAACAGTTCCGAGGCGAAGACGTTGAAGTCGAACGCGCGGTCGCGGTTGGCCGAGGCGCCGTCCGAGCTGGTGGCGATCGTCTCCAGACCGTTGACGCGCACGCGGGTGAACTGCGCGCCGAGACCGCGCACGGTGATCGCGCGGCCCTCGCCGCCGTCCTTCTGGATCGAGATGCCGGGGATGCGCTGCAGCGACTCGGCAAGGTTCTGGTCGGGGAACTTGGCCATGTCCTCGGCCACGACCGCATCGACCGCCGAGATCGATTCGCGCTTCACGTTGAGCGCAGCCTGCAGCGACTGGCGGAAGCCGGTGACGATGATGTCGCCCGCAGTCGCGGTCTCGTCCGCAGGAGCTGCGGTATCCGCCGCGTCCTGCGGCGCGGGCGCCGCGTCCTGCGCCATCGCAGCCGACGACACGAGAGCGCTGCCCGCGCACAGGGCAGCCTTCAAAAGCGAAATTCCGGTAACATGCTGGCGCATGACAACATCCCCTCACGACCCTTGCGGGTCAAAAATGATACCGGTGTCAGAAGGAAGCGCGGCTAACGCGCGCATTGTTCCGGCACCTCTACTCCCGCCCCTTTCGGAGCACCTCGGGCGACCTCCAAAATCGCCCCACCCGTTCCGAAGATCATCCTTGCGATCCTTGGTAACCGGTGTCATCAATATGTGACGCAGGGAGAACGCCCTGTCAATACTCGGAGTCAACAAGCTCCGCCAATGGGAGATCGACAGTGAAAATCCGCAGGCTCGCGAGCCAGATTGTCCTTCCGATTCTGATGGTTGCTTCCACCCCGGCGCTGCTGCACGCAGCCCCGCTAGAGCCCACCCGCGGCGGCGAAGGCGGCCGCATCATCCGCGTCACGACTCTCGCGAAGGACGGTCCCGGATCGCTGAAGGCCGCGGTCGAGGCGAAGGGCAAGCGCATCATCGTCTTCGAGGTCGGCGGGGTCATCGACCTTCAGCGCACGATCCTGAACATCGACGAGCCTTTCCTGACGATCGCCGGGCAGACCGCGCCTTCGCCGGGCATCACGATCGTGCGCGGCGGCATCGATCTCAAGGGCCACGACGTCAAGATCAGCCACATCCGCGTGATGACCGGGGTGGACGGGCAGGCAAAGCTCTCGGGCTGGGAGGCGGACGCCTTCTCCACCGTCGCCGCGCACAACGTGATCGTCGAGCACTGCAGCTTCTTCTGGGCGATCGACGAGAACATGTCGACCTCCGGCCCCCGTTTCAACGGCAAGACCGTCAAGGAATGGCGCGCTGCCACCAGCCATGACGTGCTGTTCCGCGAGAACCTCGCGGCCGAAGGCCTCGCCGACGCCAGCCATCCCAAGGGCGAGCACTCCAAGGGCACGCTGATCCACGACAACGCCACCGGCATCACGCTCTACCGCAACGTCTACGCGCACAACATGGAGCGCTCGCCGCTGGTGAAGGGCGGCGCGCAAGTGCTGATGGTCAACAACATGATCTTCGACCCCGGCCACCGCGCGGTGCACTACAACCTGATGAACCTGGAGTGGGCCGGCCACGACTACGTCACCGGCGAGATCACCGCCGTGGGCAACGTCATGCGCGCGGGCAATTCGACCGCGCCCGGCCTGCCGTTCCTGACGCTGGGCGGCGACGGCGATCTTGCGTGGTATTCCAAGGACAACATCAACGTCGATCGCTGGGGCAACCCGGCGCCGATGTTCGGCCGCTACGGCGTGACCAAGGCGAAGCTGATCGAGAAGGATTCGCCGATGGCCAGCCTGGGCGGCCTCGACGTCATGCCTGCCAAGGACCTGGAAACCAGCCTGCTCGCCTCGGTCGGCGCGCGTCCGTGGGACCGTGCGCCCGATGATATCCGCGTGCTGTTCTTCGTCGCCGAGGGACGCGGCGAGATCATCGACGACGAGAAGGTCGTCGGCGGCTACCCGCACCCCAGCCCGACCGCCGCGCCCTTCGTGGACAAGGACTGGAACCTCAAGACCATGGAGCCGAAATCCGGCGTCTATCCGGGCCAGAAGGGCGGCGCGCAGGAGAAACTCTCCGCCCGCGACGAAGCCATGCGCGAGAACGCGAAGTGATCGGGGCGGCGCTCCTGCTGCTGGCGGCGGCTCCGGCGATGGCCGTCATCGACGAGCGCGACACCGTGCGCGAGGAAGCTCCTCCGCACGGCGCCATCGGCATGAGCACCGCCTACCGCATTTCCGACGCAGCGCCCGCGCCGCGCACGATGGAATTCCGCCGCCGCGTCCTCCACAAGGGCGCGGCGATCGGCGAGCATCCCATTGCGCACGATGAGGTTTACTACGTGCTCTCGGGCGAGGGCGAAGTCGTCTCCGACGGCAAGCGCGCGCAGCTCACGCCGGGAATGACCGCCTATCTCTACGACGGCGCCGTGGTCGGCATCTGGCAGCGGGGCGAGGAACCGCTTTCGCTGGTAATCGCCTATCCCAACCCGCCCGCCGCCAAGTAGGTTTCGGCACGACGAATTCTGCAAATTCCTCCCCGACACAAGCTCGGGGAGGAATTTGCTTCACACCCCCGGCTGGACGTAGGGCGCCCTCGCCCACAATTCGCGCTGCCAGCGGCGCGGATCGTTCTCCACGCGCACGGTATCGCCGAACACCATCGTCTCGCGCGCGGGCAGGCGGTACGGCGACCACTGCGCCAGTTCCGGTCGCCCGGTCTTGGCCAGACCGGTAAAGGCGCGCATCATCGCCCCGCTCAGCCTGCGAGCCGCGTCGTCGGTGCCCGAATAGCTGCCCGGCGCGTCCAGCGTGCCGAAGACATAGGGAATGTCGTCCGTATGCGCCGCACCGCGCAAGGGGTCGGTCGGTGAGGGACGGTCGAGCTGGTACACCCACGTCGATCCCGCCCCGGCCGCCGCCCGCGCATCGGCCTCGATCACTTGCCCCGGCCATGACCGGCCCGCCGTGGTGGCTGCGTAATAGACTTGCTCGGGCGTCCAGCCGGGTTCATGGGCGCGGTACTGCTCGACGACCCAGACGGGGTCGAGGTCGATCTTGATCTCGGGCACCATGCGCGCGGCAAGGTTCTCCCACGAGAGCCCCTGCAGCTTGGGTCCCCGCGGATCGAGGAAGGCGCGCGTCTCCTCGCGCACGTTGCCAAGGATCATCGGCACGCCCAGCGACTGCGGCGCGGCATCGGGCCAGAACGGATGCCGCGGCAGGTTGGTCATGTCGAGCACCGGGCCAAAGTAGACCCCGCCGCCCATGATGGGATCAGTGGCGGCAAGACCCTCGACCAGCCGTTCGATCTGCATCGTTCGCAGGCCCTCGACGTCGCCAGGGGCGAGCTTCAGCGCCGCCATAAACGCCTGCGTGCGCGCCCAGGCATGGGCCGGGCCGCTGGCCTGCACCTGCTGCCCGCTCATCGTCGCGGCGGCGTGGAACAGGCCCTTCGCGGCGGGCATCGCCATGAGCGTCGCGATCTTGGCGCCGCCGCCCGACTGCCCGAAGACCATGACCCGCGCCGGATCGCCGCCGATCTTTGCGATGTGCTCGCGCACCCATTGCAGTGCAAGGATCAGATCGAGCTGGCCGAGATTGCCGCTATCGGCATAACGCGCACCGAAGGGCTTGAGCCAGGCATAGCCCAGCGCGTTGAGCCGGTGGTTGACGGTGACGACCACGACATCGCCGTCGGCGGCCAGCTTCGCACCGTGGGTCAGCGGATCGGTGACCGAGCCAGTGGTGTAGGCGCCGCCGTGGAAATAGACCATGACCGCCCGCTTCGCGCGTGGGTCCGCCTCGGGCGTCCAGACGTTGAGGAACAGGCAGTCCTCGGACTGCGGCTCGCCCGCCATGGCGCGTTGCGGGCAGATGGGGCCGAACTTCGCGGCGGTGATCGCAGGGCCTTCGAGCGGCTCGGCGACCGGACGGGCAAAGCGCTCGGCGCGGCCGTAGCGGATGCCCTTGAAGGCATGGACGCCGCTTTCCGGGACGGCGATGTAGCGACCGATTCGGGGCGTCTTCGCGCTGCGGGCGAGAGAGGGGAGCGGCGCCGTGGCGGCGAGCACTGCCGCCGATTTCACGAGGGTTCGACGCGAAAGGTCGGTCATGTTGCTCTCCCAAGCTGAAGTGCGTGCCGCTCACCCACCCCGCTGCGACTAGGCAGCAAGCTGCCAAGTCTCGCTCCCCTCCCGCTTGCGGGAGGGGCTGGGGGTGGGCCTTCTTTTCTTAGCGCCTGACGTCCCCGCCCGAAGCCGAGAAGGCTTCCAGCTCCTCCGGGCCGACGAGGCACATGTCGCCCGGCACGGTGTGCTTGAGCACGGTATAGGCCAGCCCCGCCTGCGCGGTTGCGACGAGATCCGCGCCCTGCAGCCACTTGTGCAACACGCCCGCCGCAAAGGCGTCGCCGGTGCCGATGCGGTCGACGATGCCGGTGACATCGACCTCGCTCGTCTGGTGCGCCGCGTCTCGCGCATCGAGGCGTGCGGCGATGCGGTGGTGGCCGGAATTGACCACGTGACGTGCGGTCGAGGCGATCAGCTGCAGTTTCGGGAATGCCTCGAAGGCGGCCAGCGCGGCCTCGCGCCGACGGTCGGAGCCATCGCCGGAGAACGCCTTGCCCAGCAGCAGCGAGATATCCCGGTGGTTGCCGATCATGACCGTCGCCGACTGCATCAGGTCGGTCAGGATGGCGCGCGGATCGCTGTCCCAAGCATCCCACAGCAGTGCGCGGTAATTGCCGTCGAAACAGACAGGCACGCCGGCGCTGTTGGCCGCGGCGACGGCGGCTTGCGCAAGCGCGACGCCTCCGGGGCCGAGCGCCGGCGTGATGCCCGACAGGTGGAGCAGTCGGGCGCCCTCGAGCGCGGAGGCGAAGTCGAACTGGTCCGCCCTGGAGGTTGCGAACACGGAACCCGCGCGATCGTAGGTGATCGACGAGGGCCTCAGGCCTGCTCCGCTTTCGAGGAAGTAGAGGCCCATGCGGCCGGTATCGCGCCCGACGTGGGCGGTATCGATCCCGGCGGCATTCAGGGCCGCGCGCGCCTTGTCGCCCAGCGGACTGGACGGCAGGCGCGTCAGCATCTTCACGTCATGGCCCAGCGAGGCGAGCCCCGCCGCGACGTTCGCCTCGGCCCCGCCGACGACCATGTCCAGCGCATCGCACTGCACCGTCAGCCGCGCACCCGGCGTCGCGAAGCGAAGCAGGACTTCGCCGAAAGTGACGACGTGGCCAGAAGCGCTATTGGTCATCAGCGCGCCAGCCAGCCGCCGTCGACGGCGAGGACCTGCCCCGTCACGTAGTCTGATGCCTGCGAGGCGAGGAACACGGCGGCGCCCGCAATGTCCTCGGGACGGCCCCAGCGGCCGGTCGGGATGCGCTCGAGGATCTGGCGGTTGCGCGTCTCGTCGGCGGAAAGCGCAGCGGTGTTGTTCGTGGTGATGTAGCCCGGCGCGATCGCGTTGACCTGCACACCCTTGGGCGCAAGCTCATTGGCCATCGCCTTGGTGACGCCGGAAACGCCCGACTTCGCCGCCGCATAGCTCGGCACGCGGATGCCGCCCTGGAAGGTCAACAGCGAGGCGATGTTGACGATCTTGCCGCCGGTTCCCCGCTCGACCATGCCCTTCGCGGCCGCCTGGCTGAGGAAGAACAGGGTCTTGAGGTTGGTGTCGATCACCGCGTCCCAGTCCTCCTCGGAGAACTGCAGCAGGTCGTCGCGGCGGATGATGCCGGCGTTGTTGACGAGGATGTCGACCTTGCCGAGACCCGCCACCGCTTCGTCGATCACGCGCTGGACCGGCTCGATGCTCGACAGGTCGGCCTTGATGTTCACCGCCTTGCGGCCCGTCGCGGCGATCAGCGCCAGCGTTTCGGTCGGCTCCGAGCGGCCTGCCACGGCGACGTCGGCGCCCGCCTCTGCCAGCGCGACGGCGATGGCCTGGCCGATGCCGGTGTTGGCGCCGGTGACGAGCGCGGTCTTGCCCGTCAGGTCGAAGGAAATTGCCATGATACCATCTCGCCACTGCGGACGCCGTCACGCGATACCAGCGTGCGGCGCCCCTGATTATTCGTCGTTGCCTTCGGTGCGGGGCCAGCTCCTACTGGAGCTGGCAGATGTCCAGCACGTTCATGTCGGTGTAGTCGAGGTTCTCGCCGCCCATCGCCCAGATGAACGCATACTTCTTGGTGCCCGAACCCATGTGGATCGACCACGGCGGGCTGATGACGGCCTCTTCGTTGGCGATGACGATGTGACGCATCTGGTCCGGCTCGCCCATGTAGTGGAAGATGCGGTCGTTCTCTTCGGGCAGCTCGAAGTACAGGTAGATTTCCGAGCGGCGGTCGTGGAGGTGCGGCGGCATCGTGTTCCACACCGAGCCTTCTTCCAGCACGGTCAGGCCGAGCAGCAGCTGCGCGCTCTCGCACACGCCGGGGATCACGAGCTGGTAGATCGTGCGCTGGTTCGAGTTGGCGAGGTCGCCGCGCGCCAGCGGGTTGGCCTGATCGAGCGTGATATGCTTGATCGGCAGCGCCTTGTGAGCGGGAACCGAGGCGATGTAGAAGCGCGCGCCCTCACCCTCGAAAATCACCTCGTTCGTGCCCATGGGGACGTAGAGGCATTCCTTGTTCTTCATCTCGAAGCGCTGGCCGTCGACGGTGATCGCGCCCGGTCCGCCGATGTTGGTGATGCCGGCCTCGCGGCGCTCGAAGAAGGACTTGCCCTCCGCGCTCTTGGGGACGGTCTGCAGCGGCAGGGCAAGCGGCTCAGCGCCCGGAACCGCGCCGCCGATGATGAAGCGCTCGTTGTGCGAGTAGTTGAGGTTGACCTCGCCGGCCTTGAACATGCCGGTGACCAGGTAACGGTCGCGCAGTTCTTCGTTGGAGACACACTCCATCATGTCCGGATGGGTGGCGTGGTACGTCTTGCAGAACACTGTGAACTCTCCCGTTCAGGTCTTGGCGACTTTCGTATCCGCTTTAGGTAACCGGTGTCAACGAGGTTTAAAAGACGCTTCAAAACTCGTCATCCCAGCGAAGGCTGGGACCGCTGGCTGTCTTTAGGCGCGCGTTTGCTGCTGAGGCTTCGACAAGCTCAGCCTGAGCGGGATTTAAAGACCTGCTCTCAATCTGCTCAGGCTGTGCTTGTCGAAGCCCCAGCAGGCATGCGCTGCGAAGGTGGGCATTCAAGGCCAGCGGTCCCAGCCTTCGCTGGGATGACGATCGGCCTATGACCGATGGGGCACCGCCGAAGCCCGCCGGATCAGATCCGATAGGAAGAACGAAGGCTCCGACGCCGCCGAGGCCGGGCGAATCAGCTTCGCCGCCGCCGTGCTCGCCATCGTGCGGATCGGCCAGCGCACCGTCGTCAGCGGCGGCCAGATGTGCGCGGCAGTGGCGGTATCGTCGAAGCCGATGATCGACATGTCTTCGGGCACGTTCAGCCCCCGCTCGCGCGCGGCGTGGAGGATGCCCGCTGCCATCTCGTCATTGCTGGAGAACACGGCGGTGGGCGGTTCGGCGGCCGACAGCAGCTTCTCGCCCGCCGCCTTGCCCGATTCGAAGCGATAGGTGCCGCGCGCCGCGATCGCCGGGTCGAGCGTCAGGCCCGCTGCCGCGAGGCCGTCGAGGAAGCCTTGTTCACGCTCATTGGCGGAGCGGAAGCCCTCCGGCCCTGCAACGAAGCCGATTCGCGTGTGGCCCAGTTCCACGAGCCACGCGACTGCCTCGCTCACCGCCTGCCGGTCGTTCGAGGCGACGAGATGTTCGTCGTCGTCGAGCCGCGCCGAGCCCATGCGCACCAGCGTGCAGCCGAGATCGCGGCACAGTTCGGCGAGGTCGTCGCGCTCCGACAGCGGCGGCAGCAGCATGACGCCGTAGAGGCGCTGCTGCTCGATGAAGCGGCGGATATCGTCGGCCAGCGTCGGCGAATGGCGGTTCACCGGATGGACGACGAGCGCGAACTCGGTGTCGCGAATGGTGTCGAGGATGCCCTCCTGCACCCCCAGCACCATCTGCGCGTTGGGGTTGTCGTGAATCAGGCCGATCAGGAAATTGCGCCCCATCGCCAGCGCTCGGGCCTGAAGGTTCGGAACGAAACCCAGTTCGGCGATCACCGCCTCCACCTTCTTTCGCGTCGCCTCGCCCAGCAGCGGCGACTTGTTGATGACACGGCTCACCGTCTTCTTGGACACGCCGGAAATGCGCGCAACGTCGTTGATCGTGGGTTTCTGGCCTTCTGCCATGCGGCGTCCTTATGGTCTTGCGTCGGCGCGTTGGTCGATGGGCCGAATTTTTCCGGCTTGCCTTCAAGCGGGACGAAAGGCAAGATGACACCGGTTACCATTCCATCGCCTGTGCATTTGCATAGGATGGAAAGATGCCGGAACGCTCGCAGGGCGTACCGGCGGGTGACCAATCCGACAGAGCGGACACTCTGTACAGACGGGTCAGGATGGGCGTTTGGATGACACCGGTGTCGCCGGTAATCCAGCGCCGAACTGGCCGAAGCACGGTATTCTTGGGTGTGGGGATTGTTTTGACAGACACGGCAAAGGCAGTCGCCGAAGCATTCGTGACGGCGCGGCGCGAGAAGCGCGCATTGGATTCCTATCCCGGACAAGCCCCCACCGACCTCGGCGGCGGCTATGCGATCCAGGATTTCGCCCTCGCCTTCGACGGGCGCGAGGTCGCCGGCTGGAAGGTCGGCAAGATCAACCCGCCGCTTGACGGACAACTGGGCGCGAACCGTCTGGCCGGGCCGATCTTCACCGACAGCGTGGTGACGGTGGCAGCGGGCGAATCGCCCGAGATGCCCGTCTTCGCCGACGGTTTCGCGGCGGGCGAGGCTGAGTTCCTGCTTCACGTCGCGGCGGGCTGGGACGGCACGGTGCCGCAGGACGATGCGGCCACCCGCGCGGTCCTCGACGCGGTGCACATCGGCATCGAGGTCGCCAGTTCGCCTTACCCGCGCATCAACGCGGACGGGCCGCCGGTGACCGTCTCCGACTACGGCAACAATTACGGCATGGTCATCGGGCCGGTGCTCGAAGGCTGGGAGACGATCGACTTCAACGCGATCACCGTCCGCCTCGACATCGACGGCGAGACGGCGGGCGAGGCCACCACGGCGACAATGCTCGACGGGCCACTGGGCGCGGTGCGCTTCCTGCTCGGCAACCTTGTCGCGCGCGGGATCGACTGCAGCGGCGGCACCTGGGTCTCGACCGGCGCTGTCACCGGGGTTCACGAGGTCGTGCCCGGCCAGCAGGTACTGGCGACTTTCGCGGGCCACGGTACGGTAGCCTGCGGCATCGTCGCGGCAAAACCCGCCTGACAGAACCAATTAGAGCGGCACACGAACAAGACGGTCGCAAGGGAGTAGGGAAATGGATGCAGGAACCGGCGGTACGGTAGGCCAGACGGCAAAAGTCGGGCGCTATCGCTGGGTCGTGGTGGCGCTGCTGTTCGCGGCAACGGCCATCAACTACGTCGACCGCCAGATGATCGGCGTGCTCAAACCCACGCTTTCGGCGGAGTTCCACTGGTCCGAGTCCGACTTCGCGGGGATCGTGTTCTGGTTCCAGCTGGCCTACGCGGTCGGCTACCTGTCGTTCGGCAAGATCGTCGACACGCTCGGCGCGCGCCTCGGCTACACCGTCGCCATCGTCATCTGGACGGTGAGCCACATGGCGCACGGTTTCGCCACCGGGCTGACCTCGTTCGCGATGGCGCGCTTCGGCCTCGGCGTCGGCGAATCGGGCAACTTCCCCGCCGGTATCCGCGCCGTGACCGACTGGTTCCCCCAGAAGGAGCGCGCCTTCGCGATCGGCGTGTTCAACGCGGGCGCCAACGTCGGCGCGATCGTCACCCCGCTGCTCGTGCCGCTGCTGGTGCTGTGGTTCGACTGGCGCATGGCGTTCTTCGTCACCGGCCTGTTCGGCATCATCTGGCTCGCCGTGTGGTGGGCCGTCTACCGCCACCCGGACGAGCATCCGCGCGTCACCGCGGCCGAACTCGCCTACATCAAGCAGGACCCCGCCGACCCGGTCGAGAAGATCGGCTGGAGCCGCCTGCTGGTGGTCAAGGAGACCTGGGCCTATGCTCTGGGCAAGTTCCTGATCGACCCGATCTGGTGGTTCTTCCTGTTCTGGCTGCCCGGCTACCTGTTCGAGCGCTACGACCTCGACCTCAAGACCTTCGGCCTGCCGCTCGCCGCGATCTACCTGATCTCGGACGTAGGCAGCATCGCGGGCGGCTGGATGTCATCGAAGCTCATCAAGGCAGGCCGTACCCCCAACTTCTCGCGCAAGGCGACCATGCTGCTCTCGGCGCTGTGCGTGCTGCCGATCTGGTTCGTGCAGGGCGTCGACAACGTGTGGGTCGCGGTGCTGGTGATCGGACTTGCCACGGCGGCGCACCAGGCGTTCTCGGCCAACCTCTACACCCTGCCCTCCGACGTGTTCCCGCGCGGCGCGGTGGGCTCGGTGGTCGGCATCGGCGGCACCGTGGGCGCCTTCGGCGGCATGGGCATGGCGCTGTTCGCGGGCTACATCCTCGACGCCACGCATAGCTACGAGGTGCTCTTCGCGATCTGCGCGAGCGCCTACCTGATTGCGCTGCTGGCGGTCCACGTCCTCAGCCCGCGTCTGGCGCAGGCGCGGGTCTGACGATGGAGATCGACCGCAGGGCTCTGTTCGCCGGAGCCCTCGCGGCTTCGGTGATCCGTACGATACCG
Source organism: Novosphingobium resinovorum (assembly GCF_001742225.1). Classification (NCBI taxonomy): domain Bacteria; kingdom Pseudomonadati; phylum Pseudomonadota; class Alphaproteobacteria; order Sphingomonadales; family Sphingomonadaceae; genus Novosphingobium; species Novosphingobium resinovorum. Next base: position 3,267,545 of record NZ_CP017075.1, on the reverse strand, counting down.
GCGGGGGCGGCAACGCCCCCGCCGCGTCCGTTTCATGAAACCGGCGAGGTCATCGACCTCTGGCCCGGCACGCCGCCGGGAGCCCCTTCCCCGCTGCCGGTGGAGATCGCGACCGAGCGCTCCGCCAACTCCGCCCAGCCCGACCGCGTGATCGCGGGGATCGCCCGGCCGCGCATCACTGCTTTCCGCCCGAAGTATCCCAACGGCGCGGCGCTGCTGGTAATCCCCGGCGGCGGCTACCGCGAGGAATCATTCGACAAGGGCGGCATCCAGGTCGCGCAGTGGCTGACCGAGCACGGCTACACGGCCTTCGTGCTGACGTACCGCCTGCCCGGCGAGGGCTGGCAGGACCGCTCCAACACCCCCCTCGCCGATGCCCAGCGCGCCATGCGGCTGATTCGCGCGAAGGCGGCCGCCTACGGCATCGCGCCGGAGCGGGTGGCGGTGATGGGATCGTCAGCGGGCGGCCACTTGTGCGCCGATCTCGCCAGCCGCTTCGCATTTCCCGCCTACGCGCCGGTGGACGCGGCGGACAGGCTCTCCGCCCGGCCGTTCTGCGCCGCGCCGCTCTACCCGGTGGTGAGCATGGACCGCGCCATCGCCCATGCCGGATCGCGCGAGAAGCTGCTCGGCCCGAACCCGACGCCCGCGCTCGAGGCGGCGCATTCGGTGGATCGCAACGTGACGCCCGAAAGCCCGCCGCACTTCATCGTCCATGCCGAGGACGATGCCACCGTACCGGTCGAGAACTCGCTGCGGCTGCGCGCGGCGCTGAGAAAGGCGGGGGTGAGCGTGGACCTGCACCTCTTCGCCGAGGGCGGGCACGGGTTCAACTTGTGGAACATCGCCGGCAAGCCGGTGGCCGCATGGCCGGGCCTCTGGCTCGACTGGGCGAGCCGCGTGGGGCTCGGCTGACGTCGTCCCGGGCTCGACCCGGGACCGCTGGCCGTGACCGGCCCACCTTTCGTGGGAACGCCCTGCGCGCGAGCACGCGCCTGAAACGAGGTCGTATTTGGCTGAACATTTATTAGTCATCCCCGCGGAGGCGGGGACCCATCTGATGACGGTTCAACTTGCCACGTCAGGAGATGGGTTCCCGCCTTCGCGGGAATGACAATGATACCGTCAAAGTTGATCACCCCCTCGGGGCGCGCTGCTTGCGAAGCAAGGTGGGCTGGTCACGGCCAGCGGTCCCGGATCAAGTCCGGGACGACGGACACAAAAAACAGGGATGAACCGGCTCCCGGAGGGGTGGGAGCAAGTTCATCCCTGCGTCACGGCGCGGGCGTTTGGAGCCACCCGCGCCTTGGGTGAGTACCGTCAGGCCGTCTCGCGCAGCGAAGCCTGGGCCTTCTCGACGAGCGCGGCGAGCATCGCCTGCTCTTCTGCGGAGAGGTCGGTCAGCGGCGAGCGGACCGGACCCGCCGGGCGGCCGATCACGTTCATGCCCGCCTTGACGATCGACACCGCATAGCCGGTCCCGCGATTGCGGATGGCGATATAGGGCAGCACGAAGTCGGTCAGGCCCGCCAGGATCGCCGCCTTGTCGCGCGCGCGGACCGACTTGTAGAAAGCCAGCGCCCACTCCGGCATGAAGTTGAAGATCGCCGAGGAGTACGTCGTCACGCCCATTTCCAGATAGGCGGGGGCGAAGGTCTCGGCCGTGGGCAGGCCGCCGATGTAGGTCAGGCGGTCACCCAGCTTGGCGTAGATGCGCATCATCAGTTCGACGTCGCCGACGCCGTCCTTGTAGCCGATGAGATTGGGGTTGCGCTCGGCAAGACCGGCCAGCGTGTCCTCGGTGACGATCGCGTTGTCGCGGTTGTAGACGATGACACCCAGCGAAGTCGCCTTGCACACCGCCTCGATGTGGGCGGCAAGGCCCTCCTGAGTCGAGTTGACGAGGTAGGGCGGCAGCAACAGCAACCCGTTGGCGCCGGCCTTCTCTACGTTCTGCGCCATTTCCACCGCGATCGCGGTGCCGTAGCCGCAGCCCGAGAGCACGGGCACCTTGCCCGCCGCTTCCTCGACCGCCGCCTTGACGATTCCCGGGACTTCAGCCGGGGTGAGCGAGAAGAACTCGCCGGTGCCGCCCGCCGCGAACAGGCCGGCCACGTCGTAGTCCGACAGCCAGCCGAGATGGTCGCGATAGGCCGCCTCGTCGAACTTCAGGTCGGCGTCGAAATGCGTGACCGGAAACGAGAGGAGACCCCCGCCGATACGGGCGGCCAAATCCTGAGGCGACATCGCTTAATGCTCCAATTGATCCTGTAGAGCCTTTGCTACCTGCGCGGGGCGGCCGCGCCCATCGCTGGGACTGGATCGATTTATGTCGCAGCGGCATCGATCAGCGCCCATCGATGCATCGCGCGCTTTTCCTCCGGCCTCATGCGCGGTAGGCATGGACGATGTTCGAACTCACGCACTTGCGCTGCTTCGTCGTCCTCGCCGAGGAACTGCACTTCGGCCGCGCCGCCGAGCGGCTGCACATGACCCAGTCGCCGCTCAGCCGCCAGATCCAGGTGCTCGAACGCATCCTCGGCGTCGAGCTGTTCAACCGCACCAGCCGCCGGGTGACGCTGACGCTGGCGGGCGAGACCTTCCTTCACGAAGCGCGGCGCATCGTGCGCCTGTCCGAAAGCGCGGCGCTGGCGGCGCGGCGGGTGTGGAAGGGGGAGACCGGGCGCATCTCGATCGGCTTTACGGCGGTCTCGGGCTATGTCCTGCTGCCGCGCATCGTCAAGCGCGCGGCGGTGGAACTGCCGGGGCTGGAACTGCAGCTGCACGAACTGGTCTCGGGCGATCAGTTCGAGGCGCTGCATACCGGCATGATCGACCTCGCGCTGGTGCGCCCGCCGGTGGACAAGGTGCAGTTCGATTCGGCGCCGCTGCTGCTGGAAAGCCTGCTCGTCGCGCTGCACGAGGACGATCCGCGCGCGGGGCAGGAGCGTTTCGCGCCGGGGGATTTCGACGGGCAGGACCTCGTCATGTACGCCCAGCGGGGGGCGGGGTATTTCAACCTGTTGCTGTCCAGCCTGTTCGAGCGGGCCGGGGCAGCGCCCAGCTACGTGCAGTACGTGACGCAGATCCACTCACTGCTGGGGCTGGTCGGCGCGGGGCTCGCGCCGGGGATCGTGCCAGAGGCGGCGGCGGGGCTCCATCCGCGCGGGGTGGTGTTCCGGCCCTTCGAGAGCGAGCCCGCCGCGCCGGTCGAACTGCATCTGGCGTGGCGGCGGGAGAGCGAGAACCCGGCGCTGCCGGCGTTCAGGGAACTGTGTCTGAAGGCGATGGCGGAATGACGCGATAGTAATGACGTCGTCCCGGACCTGATCCGGGACCGGTGGCTGTCTTTAGGCGAGAGCGTGCTGCGCGCGCAGCAAGGTGGGCCGTTCATGGCCAGCGGTCCCGGATCAAGTCCGGGACGACGATTACATCTGCGGCCACGCCAGTGTCGGCGGCTGGCTGAACCGGTTCATCTCCAGCACAACCCTTGCGCCCGCGCCCGGCTCCAGCCTGAGCGCCACGTCGCGATCGCCCACCGGCATGCGCCTGTCGCCGATCCGCACCGCCTCGATGCGATGCTCGCCATAGCCGCCGCCGCGGATCACCAGCCGCCGCGCCAGCGCGGGGTTGAGGTTCACCAGCGAGAGCGTCGTCGTCCCGGCATCCATCTTCTCTACCAGTGCCGCCACGTCTTCGGGCAGACCCGGACGCTTGCGGTCGGCGTCGAAGTGCCGCAACCGCGCGAAGAGCAGCGTGCCGCCCTGGTTGGGAGAGGTCTTCGACCACGGCGGCCGCGCGACGTGGATCGCGCCCATGGTCTGGTGCAGCAGCGCCGTCACCGAGACCGGGTTACGCTCGATCGGGTTGTCGGCAAGGCGAGTGGCGGCAGTCGTCCTGTCCTCGTGGACGCGGACCATCTGGGTGCGCACGCGCTCCATGTCGTCCAGCAGCGACTGTTCGGCCCAGCCGTCCTGCTTGCCGTCGAGGAACTGCGTCCACGGCGTCTGCTCCATCGCCGCGCGGTCGGCCTCGGCTTGCGACAAGTACCAGATCTCGCCGGTATTGAAGCGGTAGGGGCCGGGCTTGAAGCTGTACCACCCCTGCGCACCGTGCATCGTGGGTGCGGAGAGCACCCCGTCGATCTTGCGCGACTGTGCGTTGATCGCCGCGTTCTGGTCGCGCCAGACTTGCAGGTAGCGGTCGTCGCCGGTCGCCATATAGGCATTCATGAAGCCCATGATCGCGCGCGGGATGCGGTTGCGGTCCTCGCGCTTGCCGGTGACGGGGTTGATCGGGCTGAACCCCCAGCCGTAGGTGCCGCCCCACCAGTGACCGCCCGCGCCGCCGCCGACCTTGCCGTCCGGCCCGATATTGCTGGGCAGGATGCCGCCGTTGGCCTTTGCCCGCGCCGCCCATGCCTCGACATACTCCAGCATCCAGTCGCGGAAGCGCGCTTCGCCGGTCAGCATCCAGGCGTTGAAGCCCAGCGCGGTCGAGTGCAGGTTCAGCGGGTTGTCGCCGACCGTCTCGGTATATTCGCGGTAGTGCTCCAGCGTGTCCTTGTAGCTCGATTCGCCGTGGACCATCTCGAACGGCGCGGTGTCGAAGGGGTCGCCCGCCCAGTCGAGCATCGTCGCCGGGCGCATCAGCGGGCCGATGCTGCCGTTGAACATCGAACGGATGAGCCTCAGCTTCGGATCGTAGTTGCGCGCGATGGGATCGCGGCCGGTGTAGAAATCGGCGAAGCGGCGGGCGCGCTCGATCAGCTTGCGGTCGTCCGGGTTGCACAGGCCGAGCTGGTTGAAGGTGGTCAGGCCCTCGCTGATGTGCTGCCAGTCCATCTGCGGCGGGAATTCGCGCACGTACATGCCGTTCCGGCCCATCAGCACGTCTTTGGTGCGGGCGCGGGAGTATTGCGCGAAGTGGGCTTCCTGCACCTTTTGTGCGAGGTCGAGCAGGCCCGCCTCGCCGCCGATGAGGTAGAGGTAGGGCCAGTCGTTGATCGCCTCGATGGCGTCGTCGGGGCCGTCGTTGGCGCCCCAGCGCAGGAACGCCTCGATCTCGTGCTTCGCGTTGAAGTAGCGGTCGTGGAAGGCGCGGGCGGCGTCGCCCTGCATGGCGATGAGGTGGCGCTGGAGCACCGCCCAGCGCGGCGCGGCCATCGGCGTGTCGATGGCGATCTCGGCCGATCCGGCGCGGGCTATGGCCGGAACCAGCATCAGCGCGCCGGTGGTCAGCAGTACGGTACGACGGTCGAAATTCATGCGGCAAGCTCCAGTCGCTCGAGCTTCTGCACGACGACGAAATAGGCAACGATGGTCAAGAGGCAATGCGCGCCGACGAAGACGAGCGCGGTGTCGAACGATCCCGCCTGCGCGACGAGGATGCCCACGACGATGGGCGTGACGATCCCGGCGGCATTGCCGAAGGTGTTGAACACGCCGCCCGCCAGCCCCGCCAGCTTGCGCGGCGCCACGTCGGACATCACCGCCCAGCCGAGCGAGGCGACGCCCTTGCCGAAGAACGCGACCGACATCAGCAGCACCACGCCGACCTGGCTTTCCACTTTGGCGGCGACCATGATGAGGCTGGCCAGCAGCATCCCCGCCAGCAGCGGCGCCTTGCGCGCCATCGTGATCGAGCCGGTGCGCGCCAGCAGCATGTCCGACATCACGCCGCCCGCCACGCCGCCGACGAAGCCGCACAGCGCGGGCAGCGCGGCGACGAACCCGGCCTCCATGATGTTGAAGCCGCGATCCTTGACCAGATAGATCGGGAACCACGTCACGAAGAAATAGGTCAGCACGTTGATGCAGTACTGGCCGAGGTAGACGCCGATCATCATGCGGCTGGTCAACAGCTGGCGCACGTTGCTCCAGGTGAAGGTCGGCTCGGCGGCCTTGTCCTTGCGGCCTTCCGGTTCGACCAGGCCGCCGCCTTCGCGGATCAGTTCGATTTCGGCGGCGTTGGCCCACTTGTGGCGGGTCGGCTCGCGGATGAAGGCGGCGAAGGCGCACATCGCCATCAGGCCCAGCGCGCCCATCACGAAGAACACCGCGCGCCAGCCGAATTCATGGACCACCCAGCCCATCAGCGGCGCGAAGGCCACCAGCGAGAAATACTGCGCCGAATTGAAGATCGCCGAGGCCGTCCCGCGTTCCCGCGCCGGGAACCATGCGGCGACGATGCGCGCATTGCCGGGGAACGAGGGCGCCTCGCACAGACCCACGAGGAAGCGCAGCAGGAACAGCTGCGTCACCACCGTCGCGCCGAGGATGAAGCCCGCGAAGCCCTGCAGCACCGTGAAGAACGACCATGTCCCGATCGCGGCGATGTAGATCGGCCGCGTCCCGAACCGGTCGAGCAGCGCGCCGCCGGGGATCTGCGCCAGCGAATAGGCCCAGGCGAAGGCGGAGAGGATGAACCCGGTCTGCACCGCATCGAGCCCCAGCTCCGCCGAGGCCGAAGCCCCCGCGATCGAGAAGGTCGAACGGTCCGCGTAGTTCAGCGAGGTGATGACGAAGATCAGCGCGATGATGAGAAAACGCACCTTCGTCGGGCGCGTACCCGTCGGGGTGGCCGCTTCTATCGAACCTGACAAATCCATCTCTCCATCGCCCCACATCCGCCGCACTGGTTTGCGGCTTTTTCCGTGCCTTCAGACTTACGCGCGCGGCGTCCACTCCATCCATGCCGCTGTGCAGCTTGATCGATGTGCGCTGCGCATCGTCGCCGTCGCTTCGTCATTGCGAGCGTAGCGAAGCAATCCAGTGCGGGGTGGAATTGCCCTGGATTGCTTCGCTACGCTCGCAATGACGGGACGGAGGTTCGGCATTCGACAATCCCGCTTTCTTCCCCAAACCGATGCACCGACTGCATCGATCAAGCCCCTTTTCGCGCACGAAGCAATGAAGCGCCGGGCGTATCAATCTGCGTGTTGTTCGTAGTCTCTGACACCGGTATCAAGCTCGACCATAAAAGGGAGGCTGGGCCGGTCAAGGCGAGGACGGGAAAGTCCCGCGTCGCCGGTCTACAAATGGGGAGGAAATCAGGGTGCGCAGTTCCGCAATTCTTCGTCGTCGCCTGGTGCGCGGTGCGTCCGCGACCGTTCTGGCCGTCGCCTGCATCTCGCCGGCCTATGCGCAGGACGCGCAGACCTCCGAGATCGACGGCGCGACGCCCGCCGACATCATCGTAACCGGCTTCCGCAACTCGGTGCAGACCGCGCAGGCGGAAAAGCGCCAGTCCACCGCCGCAGTGGACGTGATCAAGGCCGAGGACGTCGCCAAGTTCCCCGACAACAACCTGGCGGAATCGCTCCAGCGCATTCCCGGCGTCGCTATCAGCCGCGAAGGCGGTGAGGGCCGCGCGATCTCGGTGCGCGGCCTTGGCCCCGAATATACCCGCGTGCGCATCAACGGCATGGAAGCCGTGGCGACCACCGGCGGTTCGGACGCAGGCGGCGGCGTCAACCGCGGCCGCGGCTTCGACTTCAACATCTTCGCCTCGGAACTGTTCAACTCGCTGACCGTGCGCAAGACCGCCTCGGCCTCGGTCGAGGAAGGCTCGCTCGGCGCCACGGTGGACCTGCAGGCCGCCCGCCCGCTGGACTTCAAGGACAACTTCGTCGTCGCCGGGTCCGCCCGCGCAGGCTACAACGATCTGTCGAAGGCCTGGGACCCGCGCCTTGCGGGCCTCGTCAGCTGGCAGAACGATTCGGGCACGTTCGGCGTCCTCGCCTCGGCCGCGTACTCCACCCGCACCATCGAGGAGGAAGGCCACTCGACCGTGCGCTGGAGCCCGGCGGGCGTGAACGGCGGCTTCAACGCGGCCTCCACCCTGCCCGGATACACCGCCGCCCAGATCAATCAGGCCCCCGCCGCCGACGGTTCGAACTGGGGCGACCTGATCTATCACCCGCGCATTCCCCGCTACGACAGCTGGAAGAACGACATCAAGCGCCTGGGCCTCACCGGCGCCGTCCAGTGGAAGCCCTCGGATCGCACCGAAATCGTCGTCGAGGGGCTCTATGCGAAGTCCAAGACGCAGCGCTGGGAAAACTACATCGAGGCGCTCTCGTTCAGCCGCTCGGGCGCTTCGGGCAAGTCGCAGACCATCATCCGCGACGGCGTGGTCGATGACAACAACTCGCTGGTCTACGGCGTGTTCGACGACGTCGACATGCGCATCGAATCGCGCCACGACCGCTTCAGCACCACCTTCTACCAGTACAACACCGTGGTGAAGCAGGAACTGAGCGATACCTTCCGCCTCAACGGCTATGCGGGCTACTCCAAGTCCAAGTTCGACAGCCCCGAGCAGACCACCGTGGTCCTCGACCGCGCCAACTCGGACGGGTTCTCGTGGGACTACCGCGACAACAGCCGCGCGCCGACCATCAACTGGGGCTTCGATCCCAGCGATCCGGCCAGCTGGTCGTTCACCAACGGCACCTCGGACATCCGCATCCGCAGGAACGAGGTCACCAACGACTACCTCTCGACCAAGCTGGGCGCGGAGTGGGACGTGGCCGACGGCTTCAAGCTGTCGTTCGGCGGCGAATACCGCCGCTTCCGTTACGAGACTTTCGAGAGCCGCCGCTTCGTCGCCGAAACCTCCTCTGGCACGCTGACGCCCGCGCAGGTCGCGGCGCTGACCAAGCCGTTAAACGGCAAGACCGGCGATCCGAACTATTCGGGCTACGTGATCCCCGACCTGCAGGGCTTCGTCGATACGCTCAATATCTATTGCAACTGCGTGACCAACATCAACGGCCGCGACGTGGACTTCCGCGTCAACGGACGTGACGTGGCGGGTACGAACCCCAACGCGACGGCGGCCAGCAACACCGGCTCGATCAAGGAAGTCGACAAGGCGGCGTGGTTCCAGATCGATTTCGAGCGCGAGATCGGCGGCATCATGTTCCGGGGCGATGCGGGCGTGCGCTACGTGAAGACCGGCCAGACCTCGTTCGGGTATGGTCTCTCCAGCGGCGTCGCCACCCCGATCACCGTCAAGCGCAGCTACGAGAACTGGCTGCCCTCGATGAACCTCGTGGCAGAGATCACCCCCGACTTCCTGCTGCGCTTCGGCGCCGCGCAGGTGATCACCCGTCCGGGCCTCGGCGCGCTGTCGCCCGGCGGCAACCTGATCCTGCAGCAGGCGAACCAGGTCTTCAACCAGGGCAACCCCTACCTGAACCCGACCGAGGCGTTCAACCTCGACTTCTCGGCCGAGTGGTACTTCGCACCGGGCTCGCTGCTGGGCATCAGCCTGTTCCAGAAGGATATCGGCTCGCTTTCGGGCACGCAGATCTCGACGCTGGTGCCGTTCGACCAGCTGGGCTTCCCGCTCAACCTCGCGACCGACCAGGGCCTGCCCGCAAACGTGCCGGTGACCGTGCGCCGCACGATCAACGGCGACGGCGGCAAGCTCAAGGGCTTCGAGCTGAACTACCAGCACCAGCTGGACTTCCTGCCGGGCTTCCTCAGCAACCTCGGCATCCTGGCGAACTACACTTACGTCAAGGCGGACCTCAAGTACCCCGGCCCCGGCGGCATCGGCACCGTGGTCGGCCCGCTGACCAACCTGTCCAAGCACACCGCCAACGGCACCCTGTTCTACGAGGACAAGCTGCTCTCCCTGCGCGGCTCGGTGTCCTACCGTTCGGGCTACGTCGAAGCGTTCGGCGGCGGCGCGCGCGATCAGAGCACGCAGGAAGGCGTCAACAGCGCAATCAACGTCGATGCCTCGATCGGCGTCAACCTGACCGACAAGATCACCCTCACCATCGAGGGCAACAACCTGACGAACGAGGTCAAGGACATGTACATCGGCGATGCCGACCGCGTCGTCCTCAACCACAGCTTCGGCCGCCAGTTCTACTTCGGCGTCCGCTTCAAGTACTGACGACCTGTCCCGGCCCCCGCTTAACCGCGAGGGCCGGGATTTTTTCGGTCCAAAATTGATAGCGCTATCCAAACCGGGAGAGATGACGTGACCAAGGGCTTCGAACTGAGCCGCCGCGCGGTGGTTGCCGGCAGCCTCGCGCTGCTGGGCACGCGCCCCTCGCTCGGCCTTGCCGCCGAGCCTTTGAAGCGCACACCCTTCCCGGTCGAGGACGACAACGGCCGTCCGATCGCGCCTCCCCCGCCCGGCTACTACGACGTCGCCACGCGCAGCGGTCCCGGCCTTCCGGTCACTCCCGAAACCGAGCGCGGCGGCTGGGTCACCAGCGAGGCGGCGGTGGACCGCAAGGGCGTGCGCTTCAAAGGCCCCGGCGCGCCGCCGAAGAACGCGCTGCCGTGGAACGATTCCGACTCCGGCCGCGTCGTCACGCAGGGCCTGATCCCGCCGGTGAAGCCGCTGATCCACGTCCACTTGCGCGACACCATCGTATGCCTCGGCGGTGACGGCTTCTACTACATGACCGGCTCCACCGGCGACGACATCTGGAAGGCCAACGACGGCGTCGAACTCTGGCGCTCGGCCGACCTCGAGCAGTGGGACTACCTCGGCCTCGTCTGGAGCATCGAGAAGGACGGCGGCTGGGAAAAGCAGTGGACCGTGCGCAAGGGCGACTACTTCCGCGCGATCTGGGCGCCGGAGATCCACTACATCAACGGCAACTACTACATCTGCCATTCGATCAGCCGTTCCGGCATCGCGATCCTGCGCAGCACCTCCGGCAAGGCGACCGGCCCCTACGTCCACGCCTTCTCGCCCGACAAGCCGCTGCGCAACGGCATCGACGCCACCCTGTTCGGTGACGACGACGGCGCGGTCTACCTGACGTACGGCGGCGCCTTCGAGATGGTGCGCCTGAAGCCCGACCTGTCCGGCTACGACGGCGAGTGGACGCCGATCACGCTGGAAACCCCTGACCCCGACCCGCTGCACCACAACAAGAAGTGCGTTCACCGCGGCTTCAAGGACATCGGCTTCGAGGGCGCGACGATGTTCAAGCATGACGGCAAATACTACCTCGGCGCCGTCGACCGCTTCCACCCCAACCGCTATTCCTTCGCGCTGGCGACCTCGGACACGCCTTTCGGCCCGTACCGCGACCGCTACGAGAGCGTGCCGTGCGGCGGCGGCGGCAACATCTTCAAGGACAAGGAAGGCCGCTGGTGGTGCACCATCTTCGGCAACGACGACGAGGCGCCGTTCCGCGAAAAGCCCGGCATCGTGCCGGCGCGCATGGACGAGAAGGGCCATCTGGTGCCGGACTTCACGCCGCGCACGTAATTCCTGGGCGCGCGATCATCGCAAACTCTACGACGGTCATTCCCGGGAAGGCGGGAACCCATCTCCTGACATTTCGTGTTGCACCGGCATCAAATGGGTCCCCGCCTTCGCGGGGATGACCAGGAGTGTTTCAATTAGACGAAGCGCCCCTCCGCCACCCCGCTCAGCCTGAGCGGGGGGAGAGTAATGACCGCCCGACGCTTACTGCACCGAAGGATGCGGGTCCATTTCCAGCCGCGCGCCCGGCAGCGCGGTGTCCGGCGTAACCCCGCCCTGCTCCAGCACGTGGCGCAGATAGCGCGCATAGTCCGACTTGCCGAGCCGCGAGATCGCCCGCTCCAGTCCCGCTTCGCTGATGAAGCCCCGGCGATAGGCGACTTCCTCGGGGCTGGCGATCTTGGTGCTCTGCCGCTTTTCGAGGATGCGCACGAATTCAGCTGCGTCCATCAGGCTGTCGGGCGTCCCGGTATCAAGCCAGGCGTAGCCGCGCCCCATCATCTCCACCGACAGCTGGCCGCGTTCCAGATAGGCGCGGTTGACGTCGGTGATCTCCAGTTCGCCGCGCGGCGAGGGTGCGAGGTTGGCGGCGATGTCCACCACTTGCGCATCGTAGAAGTAGAGCCCGGTCACCGCCCAGTTGGAACGCGGCAGGCTGGGCTTCTCCTCGATCGAGACGGCGCGCGCCCGGTTGTCGAACTCGACCACGCCGTAACGCTCGGGGTCCTGCACATGATAGGCGAAGACGCTCGCCCCGCGCTGGCGCTCGCCGGCGCGGGCGAGGAGGTCGGGCAGGCCATGGCCGTGGAAGATGTTGTCGCCCAGGATCAGCGCCGAGGGCTGCCCGCCCACGAAATCCGCACCGATCACGTAAGCCTGCGCCAGCCCGTCAGGGCGCGGCTGGACCGCGTATTCCAGTTCCAGTCCCCATTGCGACCCATCGCCCAGCAGTTCGCGGAAGGCGGGCAGGTCGCGCGGGGTGGAGATGATCAGGATCTGCCGGATGCCCGCCAGCATCAGCGTGCTCAACGGGTAGTAGATCATCGGCTTGTCGTAGACCGGCATGAGCTGCTTCGAGGTCGACAGCGTCATCGGATAGAGGCGCGTTCCGCTGCCCCCGGCGAGAATGATGCCTTTCATGAGCAGGCTCCTGCGAACTGATTAAGGGAGTGATGCCGGGCGACCAGCCGCTGCACGATAGGGCGCAGGGAGGTCCGCCACGGCGGCAAGGTGAGGCCGTGCACCGCCGCGATGCGCGCGCAGTCGAGGCGGGAGTCCGCCGGGCGACGCGCCACGGTGGGATAGGCGCTGGTCGGGATGGCGCGGACCTGTGCCCATGGCCCGCCCATTTCGTGCGAGAGGTCGAACACCGCCTCGGCAAGCTGCGCCCATGAGGCGTCGCCCTGCCCGGTCAGGTGGAACACGCCGCGCAGGCACGGATCGGGGTCCGCCAGCAGGTTGCGCGCGACCGCGATCACACCCTCGGCGATGTCGAGTGCGCTGGTCGGGTTGCCGAACTGGTCGGCGACGACGCTGACCTCCTCCCGCTCTCGTGCCAGTCTCAGCATGGTCTTGACGAAGTTGCCGCCGAACGGGCTGTAGACCCAGGCCGTGCGCAAGACCGCGCTGTCGGCGCCATGTGCGGCCAGCACCGCGCGCTCGCCTGCGAGCTTGGTGGCGCCGTAGACCCCGGCCGGATCGGTCGGCGCATCCTCTGTGTGCGGCCCCCCCGCATCGGCGGCGAAGACGTAGTCGGTGGACAAATGCACCAGCGGCACGCCGAGATCGCGCGCGGCAAGCGCGATCGCCTCCGCCCCGTGCTCGTTGACCGCCTGCGCCTTGCGGCGATCGGTCTCGGCCGCATCGACGGCGGTGTAGGCGGCGGCGGAGACGATGGCGTCGGGGCGCACGGCGGCCAGCGCATCGCGTACGCTCTCGGGCCTGAGCAGATCCAGCACCGGACGTCCGACCGGCAGGACCTCGACCCCGAACGCCGCGCCCCGCTCCATGAGCGCGCGCACGACCTGCCCTCCGGTGCCGGTGACCGCCAGTCTCACGCGGCGACCTCCTGCATCAGCCCGAGGCGCTCGCCTTCGTACCGGGCGCGCAGCGGGCGCCACCACCATTCGTTATCGATGTACCACCGGACGGTGCGGCTGATCCCGGTCTCGAAGGTTTCCTGCGCCTGCCAGCCGAGTTCGCTCTCCAGCTTGCTCGCGTCGATGGCGTAGCGGGCGTCGTGGCCGGGACGGTCCTCGACGAATTCGATCAGGCGTTCGCGCGGCACCGGACCCGGCGCCATCGCATCGAGGATCATGCAGATGCGGCGCACCACGTCGATGTTGCGGCGCTCGTTGCGGCCCCCGACATTGTAGGTCTCGCCCAGCCGCCCGCGCGAGGCGATGCACTCCAGCGCGCGCGCGTGATCGTCGACATAGAGCCAGTCGCGCACATTCTCGCCCCGGCCGTAGACCGGCAGGCGGCGCCCCTCCAGCGCGTTGAGGATGGTCAGCGGGATCAGCTTCTCGGGGAAGTGATAAGGGCCATAGTTGTTCGAGCAGTTCGAGACGACCACCGGCAAGCCGTACGTGCGATACCAGGCTTTGACGAGGTGATCCGACGCCGCCTTCGAGGCCGAATAAGGCGAGCTGGGATCGTAGGGCGTGGTCTCCTCGAACAATCCCTCGTCACCGAGCGAGCCGTAGACCTCGTCGGTCGAGACATGGAGGAAACGAAAGCGGTCGCGCTCGGTCGCGGGCAGGCGCTGCCAGTAGTCGCGCGCGACTTCGAGCAGGGTAAAGGTGCCCACGACGTTGGTGGCGATGAAGTCCCCCGCGCCGGTGATCGAGCGGTCGACGTGGCTTTCGGCGGCAAGGTGCATCACCCGGTCGGGGCGGAACTGCGCGAAGGCTTCGGCCATCGCCGCGCGGTCGCAGATGTCGGCGCGCACGAAGCGGTAGTTCTCGCGCCCGGCCACGCAGTTCAGCGAGGCGAGGTTGCCCGCATACGTCAGCTTGTCGAGGTTGAGGACGGTGTCCCCGCGCGTCTGTACCAGATGGCGCACCAGCGCCGAGCCGATGAAACCCGCCCCGCCGGTCACCATCACGCGCATGCGGCAAGTTCCTCGAAGAAGAAGTGCGCGGGCCGCTCGCACAGCAACGGCTGCGCGCGGTCCTTGGGCGAGAGGCTGGCGGGATTGGCCAGATCGGGCCAGGCGATCGCCAGAGCCGGGTCGTTCCAGCGCATGCCGAGGTCGCATTCGGCGCAGTAGTAGTCGGTCACCTTGTAGGCGACGACGGTGTCGGGCAGCAGCGTGCAGAACCCGTGCGCGAAGCCGGGCGGTATCCACAGCTGGGTGCCGTTGTCGGGCGTCAGCGTCTCGGCGATCCAGTGGCCGTATGTGGGAGAGCCGGCGCGGATGTCCACCGCCACGTCCATGATCGCGCCCGCGGTGCAGCGCACCAGCTTGCCCTGTGCATGCGGCGGGCGCTGGTAGTGCAGGCCCCGCACGGTGCCGACGGCAAGGCTGCAGGACTCGTTGTCCTGCACGAAGGCCGCATCGCCGCAGTGCCGGGCGAACAGGTCGTGCCGGAAGGTTTCGGCGAACCAGCCGCGCGTGTCGGCGATCCGGCTGGGCACGAAGGCGCAGGGACCGGAAATCTCATAGGTCTTGACGATCATGGTCGAGGCTCCCGCTCCCCCGGCCGGGCGAGAAAGCCCGGATGCGCGTATCCGCGTAGCCGCAACGATCGGCAGGCCCCGCTAGGGACAAGAAGCCAGATTTGCCGGGCAGCCGCCATTCGGCGATGACCGCCCCGAGTATTCTATTCCGACTTCGCCTTTATGACTTTTACGCAATCCGTAAGAGGCACGATTACGTGTCTTCCAATAGAAGTGCCGCTCAGTCGCGTATCTTGCGCCCGGAACATCGGTCCGCAGTAATCGTTCCCCATCGACTTACCGCAATGCTGCAACGCCGCAGCAACAATCCTTACCCATCCGAGCACTGATTTTTACGGCATTGTCAAACTATTAATCATCATCCATGGTGCCTGACACGCATGGGGGCGAAAATGCGAAGAGGGGCATACGAACCGACATGCCGGCATCCATTTCCATTGCGATCACGAATTCGATCATCCGCGAAGGTCTAAGGCGCATATTCACGGATGCGGACTTCGAGGTGTCGGAATCGGTTTCCGCTCTCGAAGAACTGAACCTTGGTCTTTCCGAAGAAGAGGTTCAGCACATCCTCGTCGTCGAGCGCGAATTGCTGCAGGATAATTGCACCGCCATCGTCGGAACCATGCAGCACGACCATCCCGAAATGCGGATCATCGTGCTTACCGGCGCTTTCGATTTCGACGAGATGGTCGCGCTCTATGCGGCCGGAGCCTATGCCTATTTTCCCGACAACGTGCCTTATCTTTCACTGGTCGCGATCCTGCAGATGGTCTCGAACGGGCAGAAGGTGGCGCCGCCGGAGGTGATCGACTTCCTCGTCAGCCTGCCGGCAGCCACACGGCACGCCGCCCCCGCCCCGGCGATCGAGGCGTTCGGGTTCCGCGACCGGGAACTGCGCGTCCTGGAGCATCTTGCACTCGGCCAGCCCAACAAGGCGATATCGCGCGAGATGGGCATCAACGAAGCTGCGGTGAAAGCGGCGGTTAAGGCCATCCTGCGCAAGCTCGGGGTGGAAAACCGTACCCAGGCCGCAGTAATGGCACGCGAGTTAATTAACAGGCCTTCCAGCCTCGTCGGTCAGGAGGCCGTGGAGGGAAACGTCGATATTCCTCAGACGAGCCATCCCCCGCAGCCGAGTCTGTTCGATCATGGCTCGACCTCTTCCGATTCAAGCACTAGGCGCTTCTCCGGGTCGATCCAGACCGACAGGATGATTGCGCGCAAGAGCAGAGACACTTTGTTACAATAGGTGATCCGGAGTCATCTATCTGCTTTTGTTATATTCATGTGTTCCGGATGGGCCGCTTATACTGAATTTTCAGAGTCCCATTATAGTACTGATAAGTGCCTCAAGAGGATGACGAGCTAGGTATATTCCCCCAAAATATTGCGTGACTCTCCGTTAGAGCGATGCGACATTGGGTTCATGGGGTTAACTGACCCCATTAGAGTCTACGGGGGTTTATATGTATCGAATTGAAGGAACCGAGAACGTCCAGCTGACTTCACGCGAACTGGACGTACTTCAGTTTGTGGCCATGGGTCGTTCGGCGAAGGAAACCGCGATCGAACTGAACATCGCGCCCTGCACGGTCGAACGCCACGTCGAGAACGTGCGGCTCAAGACGCGCACTCGCAACCGCGCCCACATGATCGCCTACGTCATCCGCGAAGGACTGCTTCAGTCGCAGGCTAACTGAGTACAGAGAAAAGCAAGAATGTCGGTTAGTATTTGGGAACTAACACTGGCCTCGCATGGCCCAAGACATCAGCAAACCGCCCTTCGGGTCGACAACATCGCTTTCTACGACTTCTCCATCGACAAGCACGTTCCTCGGGCCGCAGCCCACACCGCACTCGAACGATGACGGGGCAATTGAAAGACCCTTTCCGAGTGCCTTAGAACAGGCTTCCTTCCTGACCCAGACCGTCAGGAATGCATGGTCGGAAAACGCATCCGGCCTTTCATTCAACTGCATTAATTCGCGATCGGTATAATACATCGCAGCCAGTCCGGCCGCGTCGTCGACAGAGCGCACCCGCTCCATGTCGATCCCGATCTCCACGTGCCGCGCGAAAGCGACGAGCGCGACCTCTCCGCTGTAGCTCATGTTGCACTGCACATGCGGCACATCACGAAGATGCGGCTTGCCGAAATCGTTCACGCCATAGCGCTGCCGCGATGCCGCAATGCCGAACTCGGCCTCGATCAGCAGGCGCAGCGCGCCATGCGCCGTCAGGTAGCGCCGCGCGAGGGCACAAATCCTGAACCGATCTGCGCGCGCGCGTTCCTCGTCACTCAGGGGCGCGGAAACGTCGCCCGCGTTGTCCGGATCCGCCCGCACCAGCCAAAGCGGAAACGGCGCCGCGATCCGCTCACCGATGATGCCGTGCCGGGCGAGTGTCGCGACGAGATCCTCTCCCATGGCCTCAACGCCGTTGGGGCGCGAGCATCCCGAACCAGAGAAAGTCGCTGAGCAGCCGCGGCGGATCCTCACGCGGCTTGCGGCGCAGCTGCTGCTTGACGAGGTAGAAGCAATGCCCCGCGATCCAGGCGAGATCGGCCGCCAGCGCATAAGCCCAGCCATGGTTCTTGCGGAAATAGCGCCGCCGCGATGCGAACCAGTAACCCGGGACCCGCCGCGCATGAGCGTCCTCGCCGGTGACGCCGGTGCTTTGCCCGGCGACGTGCAGCACCGTCGGACGCGGCGCATACCAGCACTGCCACCCGCGCGTTTTCGCCTCGCGGCAGAAGTCGGTCTCCTCGTAGTAGAGGAAATAGTCCTCGTCGAAGCGAAGCCCTTGCTGCAGCGCCTCGCGGCGCACGGCCATGCTGGCGCCGGAGACCCAGTCGATCTGCTCGGCGCGCCCGTCCATCCGCCGGGCCGTCCTGTGCCTCGCCAGCAGGCGCGAGGCCGGCCCCCAGCGCAAGGCCCGCTCCAGTTCGCCGAGTACGGTAGGGAAGCGGAAGGCGTAAGGCCACGGCGCGCCATCGGCGAGCAGCAGCGCCGTACCCACGACGCCCGCGCGCGGCGTTGCCGCCATGAAGGCGGCCAGTGCATTGGCCGCGCCGGGCATCACGCGCGTATCGGGATTGAGCAGCCAGACCGCGCGGGCCTCGCCGTCGCGAAGGGCGTGCTCGATGCCGAGGTTGCATCCCGTCCCGAACCCGCCGTTGGTCGGCGAACGCACCAGCGTAGCCCAGTCCCAGCCTTCCCGCACGATCGCGGCTTCGAGCGATTCGGCCGAGCCATCACGCGAATCGTTGTCCACCACGATCACCCGCAGTCCCGCGCCGGAGCGCCGCTCGACATCGAGGCTGGCGAGACATTCCGTCACCAGCGCCGCCGTGCGGTAGTTGACGATGACGACGGCGATCGGGAAGTCGAGCCCCCGGCGAACTGCGCGCCCGCTCATTCCGCCGCCTCCTCGAAGAAGTCGAACCGCTCTTCCTGCATCACCGCGGCGCGGCTCCACGGCCCGTGCTCGGACACGGCATCGTCGAGCGCGTTCTGGAACAGCGGGGCGAGCGTGGCGACGTGCGGCTCCTGCAGGTTCGACATGTGGCCGCCGGGAATGTCGAGGATCACGATGTCCTCGCGCACCCGCTTGCCCCAGCCCAGCGCAAAGTCCCGGTAGATCGCGCGGTAAGGGGTATCGTCGGCAAGGTCGGTGTCGTTGGACGCCTTGAACAGCGCCACGCTGGTCGATTGCAGGATGCCGATCGGCCGATGTTCCTTGTGTGCGGCTTCATAGAGCCTGAGGAACGGGATCGCCGGAGCATCCGCTTCCATCGCCGCGTCACCGGCATCGGCAGCGCGCAGGGCATCGACGGTTCGTCGATCCTCGGCCCTCCGCATCCGCGACTCGATCTCCCAGCGAGCGAGGTTCCAGGCGCGGCGGCAGAGGTCGGGCAGCATCTGCAGCGGATTGCCGGACTTCAACACACCGAGCACGCGGCCAAGGCGGGCGCGGCTCTCGCCGAAGCGGTGCTTGCGCGCCTCGACGTCGGCGGCGTCGATCACGCCGACGAAGGCCACCTGCTCGCCCATCGCCTGAAGTTGCTGCGCCATCTCGAAGGCGATCACGCCCCCGGCGCAGAGCCCGGCGAGGAGGTACGGGCCTTGCGGCTGAACGCTGCGCACCTTGCCGATGTAGTACGTCGCCATCTCGTCGATGCGGGTGTGGGCATAGTTGCCGTCCGCCTTGCGCAGCGGCTCGATCCCCAGCACCGGCCGCGCGCCATCCAGTCGCAGCGCCAGGCCGCGATAGAGCAGCGTCTCGCCGAGCCCGTCGTGGATCAGGAACAGCGGCGTGGCCGGGCCGCCCTTACGGATGGTGACGATGCCCTGACCCAGACCAAGACCCGGTGCATCCGCCTCGGCGGCGGCGGGCATATCGGGCGCGCGGCTGTCCGGGTCGATCACGGCGGCAAGCCCCGCGACGGTCGGCTGGCCGAGCATCGCCGCGAGCGGCAGGGTGCGGCCGGTCTTCTTGCGCAGTCGGTTGGTGAACTGCACCGCCAGCAGCGAATGGCCGCCAAGATCGAAGAAGTTGTCGTGCCGCCCGACCGCCTCCATGCCCAGCAGGTCGCACCACAAGTCGGCGATGACCTGTTCGGCCGGGGTCGCGGGCAGATCCGCCGGATCGCCCCCGGCAGCCTCGCGGCGTGCGGCGCGCGGCGGGCTGCGCAGGCGCGCGAGCACCGGCGCAAGGTCGTAGGGCGAGATCACCGTATGCGGGCGGCACCGGCCCGAGAGCAGGCGCGCGATCACTTCGGTGCCCTCTTCGGGCAGGATGCCCTCGGAGCTTGCCGCGATCTCGCCGGTGGCGGCCTTCGCGGCGCGCGGCGGCGTCGCGGAGGCGCGGGCGAGCAGCGCCGCGTCGCCCATGTGCATCATCGTGAATTCGCGCACTTCGGCGACGACGAGGCCGTCGGCGTCGGTGATCGTCACGTTGAACACCGCCGTCTGGCCATCGGAAGAGACGAGCCGGATGTGGCTCCACGCGAGCGCGGGCAGCGGGGCGTGGAGCAGGAAGCGGCGATAGGTGAACGGCGCGTAGAAATCACGGCTCCGGTCGCGCCCGGGAATCAGCGTCTGTGCGCCCGCCGTCGCGAAGTCGAGTAGCGCCGGGTGCAGGCCCATCGCCACGGCCTCGGCGGCGTAGGGCGCGGGGAGTTCCAGCTGGAGCAGCGCCTCGCCGTGAGGGGACGCAAGCGCCTGCACGAGCGTATCCCAGCGGGGGCCGAAGTTCATCATCCGCTGGTCGGCGCCGCCGCAGATCGCGGGGCTGCAGCGCTCGGCGATGGCGCCGAGGTCGAGCGTGGAGCGCAGCGGCGTCAGCGTGTGCGGGCGCACCACGCCGTGTGCGTGCTCGGTCCATTCGCCGCCCTGTTCGGGGCGGCCGAGGATGGTGACCTTCCACCCGCTCGCGCCCCGCCGACGGACATGGACCCGCAGCGCGCGCGCCTCTCCATCCGGCACCGCGAAGGGCTTGAGGAAGGTGAAGTCGGACAGTTCCAGCGCGCCCTGGTGGACCAGCGCAACTGCTGCCCGAGACATCTCCAGGAAAGATGTCCCGGGCAACAGCGCACCGGCATCAACGACTCGGTGCTCGTCGAGCACCCAATGCCGCACGGGGGTTAGGATGCCGGTGACCACAAACTCATCGTCGGAAATGGTGCAGAGCCGTTCGAGGAAGGGATGCTCGATCGCCTTCCCTGCCCCGAGGTCGTCGGGCAGCGCGCCCATCCCTCCTTCAGGCGCTCCGCCCTCGCGCCCGCCGAGCGCGGCGGCCATGCCGACTTCGGCCCACTGGCTCCAGCCGACCGACTGCACCCGCGTGCGCGCATCGCTGCGCCGCGATTGCGCATAGGCGTCGAGGAAGGCATTGGCGGCGGCATAGTCCACCTGCCCCGGCAGCCCCGCGAAGGCGCTGACCGAGGAGAACAGCAGCAGGAAGCCCGGCGCCTGACCCTTGAGCGCCTCCTCCAGCGCCAGGGTGCCCGCGATCTTGGGTCGCAGCACGGCGTCCACCGCCTTGCGGCTGCGGGTCTCGATCAGCCCGTCGTCGAGCGCGCCGGCGGCATGGAACACGCCGTCGATCGGGCCGAAGCGGGAAACCGCCTTGCGCACGCCCTTCGCCAGCGCCTTCGCATCGGCGACGTCGGCGACGATCAGTTCCACGTCCGCCCCCGCCGCTTCGA
Source organism: Novosphingobium resinovorum (assembly GCF_001742225.1). Lineage (NCBI taxonomy): Bacteria > Pseudomonadati > Pseudomonadota > Alphaproteobacteria > Sphingomonadales > Sphingomonadaceae > Novosphingobium > Novosphingobium resinovorum. The sequence continues at coordinate 3,246,406 of NZ_CP017075.1, read as the reverse complement.
GCGCGAGCAGCTTGCGCACCTTGTCCTCGACGCCCAGCGGCAGGTCGCCGCTTGCGAGGCGCTGCGCCCACTCCCCGCGCGGCGGTAAGGCGCTGCGCCCGACGAGAGCGAGGCGCGCCTTGTATCCGCGCGCAAGGTGGTCGGCGATGGACAGGCCCAGCCCGCCCAGCCCGCCGGTGACGAGATAGACACCGCCCTCGCGCAGCCATGTCGGCTGTCCCTCGGCCAGCGGCTCGCGCGCGTTGCGGTAGGCGAGCGTCCAGCGCTCGCCCGCGCGCAAGGCGACGTCACCGGAAGCACGGGGGCCGGAAACCTCGGCGATCACCGCGTCGGCAAGGTCGGCGGCGTTCACGGCGGCAAGATCGATGTCGATCGCGCGCACCTCGAGTGCCGGATACTCGGCCGAGACGGTGCGCGCGGCGCCGATCGCCGTGGCCTTGAGCGGCATGAGGTCCGCATCGCCCGCCACGCGCTGCGCCTTGTCGGTGACGAGCGCGACGACCACCGGCCCCTCGTCCACTTGCGCGGCGAGTTCGGGCACCATCGCGATCAGCGCATGCAGCCCCCGGTCGAGGATCGCCGCATCCCGGCGCCTCGGCGCGGCTACCCCGCCCGCCAGCCAGCAATGATAGACCTGACGCGGCATCCGCCCGTCTCGGCCCAGCCGGACGAACAGCCGCGCCCAGTCCTCGCGCATGTCGGGCCGCAGCGCGAAGGCGCCTGCAGCACTGGCGGAAAAGCGCGTCGCCGCGTGGACGGTTACGGTCTCCACCCCCGCCTTGCGCAGACGCGCGGCAAGGCTGGCGCCGAACCCGTCGTCATCGCAGAGCACCAGAGCCGGACCACCTGCAGCCCCGCCCACGGCTTCTCCCGCCACCAGATCCTCGCGGCTCCACACCGGCTCGTAGCCCCAGTCGCCCAGCGCGAGGCGGGTATCGGCATCGCCCCCGGAGGCCGCCGTGTGCAGGCTCGCACCCGGCTCGATCCAGTGCCGTTCGCGCTCAAAGCGATAAGTCGGCAGCGGCACGCGCAGGCGGCGCTCGTCACCCCACCATGCGGTCCAGTCGATCTCGACGCCCAGCGCCCAGAGTTCGCCGAGCGCTTCGAGCAACCGCTGGTCGTCGGCAACGTCCTCGCCCGCATGGCGCATCGAGGCGACCACCGGCTGGCTGGCCTTGCGCGCCGGATGCTGGCGGGCGAGGCTGGTCATGGCGCGGCCGGGGCCGACTTCCAGAAGCACCTGGTCCGCCTCGCCCAGCAGGCATTCGAGGCCGTCGGTATAGCGCACCGGCTCACGCAAGTGCCGCACCCAGTATTCGGGATCGGTCGCCTCCGCCGCGCTCACCCAGCGCCCGGTCAGGTTCGAGGCGAAGGGGATCTGCGGCGCGCGCAGCGTGATCGTCTTCAGCAGGGCGCGGAATTCAGGCAGGATCGGGTCGAGCATCGCCGAATGCGCGGCGACCTCGATGGGGATCGGCTGCGCTTCGATCTCACGCGCGCGCAAGTCGTCGAGGAAGGCCGCCACCGCGTCCGCCGCGCCCGATACGACGCACAGGGACGGGGCGTTGATCGTCGCGATCGAAACCCCGGGCGGCAGCATCGGCGCAAGTTCCGCCTCGGAAAGCGGCACGCTGATCATGCCGCCTTTCGCGGTCGTCTCGAACAGGCGGCCGCGCGCGTGGACGATGCGCAGGCCCGCTTCGAGGTCCACCACGCCCGCAACATGCGCCGCAGCATACTCGCCGCAGCTGTGGCCGATCATCGCGGCCGGCGCGATCCCCAGCGCCATCCAGAAGCGGGCGAGCGCGGTCTGGACGATGAACAGCGCAGGCAGCGCGTTGGAGGGACGTTCAAGCTCGGCGGCCGCAGCATCGCGGTCGGCCTCGACCGGGAACAGCCAGCGCTTGAGGTCCGGCACGCCGATGCGCGCAAGCACGGCGAGGCCCTTGTCCACGTCGGCACGGAACGCGGCCTCGGTCTGGTAGAGATCACGCGCCATATCGACATGCTGCAGCCCGCCGCCGCAGAACTGGAAGGCGACCGGGCGGCCGGGCACGCAAACCTGCTTCGCGGACGACTGGCGACTTGCGGTTTCGAGCGCAGCGGCGGCTTCAGCCCCGTCCTGACCCACCGCGAACCGACGCCATGCCAGCGCGCGGCGGCCGGTGTTGAGGGTGAAGGCCGCGTCGGCGAGATGCCGGGCTTCGTCGCCCGTGTTCGCTGCGTTCCCCCTCCCCGCTTCGTCATTGCGAGCCCCGAAGGGGCGCGGCAATCCAGAGGCGGCGTCAACCGCCCTGGATTGCTTCGCTTCGCTCGCAATGACGGAGGTGGTTGCTGGTTGTTTGTTGCTATCTCCGGCGAAATACTGCGCCAGCGCCGCAGCATTGGCATCCGCCGCACCTTGCGTGGCGCCCGAGGTCATCAGCAGCTGGCGACGGCGGCTCGGCCCGCTGGGCGCGCGCGGCGGCGCTTCCTCCATGACGATGTGGGCATTGGTGCCCCCCACGCCGAGTGAGCTGACCCCGGCGCGACGGGGGCGATCGTCGCGCCGGAGCCAGGGCGCGCTGGTGGCCTGTACGCGGAAAAGGCCAGTATCCAGCGCGCATTCGGGATTTGCGGCCCCGAAATGCGGAACAGGGGGAAGCTCGGCGTGGCGCATCGCCAGCGCCACCTTGATGACGCCCGCCGCGCCTGCGGCGGTGTCGGTGTGACCGATGTTGGCCTTCACCGAACCCAGCGCGCAGGGCTCGGGCCTTGCGCCAGACTGGGCGAAGACCTGCCGCAGCGCCGCCACTTCGATCGGGTCGCCGATCGGCGTGCCGGTGCCGTGCGCCTCGACATAGTCGATGGCCGAAGGCGCGATGCCGGACACCGCGAGGGCCTCGGCGATCACCGCCGCCTGCCCGTCCACGCTGGGGGCGAGGTAGCCGACCTTGCCCGCGCCGTCGTTGTTGATCGCCGAGCCCCGGATCACCGCATGGATGTGGTCGCCGGCGGCAATGGCATCCTCCAGTCGGCGCAGCGCCACCACGGCGACGCCGCTGCCGAACACGGTGCCCTTGGAGTCCGCGTCGAAGGGACGGCACAGGCCGTCGGGAGAAAGGATCTCGCCCTGCTCGTAGAGGTAGCCCCGGCGGTGCGGCAGCTCGATCGAGGTTCCGCCCGCGAGCGCCATGTCGCACTCGCCCGACAGCAGGCTCTGCGCCGCCATGTGGATCGAGACGAGCGAGGTCGAGCACGCGGTCTGGACGTTGATGCTCGGCCCCTTGAGGTCGAACAGGTACGACACCCGCGTCGTCAGGAAGTCCTTGTCATTGCTGGTATGGCGCAGCAGGAACAGGCCGACCTCGTTCACCAGCTTGCCGTTGGTGAGCAGGTTGTAGGGCATGTAGGCGTTGTGGCCCGATCCCGCGAAGACGCCGATCACACCGCCTGTTCCCTCGGCAAAGCCCTGCGGCGTATGGCCTGCGTCCTCCAGCGCCTCCCACGAGCATTCGAGGAAGTGGCGATGCTGCGGGTCCATGACTGCAGCATCGCGCTTCGACAGGCCGAACAGCGCGGCGTCGAAGCACTCCATGTCCGCGAGCGGCGCGCCGCGGCGCACGTAGTCGGGGTTGCGCAGCAGGGCGGGCGAGACTCCGGCGGCGAGCAGTTCCTCCTCGGAATAAGTCTCGATCCCGTCGCGGCCTTCGCTCAGGAGCGACCAGAATTCCTCCGGGCCGCGCGCCCTGGCGAAGCGGCACGCCATGCCGACGATGGCCACCGCGCTGGAGGTGTCGAGCGAGGGGTCGAACGGTTCTTCGATGGGCTGGTGCATGGTTTAGACCCTCACGCCGATGCGGGCGGTCGCGCGGCGATTACGTGCCTGATTGCGCATTTCGGCGCGGTTCTGACCGGCGAGCGCGGCGGCATCGTCCTGCCCGCCCGACAAGTGCGCGCCGAGCGCGGCGATGGTCGGGAAGCGGAAGATGTCGGTCAGCGCGACCGCCTGAGCTAGTCCGGCTCCCGTCAGTTCGGCGGACAGGCGGCGGTGGACCTGGATGGCGAGCAGCGAGTGACCGCCGATGTCGAAGAAGTTCTCGGTCAGGCGCACTTGCGGCAGCTTGAGCACGTCGCACCAGATCGCCTGGATCTGGGCCTCCACGCCGGTCGCCGGGGCGGCGCTGTCATCCATGTTGTCGACGACCACGCTGACCGGCTCGGGCAGGGCATTGCGGTCGATCTTGCCGTTGGGCGTGCGCGGCAGGGCTTCGAGCAGGACGAAGTTGCCGGGGACCATGAAGTCGGGCAGCCGCTCCCGCAGATGCGCGCGCAAGTCCTCGACCGCCGGGGCGCCGGTGCGCGGGGCGAGGTAGGCGACGAGGCGGGTGGCGGCGCCTTCCTTGCGGGCGACCACGACGGCCTCGGTAACCTCCGGGTGCGCGGTGAGCGCGGCCTCGATCTCGCCCAGTTCGATGCGGTAGCCGCGGATCTTCACCTGATGGTCGAGGCGGCCGAGGAATTCGAGCGTGCCGTCCTCGCGCTGGCGGGCGAGGTCGCCGGTGCGGTAGACGCGCGCGCGCGGATTGAACGGGTCGGCAACGAAGCGCTCGGCGGTCAGCTCGGGCCGGTCGTGGTAGCCGCGCACGACCCCCGCGCCGCCGATGACCAGCTCGCCCGGCGTGCCCTGCCGCACCGGCTGCAGCCGCCGGTCGAGGATGTAGATCTGCTGGTTGAGCAGCGGCCTGCCGAGCGGCGGCGCGCCCCCTTCATCCAGCGCGTGGACGGCGGACCACACGGTCGTCTCGGTCGGCCCGTACATGTTCATGACGGTGCCGGAAACGAGGCCGGTCATGTCGGTCGCCAGCTGCGGCGGGAACGCCTCGCCGCCGACCATGAGGTGCTGGAGTGCCTGCAGGCGTGGGCGGGCAGCCGGGTCGCTTGCGAGCACCTGAAGCAGGGACGGCGTACACTGCAGGTGCGTCACCCCGTGGCGCGCCATCAGGTCGTGCAGCTGGCGTTCTGCGGCGTAATGGTCCTGTTGAGTGCCGTTGAGTGCCAGTGTGCGCAAACGCGCGATTTGCGGCAGATGTTCGATAACCGTCTGGGAATCCACGCCAAAATCGACGAGGCAGCCGATCTCGTCGACGCCGATCGCCGACAGGCGGTGGACCAGTGCGACGTTGTCCTCAGGCGTGCCGAACAAGCCGCTGGTCTCGAAGTAGCGCTCGAAGGCATGGTCGAGCAGCGCGTCGGTCTCCTCCTCGGAAATGTCGGAAAGTTCCAGTCTTTCAGCACCTTGCGGCGTCTTGAAAGCCGGGAACGACCAGGCGTACTGCTTGAGCAGATTGGTCGAGGTGCGCAGGTACTCGATGAGCGCAGGCTTGACGGCCGCACGCACCGCATCTTCGCTTTCTCCAAGAAAAGTGTGCAACATCAAGGTGATGCGCCCTTCTCCCGAATGCCCGGCCTCGTGCCAGGCGCTACGATAGGCAGCGATCTTGGTCGCCACCTCCTCGATCGACTGCCCCAGCAGGTGCGTCAGCACATTGGCGCCGACCCGCCCTGCCTCGCGGAAAGTCTCTGAATTTCCAGCAGAAGTTATCCAGACCGGCAGCTCCGGCTGGACCGGACGCGGGTACGTGCGCACCGAAACATCGTGCCCCAGCGGCCCCGGATAGGCCCGCGCCTCGCCCCGCCACAGGCCCCGGACATCCTCGACACACCGCTTGAGAACGCCCGCACGATCGGCATAAGCCACTGGATTCAGGACGAAATCGTCCGGCTGCCAGCCGGAGGCGAAAGCAATCCCCACGCGCCCGCCGGACAAGTTGTCGACCAGCGCCCACTCCTCGGCGATGCGAAGGGGATGGTGCAAGGTCCCGATCACGCTGCCGGCACGGATCTGCACCCGCGACGTGATCGCCGCGATCGCCGCTGCGGCGACGGCGGGATTCGGGTAAGGTCCTCCAAAGTCATGGAAATGTCGCTCCGGCGTCCAGATCGCCTCGAAGCCCTCGGCATCGGCGAAGCGGGCGCCTTCCAGCAGGAGGTTGTACTGCTCGGCCGCGCTGCCCGCGCTGGAACTGGCGAAGTAGAACAGGCTGAAACCGACCCGCCGCGCATCCACCGCCGCCACTTCCGGCACATCGCCGCGCACTTCGCGCTCGCTGGCGATGACGATGTGGTAGCCGTGCATCAGCGGCCACATCAGTTCCAGCGTGGAGATGTCGAAGCTGAGGCTGGTGACCGCCAGCCACGTCCCGTCCGGCGCGATCTTGCGGTCCATTCCCGCGTAGAAATTCAGCAGGTTACGGTGCTCGACCATGACGCCTTTGGGCAAACCGGTCGAGCCGGAGGTGTAGATCATGTAGGCCAGGTTCACGCCTTCCGCGCCGCCGTCGAACGGATCGGACGGGCACGCGGCGAAGACCTCGCGCATGGTATCGACGTGCAGGATCGACGCCTCAGTCCGGGGCAGATCGCCCGCCAGAGCGGTCTCGCTGAGGATCAGGCCGAGACCCGAATCCGCCACCATGTGCGCGATGCGATCTCGCGGATAGGACGGATCGAGCGGCACGTAGGCACCCCCCGCCTTGTGCACGCCGATAAGGCAGGCGAGCATCTCGACAGAGCGCGACAGGTGCAGCCCGACGAGAACCTCAGGCCCTACGCCGCGTGCGGCGAGGTCGCGGGCGATACGGTTGGAGAGCGCGTCCAGTTCGGCATAAGTCAGCGAGGTACCGAGGGCGGTCACCGCCGGCTTTTCCGGCGTGCGCGCCGCCTGTTCGGCGAAATGGTGATACCAGGCGGGGCCGGTGAGGAACGGGCCTTCGGTCGCATTCCAGGCGCCGACGATCCGCGCATGTTCCTCGGGCTCGAGCAGCGACAGGCTGCCGACCGGCGCATCGGAGGCACCCGCGCACATCGCCTCGAAGCCGCGCACAAGGTCCTCGGCATCGGCGCGGGCGAGACGGGTGCCGTCGCAAGTCCAACGCAGCGTGCCTTCGGAGGCGCAGACGGCGATGTCGAGTACGGCATCGCTGGCGCGCGCTTCGTCGAGGCGCTTCACGACCTGTATGCTGACAGGGTGGTCGAAGCCGGTCCGCCCGCGCAGTTCCGGGCTGCGAGCGATCAGGTCGGCGGAGATGGCCACGCGGCGGTGCATCCCGGCCACTTCGCGCTCCAGCGTATCGCGCAAGGCGGCGATGGGAGCGCCGAAATCGACCGCAACCTTGAGCGGCATTTCCGGCGCGAACCAGCCCGCCACATCGTCCAGTCGCGCGCGGCTGACACAGTCGCAGTACCCGATCTCGACACTCGCGCGGTCTGCAGCGCGCGCCAGCCATGCGACCAGAGCGGCCAAGGCCTCCCCGGTACCCAACCCCTGCGGCAAGGCGCGGTCAAGGACGAAGGGCTGCGCAGGCCCGTCACCGACGCGCGGAGTGAACTGCGGCAGTTGCAGGCTCTCGCGCTGCTGCAGTCGGCGGCGCCACCATGCCTCGTAGCGTCCGGCGGCGGCATCGAGGCCGTCCAACTGATCACGGCGCGTATCGTCGATCACGGTGAATCCGCCCGCCCCGATGAGCAGTTCACCGACCTGCGCACCACTCAACACTTCGCCCGAAAGCGTGGCGAGGCGATCGATCCGCATGTCCAGATCACCGGTCGCGACCACAGGTGTCGGGCCGGAGACGAGGATAGTGCCCGGTGCGCGGCCCGATGCACTGGCGAGCGGCGTGACCTGCTGTACCAGCAACAGATGCTCGTCCAAGAGCGCCTTTGGAGCGCCCATCGGGTTCGCGTAAGCGCCGAAGTCGAGCGCGCGGACGAAGCGGGCGATCTCCTCGGCCGAGCGGCTCCAATCGATGGTGGCGGCCGCCTGCGGGCGGTCGGCGCGGCCGACCATGCGATCGGGCGCGCGGTCCTGCCGGACGGCCGCTGCGACCGCGCCGCCCAGATCGGCGACGAGCCCTTCGAAGCAGCGCAGGCCCGCCTCGAAGCAGCGGGTGTTGAGCGACAGCGCGGTTTCCTCTTTGGCGATGTCGAAGCGTTCGGCGGCGAGGATGGCGCCTTCGTCCACCGCGCCGGTCATCAGGTGCCAGGTCACGCCGTGGCGCGGCGCTCCGTCCAGCAGCGCCCAGACCGGGGTGTTGAGGCCTGCCAGTTCGGGCAGCGGCCCGTCATGGAAGTTGATCGCCGCGCGCGAAGCCAGCGCCAGAACTTCGGCCGGAAGGACGGCGAGGTTGGAGATGCTGAAGACGTAGTCAACGCTGCCGATTTCGGCCGCCAACAGGGCGCGCGGTTTCTCGAACAGCGCAATGCCGTGACGGCGCGCCCAGTCGGCGGCGGGAGACATCGGCGCCGCGGCGACGGCGGCGATCCGGTGCCCGCGATCGAGGAGCAGCCTGCCGCATTCCGCGAGCAGGGTTTCATTGCCGATGAGAATGCTGCTCATGTCCGAACCAACAGGCGATTGCCCGTTGCCGGTGAAGTCGTCGAAAGACGCCATGTGATGCCCCACGCCTGAATGATTTCCCCCAAGTCGATACCGACTGTATTGGGGCTGAATTTGGAAAACTATGTCCCAAACCCCGCCCCTGTTTTCACCATGGATGGTTACTTGGGTGTTTTAGGGAGCGAATTACTTATACTCGATCAGACGGGCGGGCCGCGCCGTGATGTGCCGGGACTTGCGGCGGCGCCAGTAATCGATCTGGCCCTGCAGATGCGGCAACTTGCCCAGGATCAGCCAGGTCGCCTGAAGCGGGTCCTTGCGCGCCCGGATGCGCAGCCAGAGCACGGGCCAGAGCAGCCATAGCGGCGGCAGCGACCAGACCACGTTGCTCAGGACCTTGCGGCGCAAGTCGCGCCCCGCTTCAGGGTCCTGCGCGCCGCGCATCGCCAGTGCCTCCGCCGTCGCATAGCCGCTGCGTCGGTTGCGCTGCCACCACTGGCCAAAGCGCATCATCGCCGCGTCGTGGATGGTCATGTCGCCCTCGATCCGGCGAATGAGCCAGCCGCGCCGCCGCATGCGATGGCACATGTCCGGCTCCTCCCCGGCGATCAGGGTCTCGTCGTAGCCGTTGACCTGGCGCAGCGCCGCGACGCGGAAAAGGGCGTCGCCGCCGACGCTTTCGGCAAGGCCGATCGGCGTGTTCCACTCGGCCTCGCACAGCCGGTTGTAGCGGCTGGCGTCGGGAGCCCTCTCGCGCCGGCGGCCGCAGACGGCAGCCAGCCCGCTATCGGCCAGCAGCGCGGTCCGCGCCTTTTCGAGCCAGCCGGGAATCAGTTCGCAGTCGCCGTCGATGAAGTGGACGAGTTCCAGTTGCGGGTCGTTGTCGAGATGCCACTGCAGCCCGGCGTTGCGCGCCCGTGCGGCAGTGAAGGGCGCGGCGGGGTCGAGTTCGACCACCGGCAGCCCCCGTGCCCTGACCCGCTCCACGCTGCCGTCGGTCGAGCCGGAATCTACGTAGACCACGCGCTGTCCGGTCCGCATGACGCTGTCGATGCACAAGGTCAGGCGCGCGCCTTCGTTGCGGCCGATGATGACGAAGCCTACTGGCGTCACGGTAAACGCTCCGTGCGGGTCCATTCCCGCTCGCGCCGGGTCACGAACTGGGCGATCAGCGGCAGCTTCCAGACGAAGTAGCCCGGCAGTTCGCGCAAGGACGACCACGGCAGCGCGTCGCGCCCGTGATGCCACCATGCGAGCGACACGCCGAGCGCCGCCGCGACCTGAGCCGCCAGCAAGGTCAGGAACGGCGCCGTCGGTCCCGCCAACGCGAGCACGATCCCCAGAGCGGCCGCCGAGCAAAGCGCCAGCAGCACGGTCGGCGGCACCATGAGGTCCAGCGCCACCACCGCCAGCGCCGGGCGCCGTACCGCGCGTGCCAGCAGTCTGGGAACGTAGCGCCAGGCGGTCTGCATCATCCCATGCTCCCAGCGGCGGCGCTGGCTGCCCGTGCCCTCGACCGAACTGGTGGCGCTCAGGATGCGGGCGCCGGGCTCGACGACCACGCGCCTGCCCGCGAGCAGCAGGTCGAGACCCATCTCCAGGTCCTCGACCAGAGAGCCGCCGGGCCAGCGCATTTCCAAGTACATCGCGCGCGGAAAGGCCATGCCCGAACCCTGCAGCAGCGCCATGCCGGACAGGCGGGCCAGCCCCTGCAGCCGCACGAGGTTCTTGACGAGGAAGGCGAAGCTGGAAACCCGCACGACCGCGCCCGCATCGCGCGGGGCGGCAAGCAGGAAGATGCCCTGCACGGCGGCATCGCGCCGCGCCGCCGTCTCCGCCAGCGCCGTCAGGGAGCCCGGCATCGCCCGGCAATCGGCATCGAGCACGATTACCGCGCCGCAGTCCGGACGATGCTCGGCGATGAAGGCACGGGCGTAGTCCAGCGCATGGCCCTTGCCGCGAAGGTCGGGGTCGCGGCGTTCGATCACCGTCGCGCCCAGCGCGCGTGCTCTTGCCGCCGTATCGTCGGAACAGTTGTCGGCGACCACCAGCAGTTCGTCGTCGCCACGCAGCTGCGCCAGAGCCGCGCGCACGCTAGCTTCGATCCCGGCGGCTTCGTCGTGGGCGGGCATGACGACGATGAAGGACGGCGCCTCCCCGCTCTCCACCGAAGGTCCACGCCGTGCACCGACGAGGCATTCGAGCGCCAGCATCGCCGTCGGCAACCCCGCCGCGACCGCCATCCACCATGCAGAGCCCAGCGCCATGCGATCGGCGAGCGCAAGCACATCCATCCGCTTCCCCCTCTCGCGCCCCCACGGCGCCAGCTTCACCGGGGCCGAGGATAAGGAGCCACCGAGGGGCCGGGCAGCCCTGAAACTCCCTTGGAAGTTCTCATGATCGACACCGGACTGCCCCGGCCAATAGACTTGAGCCCGAAGCTTCATTGCGGATTTTCAAGGAGAGTTGCTGCGTGCACATCGGGCTCTGCTCACATCGTCGGCTGCCGTTTGCGCGCACGATGACCGGACGCGTGACGCCCGGAAGCGCGACACAATGACCGCGCAGGCCCCGAGCGCCGGATGGGCGCCGCTCCGCCCCGGCCTGATGAGCCGACTGCGCGGCGCTGCCCTGCGGGACACCAACGTCGTCGTCGCCTCGGTGGTGGTCACGAACCTGCTGCGGGCGGTGAGCAGCATGATCCTCACCCGGCTGCTGGCACCGGAGGTGTTCGGCATATCGGGCGTCATCGCCTCGCTGCAGTTGACCATCGCCTTGCTCAGCGACTTCGGCTTCCAGGGCTTCATCGTCCGGCAGAAGGACGGCGACCGCAAGCGCTTCCTCGACACGGTGTGGACGGTGGCGGTGCTCCGTTCGCTGCTCCTCACGGCGATCATGGCGCTGCTGGCGGTGCCGATGGCGCATGTCCTCGGCAGGCCCGAACTGGCCCCGCTGATCGCCGCCGCCTCGCTGCTGTTCCTGGTGGACGGCCTCGCATCGACCAGCATGATCACGGCGCTGCGCAGCGGCCGCATCCTGCGGCTGTCGGGCGTCGAACTCTTCGCGCTGATGATGCAGATCGCCGCGAGCGCCCTGCTGGCATGGGCCTGGCCGACCTACTGGGCGATCCTGGGCGGCATGTTCATCGGCACCGGGCTGAAGTCGCTGCTGAGCTTTGTGGTGTTCCCCGACGCCCGGCGCGCCTTCGGGCTGGAGCGCGAGACGCTGAAGGCGCTCTGGGCGTTCTCCCGCTACGTCACGGGATCGAGCATCATCTACCTGATGGTCACCCAGTGCGACAAGCTGGTGCTGGCCAAGTTCATGCCGCTGGACCAGTTCGGGTTCTACGTCCTTGCTGGCAACCTCGCCTCCGCGCCGCTGGCCTTCGCGGGCAACTACACCAGCCGCGTGCTGCTGCCCGCCTATGCCGCGCTGTGGCGCGAGGGTGCGAGCGACCTGAAGGCGCAGTTCTATGCCCGGCGAAGACTGCCTTCCATCCTCTACGCCGCCGCGACCGGCGGGATCATCGGCAGTGCGCCGCTCATCATCGGTCTGTTCTACCACTCCATCTACGCCGAGACGGCATTCTACATGCAGATCCTGTGCATCTCCTCGCTGCTGGCGATGCCCTCCAATGCGGCGAACGAAAGCCTGATCGCGACCGGCCGCGTCAGCGCCTACTTCGAAGCCAACCTCGCCAAGCTCGCGTGGCTGATCGTGATGGGAACCGCGGGCTATCTCCTGTGGGGACAGATCGGGCTGGTCGTGACGGTTGGCACCATCGAAGGCGCGGCGCTGGGGCTCAAGTGGTGGCGCATGTGGCAGGTGAACCTGCTGGACTTGTGGCAGGAGGGACTGTTCCTCGGCGCCGGGCTCGTCGGCGCGCTGCTCGGAGTGGGGGCCAATCTCGTGCTGGGCCCGTTCCTGACATGAGCGACATTCCGGACAACGACACGCTGCTGATCTATGCGCCGGTGCCGCTGCACCGCGATGCGGCGGGCAATCTCTTCGTCGAGGCGCAGGCGGTGAATGGTCTGCGGCTGTGGGCCGCAAACTTCGCGCGCGTCATCGTCATGATGCCGCTGAGCCCGGAGCCGGTTCCTGCGGGCTGGGTGCCGGTTTCCGACACCGGCGGCAAGCTGGACCGGGTCCGCTTCGAGATGCTGCCGATGGCCTACCGCCCGGACCAGTTCCTGCGTCATCTGCCGGCGACGCGTCGCCATATCCGCAGGCTGATCGCCGAGGCGCAGTGGCTCAGCTTCGCGATCGGCGGCCTGTTCGGGGACTGGGGCGCGGTTGCCGGTTTCGCAGCCCACGACATGGGCCGCCCCTTCGCCGTGTGGACCGACCGCGTGGAATCCGAAGTCGTCCGCAAGTCGTCGGCGAGCGGCCCCTGGAAGGAGCGTCTGCGCGCCCGGCTGACTCACCGGCCGATGGCGTGGCTGGAACGCGCAGTGATCCGCCGCGCCGCGCTCGGCCTGTTCCACGGGCGGGAGACTTACGAGACTTACGCGCCCTTCGCCACAGGCCCGGCGGAGGTGGTCCACGACATCCACATCGCGCCCGGCGACCACATCACCGCGGATCGCCTCGCCGTCAAGGTCGCGCAGGCGGGTGAAGGGCCGCTGCGGCTGGTCTACACCGGGCGAGCCGATCCGATGAAAGGCCCGCTCGACTGGATCGAGGTGCTGGAGCGCCTTGCCGCGACGGGCGTGGACTTCCGCGCCCGCTGGCTGGGCGACGGATCGGAACGGCCCGCGATGCTCGCCCGCATCGCCGCCGCCGGGCTGGAAGCGCGCGTCGAGATGCCCGGCTTCGTGACCGACCGCACCGCGATCCTCGAAGAACTGCGCGGCGCCCATGCTTTCCTGTTCTGCCACCTGACGCCGGAATCGCCGCGCTGCCTGATCGAGGCGCTGGCGTCCGGCTGTCCGATCGTCGGCTACGGCAGCACTTATCCGGCGGACCTCATCTCCGTCCACGGCGCGGGCGTGCTCGTGCCGATGGGCGACAGGGCCGCGCTGGCCGGGGAACTGGCCCGGCTGGACGCGGACCGCCCCCGGCTCTCGGACCTGATCGTCAAGGCATCGCGCGACGGCGCGCCGTTTACCGACGAGCACGTCTTCGAACACCGCAGCGAAGTCATCCGCCGCCATCTCGGCCCGGCCAATGCCATGGCGGGAAGCCATCCGGTACGGCCGCGAGCGGGCAAGCCGGCGATCTCCGGGGCCTGACGACCCGCCGCCGTTATCGGGTCCGAAATGGCGCATCCTTGTTCATTTGTATCGTCGTCATTCCCGCGAAGGCAGGAACCCATCTCCTGACATTGCCTGTTGCACGGCTTTCAGATGGGTTCCCGCTTTCGCGGGAATGACTGGCGCTGGTTTCGATCGAGGCAAGGTCAGGTTTACGCCGATGCCAATCCCGGCTGCGCGGTCGCCTGCCGCACACCCGACGCGGGCCGCTGCCGCAGCGTCTGCTGGTACTCTTCCTCCGCCTGATGCGCGGCATAAGTCCGGCTGATGGCCCGGATGGCGGCGGCGAAGCCCATGAAGCCGATCGTCAGGTAGGCCATGCGGGTGGCGAAGAACGTGAAGAACAGCGTTGCCGCCAGCGCGGCGAGGCTGCCGAACACGAAAGCCGCGGGCACCGCCGTCCCCGTCGCGATCTCGGCGCGGCGCATGCGCCACAAGTACGAGAGCGGGGCCGTGAAATTCCACACGAAGGCTGCCAGCCCGATGACCCCCGAAACGAGCGCGAACCACAGGTACGAGTTCACGTAGTCGATGATGCCCTCTCCCTGGCGCATGTCGTTCAGGCGCACTTCGAGCTGGTCACGGGAAAAGCCGACGATCGGGCTGTCCCAGAACTCCTGCACGCCGCGATCGAAGAGGGCGCGACGATATTCGCCGGTCTCGCTCGCCTGGCCCGACAGGCCGAGGGAGTCGGAGAAGGACGGGTAGATGCTGGCCGCAGCGAAGATCAGCGTCAGCGCCGCCGCCGTCGGCGCGGCCTTGCGAACGAGCGCGCTCCAGCGACCGAGGAACATGTCGGCGAGCAGGACCGCGATGCCCAGCGCCACCCAGGCATTGCGCGACTGCGGCGCAGAAAGGCCGAGGAACAGGGCCGCGCAGAGCAGACCATGGCGCATCCGGGTCCGGAAATCGTCGCGAATGAGCCACAAGGCAAGCATGCACAAGGTCATGACCAGCGCGATCGAGGTCGGCTCGTTGAACGGTCCGCCCGGTCGCATGAAGGCACCGCGCACTTTGACCGCGAGCAGCTTGGGCACGTCGTAATGCCAGTACAATTCGTTGTACATCGGCCAGTTCTGCACCATCTCGAATACGAGCACGCCTGAAATCGCGATGCCGGAGCAGGCGAACCAGCGCATCCCCGTGCGCATCGAGGCGAGATCCCTGAAACCCCGGCTGAGGATGAAGTACGGCATGCCGTAATCGAAACCGATGTTGATCGTCGTGCGCAGGAAGTGCGTAAGGCTCGTCTCGCGGGCCGATGCAAAGACCATGACGAGCAGAACCGCGGCGACGCGCATGTCATCGCCGCGCCCGATCCGCGCCTTGCCGGGCGCGATGACGATCGCAATGACCGCGCCCAGGGCCAGCATATCGTGCACGCTGATGTCGAACAGCTTGATGCCGGCCAGCTCGACCGCCTGATCGAGACTGGGAAGCAGCATCAGGCTGTACAGATAGACCCCCGCGATCTCTTCTGACCGACGGGCGAACAGCGGAACCCACATCAGCATGACGAAGTAGAGCATCCACACGTTCGGCAGCAGCCAGGCGACGGCGGGCATGAAGAAGGTGATGAGCACCGCCTTCACCGCCATCTCCTCGCGCAGAGGCGCGCGCAGGCATCGCAGGAACCAGAGCACGCCTGCCGTACTGCAGACGGCGCCGTAGAATCCCGGCTTGGCGACGACGAACAGGATGGCGGCCGTGACCAGCATAGCCACTACGATGAGCGGCATCGCTGACGAATTCTGTCGGTTCAATGGCTTGCCTCCAGGAAGCGGTGCACGGCCTGATACTTGGGCGCCTCGGCGATCGGCTGGCCGCCGTATTCGCGCAGGCCCCACGAGCCGTATTCGGAGATCGGCGCGGTCGATGCATAGAGCATCATCGTGTCGCCGAAGCGGTCGCGCCACTCGGTAAGATAGCGGGCATAGGCCTGCCCCATGCGCGGATCGCGCTGCACCGCCCGGGCGAGCGCCATGTCGGGCGTGACAAGGTGCTGCCCGGCCTCATAAGTGATGTAGCGCTTGCCGTACTGCGCGGCGATCTCGCGCTGCTCGCCCGCCATGTCGAGCGACTTCTCGATCGCGGCGGGCATCGCCGCGAAGACGCGGTCGGTATCGCCGGCATGGTAGGCGTCCATGTCCATCCACACGTAAGGCGCGGTCGCCAGGGCATCGACCCAGTCGGCGGTATCGCGAAAGCCCAGGATCATGCGCGCAAGACCGGCGTTGGCGTTCTGCGTCGCGGCGACCCGCACCAGCGCGCCGGGCCTGTCGGCGAACACCTGCGTCCAGATCCGCATCGTCTCGGTCACCCGCTCGGCGTAGCGCTCCATCGCGGCGCGAGTGGCGTTGCCCTCGCCCAGCCCCCGCGCCAGCCCCTCGCGCTCGGCGTCTTTGGTCGCGTCGAACATGTCGTTCCAGACCTCGTTGCCCAGTTCGACGTAGACCCGGCTGCCCGGATCGAGCCGCTGGTGGACGAGCTGCGCGAAGCTGCGGACGTAAGCCTCGTCGGCGTGGAAGGGCAGGGTGAACCAGGCATCGGCGTGGACCGTGTTGGCAAGGTCGACCATGTCCTCCACCGACGCGCCTGCCGGGCCGGACTGCGAAGAGGTTTGCGGGAGTGCCCGCTGGCTCCAGGTCAGGCGCAAGTTGTCGTTGGTGCGCTGCCAGTCCATGAAGCGCAGCACCCCGAAGCCCGACACGAAGTTCACGAACTCGGGGTCGAAGCGGACGCTGGCGGGCGTGCCTGCCTTGCGGCAGTCGATGTCGCGCACCGGATCGCGCGGGTCGGTGCGGGTAAGCTCGATCCACGCCATCTCGTTCTCCTGGCCGGTCGGCGAGAGTTTCAGGTCGAGGCTGTGCGGCCCGCGCCCGGTCACTTCGACCACGCCGTCGGCTTCAAGCTGGCCGGTGCCCAGGAAAGTGCAGCGCACTTCGACCGGCCGGAACGGCGCGGCGGGCATGACAAGCAGCCGCGTCGCGCTCTGGCCCGGCTCGAGCTGTTTCACCCACCCCAGCGCGTCGAGCTGGCCTGCAGGCATCGGACTCCAGCCCTCTCCGCGCGACTGGAACCATTCGCTTTGCGCGATCATGTTCGCGAAGGCCTGCTGGCGGTTGTACCAGTGCAGCGTGAACAGGTTGATTCCGATGGTCGTTTCCGGCGCGGGCGCGACCCGGACCGACCGCAGTTCGGTGCCCCCGGCGGCCTGCCACGCCCCTCCGACGTAGAGCAGCGCGGACAGCGATGCCGCCCCTCCGACCAGCATCGCCAGTGCCATGCGGTTCATGATTCGCCCCCGGATCATGCCCCGCGCCTATGCGTGCAGCGGCGTTCGCGCCGGGACCGGAGCCCGGCTGCTGCGCCACATCTGGTGGATACGGAAGATTTGCGGCCCCTCGATCAGATAGCGCCGCCAGAGCCGCTGCGGGTTGGAGCAGAGCCGGAAGGCCCACTCCATCGACATCTGCTGGATAACCACCGGCGCACGCTCCTGCTCGCCGGACAGGAATTCGAGGCTGGCGCCGATGCAGAAGCCGATACCCTGCCCGCCGCGCGCTTTGGAGACGCGCCGCGCGATGATCTCCTGCTGCGGCGAGCCGACGGCGAGGAAGGAATAGCGCGCCTTCGCCTCGACGAGGAAGCGCACCGCCCGCGCCGTCTCGCGCGGGTCCTTGATGAAGCCCATCGGCGGGTTGTAGTACCGCACGTTGCGCAGTCCGTAGAGATCCTTGATCCGCGCCACGGTGGCCTCGCTGCCGCCCAGGATCGCGACGGCGTCGTCGGGGGCTATGCCCTGCTCGAACAGGCGTAGCGTCAGGTCGCTGCCCGTCACCACCGGAAGCTCGCGGCCGTCACCGCGCGCCAGGCGGGCGAGGATGCGGCTGTCGCACAAGGTCATCCACGCGTCGCGGTACGCGGGCCACAAGTCCGAACGCCGCCGCAGCAGCCGCACGACATGATCGACGTTGGGCGTGACGATATAGGTGAAGGGCGCCGTGGGCGGCCGCTTGCACACCGCGTCCATCGCCGTCGGCAGGTCGATCGGCGTGAAGTCGATGTCGAGGAATTCGACATCGTCGCGGTGCGCTCCGCGATCGGCAGCCTCATGCCCGGCATCGAGATCGAGCACATCCGGCAGCGGCAGACCCAGGGCGGGTGCCAGTGCGGGCGCAGGAATTTCAAGGCCGGTGATGTTCAGGTGTTCAAGCGACATAGAGCGTACCTCCCCACACGCGATTATGCCGCCGCCCTGCGCCGTGGTCTTCCCGAGCAACTGCGCAGGGTGAAGGGAGAGGCCCATTCCGCCTGCCGAAAATCCCCCTGGGAAATATTCGCAAGGTGCGCGCGACGAGCCGATGCGGGTTTCTCCCCACGGATAAGCACGCCCTCCAATGGGAGAATTTTCGGCAAGTACCGCATGGGGTTAGCTTTTCGACAGACCGGCATTCGATGTCGGCTGTGGGGGTAGACATGCTTCAATCGAACGATTCACATCGGTCGCGCACCGCGCGCCGGTCGATCCGAGCCGTTGCGGCGGCCGCTTCGCTGATCGCCCTGGGCCTTGCGGTCCACCCGGTCGCAGCGCAGGTCAAGGCTGGCAGCCCTGCCGGTCCGGCGATCGCGCCCGCCGTGTCCGGCGCCCAGTCCGCCGCCGCCATGCCCGACGCCGCCTCGGCCACGCGCTACAAGGTGAAGGCGGGCGACCAGCTCGACGTCTTCGTCTGGGGCGAGGAGCGCATGCAGCGCCAGGTCCTGGTCCAGCCGGACGGCACGTTCGCCTTCCCGCTGGCGGGAACGATCCGCGCCGACGGCCGCAACGTCACCGACATCGCCGACGAGATCCGCGGCCGCATCGCGCTCAATTACACGGCCGCACCGCCCGACGTGACGGTGACCGTGCGCGAGACCGACGGCACGCGCTTCTACGTGCTCGGCAAAGTCCGCACGCCCGGCAGCTACACCAGCCGCTCGGTCCCGAACATCCTGCAGGCACTCAGCATGGCCGGCGGCACCGCCGAGTTCGCCGATACCGGCAGCGCAGTGATCCTGCGCCAGACCCGCAATGGCCAGGTGGTGGAGCGCATCCAGCTGAGCAAGCTGCTGAAGGGCGCCCGCTCGCTCAATTCCGGTGCCCTCGGCACCCCGCTGCCGACGCTCCAGAGCGGCGACGTCCTGCTGATCCCGTGACGGCGGTACGTCGTGGCACCCTGCTCCTCCTGGCCGTCGCCCCGTCGACGCTGGGGCTCGCTTCCACCGATGCGGCCGCGCAGGAGCAGCCGCCCTACATCGAGTTCGACATGACGGGGTTCACGGGGCGCAACCCGTTCCTCACCACGGACGACCGCAAGATGACCTCGGGCGGCGAAGTCTCCGCGCAAGGCAGCGCGGGGATCAGGATCGATCCCAAGACCACGCTCGATCTGGACGGCAAGCTCGCCTATCGCCGCTACAGCCGTCGGTACGGGGATTTCGTCACGGGGTACGCCCGGACGGCGATCGACTATCGCGGCAGCGAGCGCTTTTCGGCCCGCACCGAGGGTGGCTTCGAGCGCCTCCTTCCGCTGGAAGGCGGCACCGGCTCGATCGATGCCGCGATCGACCCGGTGAGCCTGCAGGAACGCTACGAACTCAAGCAGAGCATGCGCTGGCGTCCCGACCAGTACATGACGGTCAGCGGCGAGGCGGCGTGGAGCCGGTTGTCGCCGCAAGGTTCGCTGCTGCTGCGCCGAACCGACGCCACCAGCTTCGGCCTCGGCCTGGAGCGCAGGCTTTCGGGCACCTCCTGGGTCGGCCTCGGCGGTATGGCGACGTTCAGCAAGTCGGCGGACCGATCGGAATCGGATTCGGCGATCTTCGTCCTCAAGGCCGGTTCGCGCATCGCGCCGAACCTGTCGATCCAGGCCGAAACGGGCGTCTCGAAGATCACCCGGCGCGAACCGGGACGGCCGAACGAGAACAACCCGTTCCAGCTCACCACCGCCCTGTCGGTATGCTACGATCCGCGCCGTCTGCGGGTGTGCATCGAGGGCCGCATCTCGCCGGTCGTCACCAGTTTCGGCGGCATCCAGCGCGAGAAGGTGCTGACCACCACCTTCGACTTCCAGACCAGCGATCGCGGCAGGCTGAGCGCGAGCGGCGAGTATCGCTCGGTTCCCAGTCCCACCTTCGGATCGGACGCGAAGATCGTGCGCCTGTCCACGACTTACGAGCACCGCCTCGACGACCGCTTTCGCCTTCACATCGGCGCGGACTATGACCGCCGCACCGGCATGACCACCCAGACGCAGAAGTCCTGGACGATCCGGGCAGGCGTCACCTTCCGGATACCCAGCCGATGACCAGCACGACCCAGACATCCGCGCCCGTTTCGCCGCCGGCATCCATCGTGGGCGATACCGACTCCCTCGGCATCTACCCGGTCGAGATCCTGGCCATGCTGCGTCGCCGGTGGCGCTGGCTGATCGCGCCGACCCTGCTCGGAGCCGCCGCAGCGGCGGGCTCGGTGGTGATGCGAGAGCCGGTCTACCGGTCCTACGCGACGTTGCTGATCGATTCCCCGCAGATCCCGCAGAGCCTGATCTCCTCGCCCATCACCGAAGTGGCGGACGAGCGCATCGCCAAGATCCGCCAGCAGATCGTCAGCCGCGACAGCCTGACGCGACTGATCGAGCAGAACAGGCTCTATCCCAGCGAGCGCGCGGCGATGGACTATCCCAAACTGCTCGAGATCATGCGCACGAAGATCGGGGTGAACCTCGTCGCCGCCAACCAGGCGCAGGGACGCGGCGGCACGATCGCCTTCAACCTCACCTTCGACTACCGCGATGCCCGCACCGCGCAGGCGGTGACCGAGCAGCTGACCAAGATGTTCCTCGTCGAGGACAAGCGCTTCCGCACCGAGCAGGCCACCGGAACCGCCGCCTTCCTCGCCAAGCGCTCCGACGAACTGCGCCGCCAGCTGCGCGACCTTGCCGAGAAGCGCCGCGGCGTGCAGGCCCGCTATGCTGGTTCCCTGCCCACCGACGTCGCGCTCAGTTCGCAGTCGAGTTCGGCGATGCGCGCGGAAATCTCGCGCACCGATGCCGAGACGCAGGGACTGGTGCAGCAGTCCAGCCTGCTCGCCGCCCGCCAGCAGGAACTGGAGCGCACCCCGCCCGGCATCGAAGGTATGCAGCGCGCCGAGGAACGCCTCTCCGCACTGCTTTCCACCCATTCGGAAAATTTCCCCGACGTGATCGCCGCCCGCGCCGAAGTGGCACGTCAGCGCGCCCTGGTCGCGCGGGAACCGGGCCGGGGCGAGACGCTGATCGAGGCCGAGATCGCCGCCGGGCGCGAGCGCATCTCCACCCTCGCCGCCCGCCGCGCGGAACTGGTGCGCACGATGGCCGACATCGACGCCCGCGTCGCGCAGGCACCGCAATCGGCCTACGAACTCAACACGATCGAGCGCGAGTACGACAACATCAAGCGCCAGTACGACTCCCTGCGGGAAAAGCAGCTCGACGCGCAAGTCGCCGCCAACCTCCAGTCGGAGGACAAGGGCGAACGCTTCACCGTGGTGGATGCGCCCAACCTGCCGCTGCACCCGCTCGGCCAGAAGGGCTGGATGGTCGTGCTGATGGGCATCGCCGCCGGGTTCGTCATGGGCCTCGTCCTGATCATCGGCCGCGAGATGCTGACCGGCACGATCCACGGCACCGAAAGCCTGCGCCGCGCCGTCCGCGCCCCGCTGTTCGGAGCCGTCGCCACCAGCCGCACACCCACTTTTCTCGATCGGCTCGCACGCTGGCTGCCGGGCCGGGCGCATGCCGCAGCCTATTCGCCAGCCTAAGCCAGTCATAACGGGAGCAGGCCCATGAACGCCGAAGTGCCATTCATTCCGCAAGGCGGCATCGAAGTCCCCGCCGTCGCCGGCATCACCTTCACGCCCGATGCCGCGCACCTGGCCGACAACCACATCGTCGGCCTCGCCCCGCCGAGCAACGAGCTGCGTCCCTTCACGATGATCCGCTCGGCCTTGCTCGACCACGCCCGCGCCACTGGCACCCGCGTCTTCGCGGTGACCTCGGCCGAGCCCGGCAACGGCAAGACGCACATCACCCTCAACCTCGCCATGGCCATGGCGCGCATTCATCCCACCGTCCTCGTCGAGCTGGACCTCCGCCGCCCGGCCCTGGGCGAGCGGCTGGGCCTGCCGGACGACTATGCGGGAGTGGAGGACTACCTTGCCGGTGAGTGTCCCTGGAGCGCCACGCAGGCGCGGATCGAGGGGCTCGACCTTACCGTCCACCGCGTCCGTAGCGCGCGCGACGATGCCGAGGTGCTGCTCGCCTCCAACGCACTGGCGCTGGCGCTGCACAACCGGCACTCGATCGACAGCGGGACGATCTGCATCATCGACACGCCGCCCGCGATCCTCAGCGACGACCTCGCGCTGATCGCCCGCAATGTCGATGGCATCCTGATCGTCGCGGAAGAAGGCCGCACCGCCAAGGCCGCCCTTCAGGAGATCATGCAAGCCGTCAGCCCGACGCCGATCATCGGCACCGTGCTCAACCGTTCCATCTCGCAGACCGCGAGGCGGGTCGATTACGGGTACTACAAGAGCGGCTCCAGACAGGCCTGACGCGGCCGCACACCGCCCCATACCGGAGGATGCAATGACGATCCTGAAGCTGAAAGCGCGCGCCCGATGGCTGCGCGACCTTCCCTCGCAGACGGCGCTTGCGGTGCTCAACGAAAAGCGCCTGCGCCTCTGGCTGGGCAAGCGACACCGGGCCGCCGTAAGCCGCCATGCCCGCCGCCTGCCGGATCTCGACGCCATCGGCAACGACATCGTCGCGCAGCTCAACCGCAAGGGCGTTTGCGTGACCACGCTAGACGCGCTGAAAATCCACGGCGCCGCCGAGGTGGTCGAGACGGCATGGGCTCTGTCCAGCGACTTCGCCCCCGAAGCCCGTGCGCTGGCCGCCGGGGGCAGGCAGTTCATCATCGTTCCGCCCGCCGAGATCGTGCGCAACCCCAACATCTACCGCATCGGCCTGCACGAGCGTCTGCTCGACATCGTCGAGAGCTACATCGGCCTGCCGGTCGCCTACGACGGCGTCGCGATCAACTACACCGTCGCCGACGGGCAGGAGGTCGCCACCCGCAAGTGGCACCGCGACCGGGAGGACCGGCGCATGCTCAAGGTCGCGATCTATCTCCACGACGTCGATGAGGAAGGCGGGCCCTTCCAGTGCATCGCCCGGCAGGACACCATACGCAACGACATCGACGGCTACCGCTACGAATTCGGCGAAGATCCGCTGCTCAAGGCGCGGCTGGGGCCGGACTACATCGACGACATGGTAAGCTGCACCGGCCCGAAGGGCACCGTGGTGTTCTGCGACACCGCGCGCTTCTTCCATCGCGGCAAGCCCGCCACCGCGCGCGACCGGGCCGCGCTGTTCTACAGCTATTTCGCCAGCCCGCCGCGCCATCCCTTCCTGTGCGAACGCAGCGGCATCGATCGCGGTGAAGCATTGGGCATGATCGAGGGACTGGACGAACGCCAGCGCCGCGCTGCGCTATGGCGCCGCCAGCTCTCGCCGGTCATGCGGATGATCCCTCCGGCCAGCGTCTGACGCGCGGGTCACCCTTGTCGGAGCCCGATTTTCCTCGGTTGAAACACCCGTAGTCATCCCCGCGAAAGCGGGGATGACGAGGCTGATCGCGAGCGCAGCATGTGCTCGCAATGACGATCAGCGCACCAGCGGCTCCAACAAATCCACCATTCGGGCCGCGCAGCGTTCGGGATCGTGGCGTTCGAGGACGCGGGCGCGGGCACGCTCGCCCATTTGCTCCAGTTCCTCAGGCCAGGCATCGAGCGCGGCGTCCAGTGCCTGCTCGATCGCATTCACGCAGCCAGAAGGCACCAGCCAGCCGACCTCACCGTCGACCAGTTCCGGGATTCCGGCGATGGCCGTGGCGATGACCGGGCGGCGCAGCGCCATCGCCTCCATGAGCACGACCGGCAGCCCCTCGGCGAAACTGGGCAGCACGAGTGCGCGGGCGGAGCGCAGGGCATCGCGGATCGTCTCCGGACTCGCCCAGCCGTGCAGGGTGACGGCACCGCCCAGCCCCAGTCGCGCGATCTGGGCCGCGATGATCGCCTCGTCCTCGCCGCCGCCGATCAGGTCCAGCCGGATCGGGCGGCGGGCGGCAACCCGGGCGACGGCCTCCAGCAGCAGCGGCAGGCCCTTCTGGGCGCTGAGACGCGCGACGCAGACGAAGCGCGTATCGTCTCCGGGCGCGCCCTCGATCGTCGCCGCGTCATCTGCCGCGAGCCCCGCGAAGAACGCCGGGTCCGGTGCGCAGTGGACGACGTGGATGCGCGGCCAGTGATCCGGGTGCGACCAGCGCATCAATTGCCCACGCCCGAAGCTGGACACGCCCACCACGAAGGCGGCCTCGGCGATCTTGCCCGGCAGGTCGAGGCCGCGCGGCGCATCGAATTCGTCCGGGCCGTGCGCGGTGAAGCTGTAAGTCACACGCGCCAGCCGCGCCACCAGACGCGCCACCATCGCCGGGTTCGTCCCGAAATGGGCATGAAGATGCGAGACTCCCGCCGCCTCCAGCCTGCACGCCAGCAGCGCGGCTTCGGCGAAGTAGGCCAGCGCACGAATGCGATTGCCGCTTCCGCCGGTTCGCCAGGCCAGTTGCAGCGCGCGCAAGGCGGCTCGAGGGTGCCGGGCAAAGCGATCCAACATCGCCGACGCAAGCGCCCCTCGATCCTCCAGCAGCGCCGTAGTGCGGGCCGCCTCGGCGCGCTCAGCTGCATCTGCGGGGGCTTCTCCGGCACGGCGCACGGTGAAGCGGTGGACCGCGAACCCCTGCCGCTCCAGCGCCGCGATCTCGGTCTGGATGAAGCTGTGGCTGATCTTCGGATAGACGTTGCTGAGATAGGCGATCGCCGCGCGCGCGCGGGGCGGCGAAGCGCGGCGTGAAGCGCCTGCCCACTGCATACCCGAATCGTGCCTGAAGGCGAGCGGCGCGGCGGCCGGTTCGATGATCTCCATAATCCCGTCATTATGCTCCCTGCGGGAGCCCACGGCATTGCGGGTTTTACTTAGGGAATTGACGGTGGGAGCCCCGGGAGCGTGATCCCCCGGATGCCCCCCGGGTGCCCACCGTGGGATGAATCGGTTTCACTGCGGGAGACCGGTCTTGTCGGCATTTGCCGCCTTTCGTTCCAGATGGTTGGGCAAGCATCGGAACCGCGAGCAGCCGTCGGCCGGGCGTGGGAGGACGGTCATGCGCCGGGCCATGGTCAAGGGTAGGACGTGGCTCGGTGCATGTCTGGCCCTCGTCGCCGTCGCCACCGTTCCCGCCCAGCACCCCGTCGCCAGTCCGCTGCCGCGCTTCACCGCGCCGCCGGTGGTGCGCGGCGCCTTCGACGCGCCGGACGATGCTCCGCTGCCCCCGGCCGATGCGCAGTCGCAACTGGCGCGCACCTTCAACGCCGCCGTGCCGCTGGCGGGGGGCGTCATCATCGCGGCCCAGCCGTTCTACTTGCGCGCCGCGCCCGAGGATCTGGCACGCGCGACCGACTGCCTCGCAGCTGCGGACTACTACGAGGCGGGCCTCGGCATCGCCGACCAGCGCGCGGTCGCGCAGGTCGTGCTGAACCGGGTACGCCACCGCGCCTTTCCCGCCAGCGTCTGCGGCGTGGTCTTCCAGGGCTCGGAGCGGCGCACCGGCTGCCAGTTCACTTTCACCTGCGACGGCTCTCTGCTGCGCCGCACGCCCTCCGCAGAGGCTTGGCAGCAGTCCCGCCGCGTCGCCACCGAGATGCTGCTGGGCCAGGTCGATCCGACCGTCGGCCTGGCCACGCATTACCACACCGACTGGGTGAGCCCGGCGTGGGATCGCACGATGGACAAGATCGCGGTCGTGCGCACCCACCTGTTCTACCGCTGGCGCGGCACGCAGGTTTTCGAGATGCGCCACACCGGCAGCGAGCCGGACATCGCGATGCTCGCCCGCATCTCCGACGCCCATCGCGCCGCGACGGTCGGCTCGGAAGCGCCGCAGCTGCAGTTCCTGCCGGTTATCCCGACCGGACAGCCTCCCCTTGCGGCACCGACACCGCCGGCCGCGCCGAGGTCGGGTCTCGGCAGCGTCCTGGCTGCACCGCCACCGAACGTCTTCCTCGTGACCCTGCCCGCAGGCGGCACCCCCGCCAGCTTCCGCGCTATGGCCGAGCAGCGCTGCGCCGGGGTGAGCCAGTGCCGCTTCATCGGCTGGACCGACGCCGCCCGCACCCCCCGCGCTCTGCCGATGCCCGGCAGTTCGGTCGATGCGATTACCTTCATCTTCGAGCGCCGCAGCACCGCCACCGCGCCCGAGAACCTGCGCTGGGACTGCACCCGCTTCGCGCCTGAAGGCACGGGGCATTGCATCTGATGCGCAGGGGATGCCCCCTTCCGAAAAGTTCGACCGACCTTTGCCGAATTCCGCCGGGACGGCCCGGAACCTAGACATTCCATCGAGGGAGAAATCGCAACGTGTCGGCAGCCCAGCATGGACCTTATCGCCGGGAAATAGACGGACTGCGCGCCATCGCGGTGCTGGCCGTCGTGCTCTACCACTTCGCGGTGCCGGGCCTGAAGGCGGGTTTCGTCGGCGTCGACGTGTTCTTCGTGATCTCCGGCTTCCTGATCGGCGGGATGCTGTGGTTCGAGCTGCTGGATGCGGGCCGGATCGACCTCGGCCAGTTCTACCTGCGCCGCATCCGCCGCCTGGCGCCCGCCTTCTTCGCGATGGGCGCCGCCAGCGCAGTGATCGGCTGGTTCGTGCTGCTCCCCTACGAGCTGCGCAACTTCGGCAAGGAACTGATCGCGTCCAGCCTGTGGATGTCCAATGTCCTGTTCTACCGCGAGGCGGGCTACTTCGATTTCGGCGCCGACAGCCGGGTGCTGCTGCACACCTGGTCGCTTTCGGTGGAGGAGCAGTTCTACATCTTCCTGCCGCTGCTGCTGACCGTGCTCGCACTCGCGCGTGTCGGGCCGAGGGTGATCCTGGGCGTGCTGATCGCGGTCTGGGCAGGCTCGCTGCTGGCCTGCGTGGCCATGACCGCCGGCTATCCGGTGATGACCTTCTACCTCTTCCCGTTCCGCGCGTGGGAAATGCTGTCGGGCGTGCTGCTGGCGATCGCGCTGCGCGGCGCGGCGCTGACCCCGCGCCTGCAGGCCGTGCTGGCAAGCGCCGGGTTCCTGCTGCTCGCCGCCTCCTTCCTGCTGATCGACAGCGCAGGCTTCCCCGGCTGGCAGGCCCTGCTTCCAGTGGCGGGCAGCGCCGCGCTGCTGGCGGGAGCGACCAATGCAAGAGGCAACCCCGGCACCGTGCTCTCGCACCCGGCGATGGTCTTCGTCGGGCTGATCTCCTACTCGCTGTATCTGTGGCATTGGCCGCTGCTGATCCTCTCGCGGTACTGGCGCGGGCACTATGCCTCACCGCTGGAGACCGCCGCATGGCTGGCGCTGGTCTTCGTCGTCGCGGCGCTGAGCTGGCGCTTCGTCGAGCAGCCCTTCCGCCGCAGCCGCCGCGTCACCTCGCCGGTGCTGCTGGGCAGCGCAGCCGTGGCCGCCGGCGCGACCCTCGCGGTCGGCGCGGTGACGTTCCTCGCCAACGGCCTGCCCGACCGCTTCTCCCCCGAAACGCAAGTCTACATCGCCGCCTCGAGCGGATTCCTGCAGGACACCAGCCGCTGCCGCCATCCAGAGAACGGCCCGCTCGCCGGTATCCGCACATGCGCCATCGGCCCCGACGGCCCGCCCGAGGTGCTGATCTGGGGCGACAGCCACTTGCGCGCGCAGATGGACGGCCTCGCCATGGCCGCGCGCGAGGCGGGGCGGCCCGGCATCATCATCTGGCGCGCCGGATGCCCGCCGCTGTTCGGCCTCGCCAAGCAGGAGAGCGCATCGACGCCCGATCAGGACGTCCTCTGCGCCGAGGAGAACCGGCGCATCCGCGCGGCGATCCGGCAATATCCCGGCATCCGCCGCCTGCTGCTGGTCGGCCGCTGGGCCTACTACGCCGACGGCCGGGGCGTGGGCCGCGACGCTCACAACCTCATTACCCTCTCCCCCGATGCCGGGTCCGGCCTCCCGCAGGGGGACGGACAGGCCGCCTTGTTCGGCGCCGCGCTCAAGCTCACGGTGGCGGAGTTGAACGGCGAGGGCCGCGAGGTCTACCTCATGCGCCAGGTCCCCGAACTGCCCCAGTTCGACAGCATCCGCGTCGCCCGCGATCTCGCCTACGGACGGCTTACCCCCGATCAGGCGCGCACGCTCGCCAGCGTGCAGATGGCCCCCCTGCGCGATCGCAACCGTCAGGCGGAAGCACCGATCGACCAGCTCGTCGCCGACCGGCAGGTGCGCCTGATCGACCCATGGCCACGGCTCTGCCACGGCAGTTGCAGCGGCATGGTAAAAGGCGCTTCGCTCTATTTCGACAACAACCACATGACTTACGAGGGCTCGGTGCGCCTGCGCGACCTGTTCGTGCCGTTCCTCCTCGGCACCGGCCCCACAACCATAGCGGCGGCAGGCCGGTGACCCCGGGCGAACTCACCGAAAAACATTGGGACGTCATCGTCATCGGCACCGGCATCGGCGGGGGTACGATCGGCCGCCGCCTTGCCGAGCGCGGCCTTTCGGTCCTGTTCGTAGAGAAGGGCCGCGCCGGACACCGCGCCGAGCAGAACCACATGGCAAGCGACGAGATCACCGATCCCGTCGCCCGCCTCGTGCGCGGATCGTGGCCCGAGACCATCCACGCCCGCATCGAGGGAGAGGAACACCGCGTCCATCCCGCGATAGGCGCCGCCGTTGGCGGCTCTTCCGTCTTCTACGCCGCCACGCTCGAACGGCCCGAGCCGCACGATCTCGACCACAGCGCCGAGCGCCCGCACCCCACTAACGGTTGGCCGGTCAGCTTCTCTGCGATGCTCCCCTACTTCGACGCGGCGCAGGCCCTGTTCGAGGTGCGCGGTCAGCCGGACCCGCTCGCCCCCCACCCGACACCCAACCTCACGGCAGGCCCCGCGATGTGCGAGGGCGATGCCCGGCTGATGGAGGGCATGCGCCGCTCCGGCCTGCACCCCTACCAGTTGCACAGCGCGATGCGCGGCCTCGACGGCTGCGGCTCGTGCCTCGGCCGCAAGTGCCCCCGCCCCTGCAAGCTGGACGGCCGCTCTGCAGGGGTCGAGCCCGCTCTCGCCACCGGCCGCGCCGCCATAGCCGATCGCTGCGAGGTTACCGAACTGCGCGGTGACGATATCCGTGTCACCCGCGTCGTCGCCCGCCGCGATGGCGAGACGCTGGAGTTCACTGCGTCCCACGTGGTGCTGGCCGCAGGCGCACTGTCCTCGCCGCGCATTCTGCTCGCCTCGCGCTCGGACTGGGCCGAGGGCTGCGGGAACGCGCGCGGCCAGGTCGGGCGATACCTGATGTTCCACCTCAACGAGATGTTCGCACTCTGGCCCCGGCGCGGCGAGGGCTATGCCGAGGCCGCCAAGTCCATCGGTTTTCGCGACCTCTACTATGCCGAGGGGCACCGCTTCGGCATGGTGCAGGCGATGGGGCTGGATGCAGGCGAAGGCGAGATTCTCAGTTACCTGCGCGGCAAGATCGACCGCAGCCCGCTGCGCCGCCTGCCGGGCACTCACCAGATGGCGCGCATCCCGGCCAAAGTAGCGGCGCGACTGCTGGGACAGGCCAAGGTCTTCGTCGGCCTGCTGGAAGACAGGCCTTATGCCGAGAACCGCGTCACGACCGACCCTGACCGTCCCGGCGGCATCCTGATCGATTACCGCTTCAGCCCCGAACTGCACCAGCGCCGCAAGCGCTTCCGCAAACTGATCCGCACTGCGCTGGGGCTGCGGCGCACGCTGTTCCTGACTTACCAGCCGGAGCTGAACTTCGGCCACCCCTGCGGCAGCCTGCGCATGGGGACCGATCCCGCGAAGTCCGTTGTCGATGCCGATTGCCGGGTTCACGGCATGCGCAACCTGTGGGTGGCCGACGCCTCGTTCATGCCGACCTCGATGGGGGTCAACCCCAGCCTGACCATCGCCGCCAACGCGCTGCGCGTCGGCGATGCGATTCTCAAGGCTGCGGGAACATCGGACCTGGAACACCGTGCCATGAGCCTCGTGTCATGACGCTGGCCATCGTCACCGGGGCCGGTCAGGGCCTTGGCCGCGCGCTGGCGCTGGAACTCGTCGCGCGCGGCTGCATTGTCGCGGGCCTCGCCCGCAGCGAGAGCGACCTTGCCGCCACGTCGAAGCTGTGCGCCGCCGCCGGGGCGTTCCACCCCATAGCCTGCGACGTATCCGATTACGACGCCCTGCGCGGCGCCTTCGACGCGATCCGCCGCCTCGGCCCGATCGCCATCCTCATCAACAACGCCGCCGTCTACCCCCGCCGCGATTTCCTCGACGAGACGCCCGAAAGCTTCATGCACACGATGGCGATCAACCTGGGCGGCATGGTCGCCTGCAGCCGCCTCGCGCTGGAGGACATGGTGAGCCGGGGCACCGGCCGCATCGTCAACGTTACCAGCTTCGCCGACCTCGCGCCGATCCCGGCGAGCGGCGCCTACTCGGTCTCCAAGGGCGCGGGACGAATCTTCACCCGCGCACTGGTCGCGGACCTCGAGGGGCGCTTTCCGGACATCGTGATCAGCGACTGGATCCCCGGTGCCCTGCGCACCGCGATGGGCCTGCCCGACGGCATTCACCCGGCCGACGCAGCCCGCTGGGGCGCCGAACTCGCGCTGTCGAGCGATCCCTCGCTGAACGGCACCCTGTGGGAGCGCAACAACGAGGTCCTGGAGCCGCAATCGCTCAAGCGCCGAGTATTCAACCGCCTGATGCTGCGCCCAGCGCCGACGCCGAGGATGCTCTGCGCTGCGTGAGCCATAGAGGTAGCGGGAACGGGATGAGCCACCGCCTTCCGCTTGGCACCAGGCCTCAGAACTTTTTTGCGGTGATCTCCTTGAGCATGGCGTTATCCAGCATCGCATCGGCCAGAAGACGCTTCAGCCGAGAGTTCTCTTCTTCCAGCGAACGCAGCCGTCGGGCTTCGGAAACCTCCAGGCCGCCATACTTGGCCTTCCACTTGTAAAACGTCGCGGAGCTGACCCCATGGCGGCGGCACACGTCCGCCGTCGCCATTCCGGCCTCCTGCTCCTTCGATACCGCGATGATCTGTTCCTCGCTGAACCTGCTCCGCTTCATATCCACCCGACTCCTTCAAGGGGCGGACTCTACTCAAATCTGGAGGAAATCCACGGGCTCAGGCCAGCGGCTCTGCCGACGATACACCGCAGTTGGCGCGGTCGGAGCAACCTGCGAAGGCAGAGCTTGGCCGCGCCAAAGGCGCGGAGGCAGTCATCTTCACCTGCTCGCCGAGCCAGGTTTGCCAGACTTGCATCCCGCGCCGGGCGATGAATCGGTAACTAACGACTTTGGCACTGCGTCAATCAAGCGAGGTTACCGGTTGCAAACAGTGCTAGGATGCTTTTCAGCCTCCAACCGTGTGTGGAAACGAAGGGCGAGGCACGAGGGGCTGCAAGATGCGGGAATGGTCAGAAGGGGAGCTTCGGCAAAAGCTGTCTGCCCGGCAGTACGAGGTTCTCTCGCTGGTTGCCCGGCACCTGTCTTCCAAGGAGATCGGCGCAAGCCTTGGGCTGTCCTACAAGACCATCGACAATCATGTCGCCGACCTGATGGTCAAGCTGGGGGTTTCCAGCCGGGCCGATGCGGCGCGTATTTTCCTAGACGCATCAAAGGGTAGGGAGCGGCTACCTAGTGCGCCGCAACCGCTCGACAGCGACGAGGATGCCGAGGCACAGAGCACTCGTCCGGAAGAAACGAGAGCCGGAGCAGAAGACCAAGCGAGGGCAACGCACCCTCGATGGGAATTCTCGCGGCTCCTCAGTCTTCCTCCGGTCGGGGGCTCCCGTCATGACCTGACGATGGCGCAGCGCATGGCGATGATGGGACAGGTTGCGCTTGTCTCCGTCGTCGGCCTGGCCGCGATCGTCACGGTGATGGTCGGAATTCTCAGCCTGCTCGGCAGGTGAGCTTCACTTCACGGCAAACCTCAGCGTGATTCACGCATCGGAGAAACATATGCGTCTTTCGGAAGCAGGCGGACGAGCGGTCGCCACGGAAATTTCTGGCATGTTCAAGAGCGTCGACACGGCCCTTTTCGACGCCGCGCGCCTTGCCGCGACCATCATGGAGACCAATGCCGCATCCAGCGTCCCGCCGGCCCATCTGCAAAGTGCGCTGGATTCGGCTGCAGCCGGTTTCGCCAAGCTGGTGGAGGGCCGCAAGGACATGGTGCAGATGCATCGCAAGCTCGCCTTCATCAAGGGCGAATCGCAGCACCGGGAGACGGATTGGGGTTGCTTCGGCGACGATAGCCCGAGCGGGCTGCTGAAGACCCCCGAGACGGCGACGGCCCGAGTGTAATCCGGAAAGGGGTGATGGCCTTGACGTCGAACGTCGCAGGTTGAAGTCAAGGCCATGCTCCTGAATCTCGTCTTCGGAATACTCATGTTCGTGTCCTGCCTGCCAGCACTGCTGTGGGGCGGGTGGGAAGGGCGCAGGATATGCCTCATGTTCGTGGTCGCTGCGCTGGCGACCTATATCGGCGCAACGACGTTCAAGACCCAGATCAGCCTCGCGCACTCCACGGTCATGGTGGACTTCGTGCTGCTCATCGGCCTCGCGCATCTCGCGGCGAAGACCGACCGGTACTGGCCCTTGTGGATATGCGCGTTTCAAGCACTCAGCGTCATCTCGTTCCTGGCCTGGGAAATCGTTCCCAATACGCCCCGGCTGTTCAAGGCTGCCTCGGCGGTGTGGAGTATCCCGCAACTGATCGTTCTGTGCGTGGGTCCAATACTCGACCTTCGGCATTCCTCCCGGGGAGCGCGCCGTGCTGAACCTCCATACGCTGACTGACGAACTGGCGCATATCCTCGGAGATCACGCCGAGATCGAGTGCGAGATCGACAACGTTCAATCCTATCTCGACGGGATTGCCGCACGCCGCAAGGTTGCCCCCGACATCGATGAATGCGCCTGGCTGATGCTCCTTGGCCTTTACCGGGCGGGCAGTGCTCGAAAGGGGGAAATGACCGTCGCACAGGTTTGTGCTGCGGCGGCCTGTTCATCGAGCAAGGCCATCACGCACGTTTCCTCCTTGCTCAAGGACGAACTGGTCTGTTTTCAGGCAGAGGATGACCGGTCGCAACCTCCTCTCGTCATCACGAAAAAAGGGAGCAAGATGGTGAGCGCATGGCTATCGCTCATGCATCTCGGCGCCCGTACCCCGATAGCTGTCACAACGACATCGATCGTTTCCGCGCTCGAGACCCTTGCCAGGCGCAACAGCCCCGCCGCCGATTGATGGCGCGGCCAGGCCAAGACATTGAGACATTCATGAGCACCACATACTGGACGGCGTTCGGTATCGCCGACCAACCAAGGCAGGGGCGTTCGCAAATCGATCGCAGGCGCGCGCTCATCGAGGTCGTGTCGAAAATCGCGTGCAGCGCGGTCTGGACTGAAACGCCAGATTTCATGATCTTCGATTCCCGGATCGCGATAGACGACATCACGGACCGCTTCAAATCAGCCATCGACGATGAGGTGGATCTGTTCGTTCTGGTCTGCACGCATTCGAAAGCCGGGCGGATCGTTGGCGCGAACCCGGACAAGGATATCTTCAAACTGATGACCTCGATCGAGTCAGGGTGAGACCTGAGCCGACACTCGCCAGATCAGCTGGGGAAGTTCGCATCCACGAACAACCTCGTGAACTCGAACGGACTGATCTCCAACCCCTGTTCACTGGCGGATCGCCTGCTGGCCTCCCAGACAGAAGCGATCTCGGAAACGTAGCCCTCGCTGAAGCTCATCCGTTCAGCGACGATTTCAAACCAGGGCCGCGTTCCTTCAGCCTGAACAAACGTCGGGGAGAGGAGGTGGATTGCCTGTTCCTGCTGCTCGGTCAGTTCACCGATCGCGCGCAGCACGAAGGAGTCGAGATACTGGAGAAATGGCTTTTCGGCATAACGCATCATGGCCTGGCTCCCTGACGGGCAGTATAGACCCAAAGGTCCCCGGCATCCAGCCGGGAACACGCAAGTGCTGGAATAACAACCTCTTCCCGCAGTCTCATTCGGGCATGAACCACAGTCGACCTGCCCTTGCTGCAAGATTTGTTCCGCCGCAGCCCGTGTCGTCGTAAAGGCAGGCTGGAGCCTGCATATTTAAACACAATTCATGCTTCCTCCGCAGTGAGCAGCCAAATGACCGATGATTCGATTGCCGCCATTTCTGCATTGCGATGAATTGCACGGTCGAAGTGGCCGATTGTCAGACTTCGCATCGCTTGAAAGAGGTTGGATCTGCCTGCGCCCACCACTTCGCAGTGCGAGGATCGCGAGCGCCGGAAAGCAGTTCACCGGGTTCAACGAAGGCATAGAGCTCATCAACGGAACGCATCTCCACCGCACTGATACGCTGGCGCAGACCGTCCGGGGTGAATTCATCGGGCGACTGTAGACCGCAGGCAACGACGATGTCGTGAAGCGCTTCAAGCGTCGTCCGTTGGAAACGGGCGACGCGCTCGGCTTTCTCCGGGATCACCAGAGCCCGCTGACGCGCCGGTGACTGCGTGGCGACACCGGTTGGGCACGTATCCGTGTGACAGCGCATGGATTGCACGCAGCCCAGCGAGAACATGAACGAACGCGCGGCATTGCACCAATCGGCACCCAGCGCTGCATTCATGGCAATACCCGCACCGGAACTTACTTTGCCCGATGCTGCCAACTTCACGGGCCCTTTCAGATTCGCTCCCACCAGCGCGTTGCGCGCCAGGATCAATCCCTCTCGCAGCGGCATTCCTACCCGATCGGAAAGTTCCGTCGGCGCTGCGCCGGTTCCGCCTTCAGCACCGTCGATGACGATGAAGTCCAGAAGGATTCCCGTCTCCAGCATAGCCTTCGTCACGGCAAAGAGCTCGTGCGGGTAACCTACGCACAGCTTGATGCCCACCGGCTTGCCGCCCGACAACTCGCGCATGCGGGCGGCAAATTCGACCAGCTCGACGGGCGTGGAGAACGCTGAATGCCAAGGCGGCGAAAGGCAATCCTCGCCCTCGGGCACATCGCGTGTCCCGGCGATCTCGCGGGTTACCTTCGGGCCGGGCAGAAGGCCCCCATGCCCCGGCTTGGCGCCTTGGCTCAACTTGATTTCGGTCATCTTCACGGCATCGTTCGCGGCCCGTTCGGCGAAGCGGCCGGGATCGAATCGGCCCTCCTTGTCGCGGCAGCCGAAGTAGCCCGAACCGATCTCCCAAACGACGTCGCCACCGTGCTTCAGGTGATAAGGTGACAGGCCGCCCTCGCCGGTGTCGTGATAGAATCCGCCTATCTTCGCGCCCAGGTTCAGCGCCTCGATAGCGTTCGCTCCCAAGGCGCCGAAGCTCATGGCCGAAATATTCAGCCGTGCCGCATCATACGGCTGCGAGCACTGCGCGCTTCCGACGTGCACGCGCGTTTCCTTGGGGGCATCACGCGAAGGCGCAATGCTGTGTGCCAGCCATTCATATTCGTCGGAATAGACGTCGAGTTCGGTTCCGAAGGGGTGGGCCGCGACATCGCCCTTGGCGCGCGCGTAGACCAGCGCTCGCTCGTCGTGGCTAAAGGGCCGGCCGTCGAGATCGCTCTCGACGATATAGGCGCGCAGGAATGGCCGCAGCCATTCAAAGAACCAGCGGAAGCGTGCGGACGCTGGGTAGTTCCGGCGCAGCGAATGCCTCGTCTGGAACAGGTCCACCAGCGAAATCACCAGAACAGGCAGGCTGGCTAGCAGCAGCCATAATGCCATCGGATGGCGCGGCCCCGCGACAAGCACGGCGACCGTTGCAGCCAGCGCCGCCAGCAGAACGAGATTGCGCGACAGCGCATGGTCGCGGGTCAACGCGGCGACCAGCCCGGGCCGGGTGCTCATGGGAGCAAATTGCGGATCAGGCCCGCGACATCGCGGCCCCGGCCGCCCAGCAAGGCCTTTGCAGAATAGAGCGCCATGCCCGCCACCTGCCCGGCCTCGACTTTTGGCGGCATTACCAGTTCGAACCGGTCGGTCACCACGTCCAGCAGTGCGGGTCCGGGCGTCGCCAGCCAATCCCGCACCGCGCCTTCCAGTTCCTCCGCCTTTTCCACTCGGCGCCCCCAGAACCCGACCGCTTCGGCAACACGGCCGAAGTCGGGATTGAGCAGGTCCGTATAAGTGTCCAGCAACCCCTCCACCTTCTGCTCGATCTCCACGAAATCGAGCGCGCTGTTGTTGAACACGGCGACCTTGATAGGCAGCTTCTCCTGCACCGCCGTGAGCAGGTCACCCAGCATCATCGCGAGCCCTCCGTCACCTGAAAGCGAGATCACCGTTCGATCAGGGTACGCTGCCTTGGCGCCCAGGGCCTGCGGCATCGCGTTGGCCATCGTCCCATGGCTGAGGCTGATGACGGTGCGGTTGTGCCCAGTTGAGGTGACGTGACGCAGGCACCACACCATCGGTGAACCGCCGTCTGCGGTGTAGATTGCATCGTCGGGCGCCAACCGGGAAATCGTCTCGGTCAGGTATTGCGGATGGATCGCCCCACCCTTGCCGATGTGCGCGTGCTTGCCCTGCCGTTCCTCGGTCTTCGCCCGGTGCGCCAGGCAGTCGTCGAGGAAAGCACGGTCCGAACGAGCCTGCAAACGGGGCAGCAGTGCACTCAAGGTAGCCTGAACATCCCCGACGACGCCCAGGTCTACCGGATGCCGGCGGCCAAGATGGGTGCCGTCGAGATCGACCTGGATGATCGTCGCCTTTTCAGGATAGAACTGGCGCCAGGCGAAATCGCAGCCGAGCAGCAGCAGCGTGTCGCACGCCATCAGCGCGTGGTAACCGGCGTCTCCGCCAAAGATGCCGGTCATACCGACATCGAAGGGATTGTCGTGTTCGAGGAAGTCCTTTGCGCGCGAGGTATGCGCGACCGGGGCCTGAAGTGCGTGCGCCAAAGCCACCACCTCGTCGTGCGCCTGCTCGCAGCCAGAGCCGCCGTAGATGGCGATCTTCTTGCCCTTGCCCAGCAGGCTTGCGATCTGGTCGAGTTCCGGGTTGGAGGGGCGCACCAGCGGATTTGCACGGTGCACTGCGAAGGGCGGCTCCTCGGGCGCCTTTGCGCTCGATATGTCGGCAGGCACGATCAGCACTGCGACCCCGCGTTTGGCCAGCGCGGCCTGTGCGGCCATCGCGGTCTTGCGACGGGCCTGCTCCGGCGTGCGGATTTCCTCGCAGAACACCGAGCAGCTTTGGTAGACCGAGCGGAAATCCACCTCCTGCGGAAAATCGAAACCCAGTTCGTCGCGCACGATCTGGCTTGCGATCAGCACCACCGGCGCACGGTTGCGATGGGACTCAAACAAGCCGTTTATGAAATGGAGGCTGCCTGGGCCGCACGACCCCGCGCACAGCGCCAGTTCGCCGGTCAGCAGCGCATCCGCTCCGGCCGCAAAACCGCCCGCTTCCTCATGCCGCACGTGGACCCATCGGATGTCGCTGGTTCGGATTGCATCGGTCACGTGGTTGAGCGTATCGCCCGGCACGCCGTAGCAGCGGGATGCGCCCGCCGCCGCAAGGGTTTCGACGATAACTTGCGCGACAGTCGCCATGAATATTTCTCGTGTGTTGCCAGAAGCCACAAGAGAAAGCCCCGAAGGTTGAGCCTGTTCCGAACGAGTGCCTTCGGCTTTCGTGCACTCCGGACACGCGGCGCCCGCCGTAGATGGTCTGTTCGATGGTCCGGCCTGGCCCGGTCCAGACGATGCGGAATCCAGGCAGCGCGCCGTTTGCCTCACCTTTTACTGTTAGATGCGTTCCTGAGGCTATCGAGATTATCGCTCCACCACGGCGACATAGCCACGCGTTCATTCCAGTGAGCGCCGCGATGGTACGCAGCCCGAACTCTATCGCTATCGCCGTGGGCGAGCGCGCATTCGATCGCATCAGGGTGCCATTTCCCGCTTTCGTTCAGCAGCGTGGATGCTGTTGCTCGAAAACCATGGGCCGTCATTTCATCGGTCGAATAGCAATGTCTGTAAGGGCCGCGCCTTTCGCGAGATGACACCCCCAGTATGGGGGTATGTCCAATCGACCCGAGAACGCGAAACCCCAAAAGACCACCACAATGGCATGGATTCCGGTGGACGGGGGTACGCAAACCCGGACGAACCAAGGCACAAAAACCCTAGGTTTTCTGCGGATTTTATACCATTTTCAGGGTGATTTTTGAAGGGGAAATGGAGCGGGTAGCGGGAATCGAACCCGCATAGCCAGCTTGGAAGGCTGGAGCTTTACCACTAAGCTATACCCGCATTACCGGCCCGCCCAAGGACAGACCGTTGATGCGCTCGCCGCTTGCCACGACGATGACCGCCTCGTCAACGTATCTTTTCCAATCTTCGACATCCATGGCACCGCGACGCCTTTACGAAGCGAAGCGATGCGATGCGATCGTCGTTCCGCCTTGCGCCCGGACAATGCCGGTTCACATAAAGATTCGATGCTCGGGAAACTGCAGGCGTGGCGTCACGCGTCCTGTGGCGACGACCGCACAATCGACCGTACGATCACGACCTCCATCGCCATCTGTTTCGAAATTCAATCACAGAAGATGTTCTATGGTTGAAACCACACTTTTTGCGGCATGCGCAGAAATATGGCTGTCATCCAGAAAGTTTGCATTTCGTCCGTTATAAACCGCACAATACTTTTGATCAGGGCACATTACCGGAAGATAATCGACAAGATCGATCTTGGAGTTCTTATCCACCAACCCTTCAAGATCTTTCTGATAGAACAGCGTATCTGAATAAAGATCGGAGCTGCAATTCCTGAAATCCATATTGCGGTAGGCAGCCCTGCTTGCACAGGAAAACGCTTTATTTTCGCCGGTTGGAGCGATACCCATCAGGATCAGTTTATATCCGCCGGGCGGCAGTTGCTCTCGCATTCTTGAAAATCGATCAGCCATGATGCGCTGGGTGCCATCCGGACTTGCGACTTCATCACCATCCGTCAGCAGTCCACCGCCTGAAAGGTAAGTCCTCCAGTTTCCTGCGACGATAAGCCCCTTCAACTTTGGTATGGCCGCAACCCGTTCGATTGCCTCGCTGTTGAACTGCCGGCAATCGCGGCGCATCTCCGAATTCGGCAACATCGTCGTATCGGGGATGGGCGCACACCCCGCCTTGGTTATGATCAGGCCAGCATAGCCATTGGCATCCGCGATCTCAGCTCGACTTTGTACGATCAGGTAGCGAAGCATAGTGCCTGAGCCATACGTTTTAGGCGGGTTGTGGGAATATAGTTCGGTTCTGGGTGCGGCGGGGAGTGTTGATTAATGTCGCCGACCCAGAGTTGGAGACGGACAGCTCCGATGGCGTCACTGAATGTCAGGTTGGTTTTTCGATACCAGGCGGCGGAATAAGGGGTGCTTTTAATGGTCAACAGATCGCAGGCCCATAGCGATATTAGGCTGTAGAGACCCAGCAGCGCCGGCGTGGTTCGCGCTATGGCTTTGTCGGTCCACTGGCGCTGTGTTTCGACACCAAGGTGAGCGCGGGTTTCTGCAAAGGTGACCTCGATCTGCCATCGGCGGACGTAGAGGGCGATCATCTCGGCGGGCTCGAGGGTGATGTCGGTACTGAAGAAGGCCTGCGGGTCGCGCTTTCCGTCAGGATCGCGAACCAGGACCCAGCGGACCGGCAAGACCGGGGTGCCGGGCCTGTACCATAGGGCGATGTCAGATGTGATCTCGAGCGTCTTGCCGCCCGCATGGCCATACCAGGCAGAGACGAGAATGCTGGTCCAGCGTGTCGCCGGGTTGGCGAGCAGGGTCTTGAGTTTTGGTAATGCTCGCCCTTTCTGTGCGGGGCGCCCCATCGTGCGTGCCGTTCGCCCCGCAGGCTGTGCAAACAAGTTGGCATCGAGCCGCAGTCGGCTGATGAGTGTGGCCCGGCGGACAATTGCATGTGCCAGTTCGTGGACAGCAAAGCTGCTGTCGCCAATGAAGATGATCCGCCGACCCGGCAGCCAGCGAGACAGCTGTAGCGCGCCCTGCCGCGCCCAGTCCGTCAGCAATTTATGACGACAGCCGCGTTGACGGTTCGATCGTTCCGAAGGAGCGAGCAACGTCAAGACTGGCAGCGCTTTGATCAGGCGGGTCCATGACACCGGGGTGAGCACCATAAAACTGAGCCAGCGCAGTCCGCTAGCTTTGACGAAATGGCCGTGACTGGAGCGGACCGGGTCGCGGTAGATACCCCGTGCGGTGATCCGGCGCCCCCATCGCCGCTCAATGGTGTCGTCCATACCGATGACCACAGGACCATCGGGCACGAGCCGTTCGACCACAATGCCCAGTAAACGCCTGGCAACGGCACGGGAGCTCCAGCGGGCGCGGTTGAGGATCTGGTGATAGGTTGCAAAGTTGGCAGCATCGCCCCGGCCGGTCACGCGCAGGCAAGACGTGACGGTCCGTTTGCCCGTGGCCAGCACGCCCCCCATCACAAGAACAAGTACATGCTCCCAACTGGGAGCCGTAAAGCAGGGACGCCATGCCTGCAGCCATTGGCGCAGGATCTGGGGGACGGGATCGCCGATCACGGCCTTGTTCTGGTCCAACATCCCATGCTTCGAGTCCTGACTGAAGCACGTTGCAACGCTTAGGCTGTTGCCATGCGGTGAGGTGACTCGGATATGCTGTGACCTGACGGCGGCAATGGATGCACCATGAAAGACGAGGAAATCATTCTGCGCATCGAAACGTTCGACGCGGCCAACGGCGGCGGCGTCGGATGGTATGAGAACAAAGGCGCTTACCATCTCTATCTGCTGGCAACCGAGGCACCGATCGCCCGCCTCAAGCCTGTCGGCACGCGTGACGAAGTCAGGCTCGGCTACTGGTCACACCAGCGAAAATGGGAAAATATCGATGATATGGGCGGATGCGTCTTGCCCCTCGATCAAGCACTCGACCACGTTGCTGAAAACAGCATCTTCTGGACCTGGACCTGACCAAAAACGTACAAAGTCGAGCTCAGTGTCTGATTCAAAATTGCGGGCGTGGCAATCAGGGCCTTGCGATGCGGCGAGCATATAGCTGGATGGATGCGATAAAGAGCCAAGCTGTGGCGGACGCGATGGTTTCCTCGAAGTCCTTTGCCAGACGCCGGTTGCGGCTCAGCCATGCGAGCGTTCTTTCGACGACCCATCGTCGCGGCAAGACCTCGAAGCCCTTGGCAGTATCGGACCGTTTGATGATTTCGACGGTCCACTTTCCGATCCGGCGCAGGGCCTCCCTGAGCTTGTTTCCGGCATAGCCGCCGTCTGCAAACACGTGACGCAGCCAGGGGAAGCGCCTGACGATTTCTCCAAGGACCAGCGGTGCCCCGTCCCGGTCCTGAATGTCGGCGGCGTGCACAACGGCATGGACAAGATTTCCATCGGTGTCGGTCAGGATGTGCCGTTTGCGTCCTTTGATCTTCTTCGCTGCATCGTAACCGCACAGGCCACCGCTTTCGGTCGTCTTGACCGACTGGCTGTCGATCACGCCAGCGCTGGGAGAAGCCTCTCGCCCATCAGCTTCTCGGGCCATCATCAACAAGGTGTGGTTTATCGTCAGCCACAGCCCGTTGTCTCGCCACAAGTAGAACCAATGCCGCACGCTCGACACCGGCGGAAAGCAAGGCGGCAGCATCCGCCATGGCAGGCCTCCGCGCAGTAGGTACAGAATTGCCTCGACGATGCGTCGTAATGGCCATTTGCGGGGCCGTCCGACACGAGACGCAGGTGGAAGCAATGGCTCCAGCAGCGCCCACTCGGCATCCGTCAAATCGCTTGGCAAAGCTAGCCCTCTTCGCGCATGAAGGGCGCGAGTGGTATCGGTCCACATCGTTGAATCCATGGTAGTTTTTGGCGAAACCCATGAATCAATGACAGGCCAAAGCGTCAAGCTAACTTGCTGATACCACTCAACTTATTTTCCGATCAGGCTCTCACGAAACGCCGGGATCAACTGCGTGGCATGAGAATCGCCCCAAAGCACCAAAGTGGGCTGCCGGGTGGGATCGCCGATCACGCATTGCGCAGAAGTCGAAAGTTCCGCGCCGCGCATGAGGCAAGGATCGCGCTGGAATGAACTGGACTCGGCTGCGGCCTGACTCACCCAGGCCGGCATCGGGTGCCGCCCCTGCAAGCCATTGGTGAACAGCATCGACGCGCAAACCAGGCCCATCGCAATTACCGGCGCCACTGCCATCGGTGCCCACACCTTCATGCGCGCGCGCGTTGCCGAGATGCGGCGGAAAATAGGCTCCACCCCCGCATACAGCACATGCGCGGCGCCAAACATGACGGCGATCTGGACGAGTTTCACAGCCATCGACACTTCAGTTGTCGAGGCAAGTCCCCAGAATACGATGATGGGCCAGTGAACAAGGTAAAGAGGATAAGAAATCCTCCCGATATATTTCATGACGACGTTGCATAGAAATGAAGAAACCAGGTTTTCGAATTGCCCGCCGAAAATGATCAATGCCGCGCCAATGCAGGGGATCAGGGCATGCAAACCCGGGAATGGCGTGGTCTTTTCAAAAAAGAAAATGGAATAGCCAACAATCAATATTCCGGCGGATACAAGTACGCCAGCTACGCTCTTTTTAATTTGCAAACCTAGATTGCCGGAAAGGCCAAGAAGGCCTCCGATCGCCAACTCCCATGCACGAGCGGGCAGCATGTAGAAGGAGAAACTGGGATTGCTCTTCAGAAGAAGCTCTGAACAAATAAGACTGATGATGATTACGGCCGATAATACAGCCTTGACCCCATGCCTGCCGAAAAACTTCAGCGACAAAACGATCACCATCGGCCAGAAGATATAGAATTGCTCTTCAACCCCCAGGGACCATGTGTGTAACAGCGGCATCTCTTCCGCAGATGGGCTGAAATAGTCATTTTTCTTAAAGAAATAAATATTTGACAGGGAAATGGACGCCGACAGGGCACTTTTAGAAAAATTTTCCAACTCTGACGGCAGTAATATAAAAACAGCCGCAACGGTCGATGCGATAAGTACAGCAATTAAAGACGGAAATATTCGCCTCACCCGCCGTAAATAAAATTCCATTAAATTAAATTTTTCCGTCACACTTCTGTTGTATATATCCTGGGTTATCAAAAATCCGGAAATGACAAAGAAAATATCTACGCCAACAAACCCGCCCGGAATCGCGGAAAAGCCCATGTGAAAAAGCAGCACACTCAAGACCGCAATCGCGCGCATGCCTTCTATGTCCGGCCGGAACTTGATGAAGTTGGATTTCTCGATTTGTCTCAACTGCGTCATCCGAATTGCCCCTGCCTCATCTTGCGGAAACAGATGAGGTAGAAATACGGAAGCCGAACAAATTGGGTGATGTCAACATCGATTGCGCTGCATCGCAGCATGCGAAGGCGAACTCGAAAGAACTGTCGAAACAGTACTTCCGGCCCATCCCGCTTGATCCTGCAGCCCCGCGAGATTCCAAGGTTCCTGGCTGAAGGCGTTTGCCGGAGCCCAAACGCCGACATCCGTGACACTTTGGTGCGCGTCGACCGATCGCCAGGGCGGCTTCTGCCGTTCAAGGCACGGAAAACTGCCGATCCGGACTATTCTTCCTGTCCCGAACGCCGCGCATCGCGGCTTCGACGTATTCTCTCGCAGGTGCAGCGATGATAGCCTGACATCTCAAAGCTGCTGACGAGAACGAGGTCATCATGAACACGCCCCGGACGCGCACACCCGCCGAAACCGCTTCCGCGCGGCGGCGCAACCCGCTCGACCTGCTGATGAATTCGGGGCTGGGCAAGCTGCTGCGCGGCATCGGCGTCGCCCCCCGGCCAGCGAGCGGGGAGAGCCTGCTCGACCTTGCCGATGCCCTGCTTTCACTGCGCGGGCGCGCTTCCGGCCCGGCGCTCGCCTCGGCGTTCTTCGATCTCTACGAAGCGAGCGACCTTGCCGCGCGGCAGGAATTTCTCGGCAAGGTGCACGATCTCCACCCGGCCGACGCCAAGGCCATCGACCAGGCCATCGCCAGATGGAACGACAAGCGGGACGAGGCTTCCGCCCTCGCCCTCAACGTCGCCAGCAAGTCGCCCAGCCGGCGGCTGATCAACCAGCTCAACCTGGCGCCG
Source organism: Novosphingobium resinovorum (assembly GCF_001742225.1). NCBI lineage: Bacteria > Pseudomonadati > Pseudomonadota > Alphaproteobacteria > Sphingomonadales > Sphingomonadaceae > Novosphingobium > Novosphingobium resinovorum. The sequence goes on along the minus strand of NZ_CP017075.1, from coordinate 3,202,356 downwards.
CAGGGCACCCAGCGCCTGATCGACTTGCGCGAAGATTTGCTGGCGGTGCCGCGCTCGGCCTCCACCTCGGGCCTGGCCGCGCTCGACCGTGATCTGGAGAACGCCTTCACGGCCTGGTTCAATGCCGGATTTCTCGAACTGCGGCGGATCGGCTGGGACAGCTCCGCGCAACTGCTGGAGCGCATCATCCGCTACGAGGCGGTCCACCAGATCCAGGGCTGGGACGACCTTCGCCGCCGGGTCGAGCCGGTCGACCGGCGCTGCTACGGCTTCTTTCACCCGCAGATGCAGGACGATCCGCTGATCTTCGTCGAAGTCGCGCTGACGCAGCAGATTCCCGGCTCCATCCACGAGATCATCTCCGAGGAGCGTGAGACGATCGCCCCGCGCGAGGCGAACTGCGCGATCTTCTATTCGATCAGCAACTGCCAGGTCGGGCTGAAGGGCATTCCCTTCGGCAACCACCTGATCAAGCGTGTTGTGGGCCTGCTCAAGGAGGAACTGCCGCACCTCAAGACGTTCGCCACGCTCTCGCCGGTGCCGGGCTTTGCCAAGTGGTTGGCGAAGGAGCAGGACGCCGATGCTCCGGTCCCCGGTGCGCAGGAATTGCGGCGGCTGGCGGCGCGCTATCTGGTCGAGGCGAAGAAGAGCGGGCAGCCGCTCGATCCGGTGGCGCGATTCCACCTCGGCAACGGCGCACGGCTTGAGGCGGTGCATGCCAATGCGGACCTCTCCGCCAATGGGCAGAAGCAGGCGCACGGCGTCATGGTGAACTACCTCTACGATCTTGCAGACATCGAGGCGAACTTCTTTGCGCTGACCGAACTGGGCACCGTCGTCACCTCGAAGGCGGTGCAAACGCTTCTGGAGGAGCCGGAAGGCGGGCCGAAGAAGGGTGGGAAGAAGGCCAAGGAGACCGTGGCGGCCTGAGCGGCAGGTCCACCCTCCCACCCCGCTGCGACTAAGTCCTGCGGACTAAGTCTCGCTGCCCCTCCCGCTTGCGGGAGGGGGAAACCCGACCTCTCATTCCCCTCCCGCTTGCGGGAGGGGGCAGGGGCGGGCTTTTTCCCTTAGCGCCTCAATGCCCCTCGAAGGCCATCAGCGCCTCGGCCGGAACGCCTGCATCGCGCAGCCGCTGCGCGCCGCCGAGGTCAGGCAGGTCGATGGCGAAGAGCGAATGCACCACCTCACCCCCTGCCCGGCGTAACAGTTCCACCGCCGCCAGCGCCGTGCCGCCGGTGGCGATGAGATCATCGATCACCACCACGCGGGCGCCGTCCGGCACCGCGCCCGGATCGACCTCCAGCGTGTCTGTGCCGTATTCCAGCGCATAGTCGATCGCGAGGACCGGGACCGGCAGCTTGCCCGGCTTGCGCACCGGCACGAAGGGCAGGCCCATGCGCGCCGCCATCGCCGCGCCGAACACGAAGCCGCGCGCCTCGATCCCGGCGATCACCTCGGCCCCGGCCGCTTCGGCACGGTCCGCCATGTGCCCCACCGCCGCTGCGAAGCCGGGGCCGTCGCCGATCAGGGTGGTGACGTCGCGGAACAGGATTCCGGGCTTGGGGAAGTCGGGGATCGTGCGCACCAGCTGGCGGAGGTCTTCGACGGTCACTTTTGCATCTCCGGCAGCTCATAAGCAAAGCGCCCCGCCATCACCGTGGATGGCGGGGCGCCGGAGCCCTTAGCAGGTGGAAGCGCTTACGTCAGCGCTTCTTGGATCAGTGCTTCTTGCCCGCCCAGATGTTGCGGTAGGACATATAGCCCAGCACCGTCGCGAAGATCAGGAAGAGCACCACGGCAAGGCCGGTCTGGTTGCGCTTCTCCAGCTTCGGTTCGGCGGTCCAGACGAGGAAGGCCGAGACGTCCTTCGCCATCTGGTCGACCGTCGGCTTCGGGTTGCCCGGGCTGTATTCCACCTGGCCGTCGGCAGTCAGCGGCGGCGCCATCGCGAGGTTGAGGTTCGCGAAGTACGGGTTGTAGTGCAGGCCGTCAGGCGTCTTGGCGTCCGGGAACTCCTTGAGCAACGCGGCGGGCTGGGCCTGGAAGCCGGTCAGCAGCGAGTAGACGTAGGGGCCGCCTTCGTGGCGCGCCTTGGTCATCAGCGAGAGGTCGGGCGGGATCGCGTTGTTGTTCGCGGCGCGCGCGGCCGTGTCGTTGGCGAAGGGCTTGGGGAAGTAGTCGGTCGGCAGGCCCGGACGGGTGTTCGCCTCGCCGGTGGTGGGGTCCACGCCGGGGACCTGGAAGCCCGCCGCGATGGCCTTCACCTGGCCTTCGGAATAGCCCAGCGCCGCCAGGTCGCGGAAGGCGACGTGGCTGAGCGAGTGGCAGGCCGAGCAGACTTCCTTGTAGATCTGGAAGCCGCGCTGCAGCTGCTGCTTGTCGAACTTGCCGAAGGGGCCGTCGCTGGCGAGGTGGAGTTCCTTGGGGTGCAGGTGGAACTCGTGCTCGGCAGTCGCTGCGGGCGGTTCGGTGATCTGCGTGTAGGCGCCCTTGCCGAACGACCACGCCAGCGCGACCGTGAAGAACAGCCCGACGAGGATCGAGAGAATGCGTGCCATGTCTTTCGTCTTTCGTTCTGGCTGGATCAGACGGCCGAAGCCGGGGCGGCGGAAACGTCGAGTACGGCCTCGTCATCCTTGCCGAGCACCGATTCGGTGATCGAGAACGGCAGCGGCAGCGGCTTTTCGATCGCCGAGACCACCGGGATGATGATGAGGAAGTGCGCGAAGTAGTAGAGCGCCGCCAGCTGCGAGATCATCACGTAGGGCTCCGCCGCCGCGGCGCCGCCGCAGTAGAACAGCACCAGCATCGCCGGGATCAGGCCGAAGAAGAAGAACTTGCGGTACAGCGGACGGTAGCCGCCCGAACGCACCGGCGACTTGTCGAGCCAGGGCAGGAAGAACCACACCAGGATCGCGCCGAACATGGCGAGCACGCCCATCAGCTTGGCCGGGATGAAGAAGAAGTCCTGCGTGAAGGCGCGGAGGATCGCGTAGAACGGCCAGAAGTACCATTCGGGCACGATGTGCGCGGGCGTGCTCATCGGGTTCGCCGGAATGTAGTTGTCCGGGTGGCCGAGCGCGTTGGGGAAGTAGAACACCGCGATCGCAAAGAGGATCGCGAAGACGCCGATCGCCCAGCCGTCCTTGGCGACGTAGAAGGGGTAGAACGGCACCGTGTCCGAGCTGGACTTCACTTCCACGCCGGTCGGGTTCGACGAGCCGGGGATGTGCAGTGCCCAGATGTGCAGGATCACCACGCCCAGGATCACGAAGGGCAGCAGGTAGTGGAGCGAGAAGAAGCGGTTGAGCGCGGCGTTGTCAGGCGCGAAACCGCCCAGCAGCCACTGCTGCAACGGCTCGCCCACGAAGGGGATCGCGCCGAACAGACCGGTGATGACCTTGGCGCCCCAGAAGCTCATCTGGCCCCAGGGAAGCACGTAGCCCATGAAGGCGGTGGCCATCATCAGCAGGAAGATCACCACGCCCAGCAGCCACACCATTTCGCGCGGGGCCTTGTACGAGCCATAGTAGAAGCCGCGGAAGATGTGGATGTAGATGACGACGAAGAAGGCCGAGGCGCCATTGGCGTGCGCATAGCGCATCAGCCAGCCCCAGTTCACGTCGCGCACGGTCATCTCGATGGTGTCGAACGCCACGGCGGTATTGGCCGCGTAGTGCATGGCCATGACGATGCCGGTGACGATCTGCAGCACGAGGCAGAGCCCCGCAAGGAAACCGAAGTTCCAGAAATAGTTGAGGTTGCGCGGAACCTCGTAGCCACCACCCACGGCATTGTAGACGAGGCGCGGGATCGGCAGCCTGTCGTCCATCCACTTCATGAAGGGATGCGCGGGGGTGTAGTGCTTTGCCCAGGGAAAGCTCATGTTCTTGATCCTCTCTCTTGGGCTCAGCCGATTTTGACGACGGTGTCGGACGAGAACTCGTACTTCGGCACCTCGAGGTTCTTGGGCGCGGGGCCTTTGCGGATGCGCGCCGCGGTATCGTAGGCGGAACCGTGGCAGGGGCAGAAGTAGCCGCCGAACTCGCCCTTCACTTCACCTTCGCCGGCGCCCAGCGGCACGCAGCCGAGGTGGGTGCACACGCCCATGGTGATGAGCCAGTTCTCCTTGCCCTCCTTGGTGCGCTCCTCCAGCGTCTGGGGATCGCGCAGCGAGGCGACGTCCACCTTGTTGGCGGCCTCGATCTCGTGCGGGGTCAGGTTGCGCACGAAGACGGGCTGCTTGCGGAACACCGCCTTGATCGCCTGTCCGGGCTGGATCGCCGAGATATCGATTTCGGTGGAGGAAGCCGCGAGAACGTCGGCCGATGCCGACATCTGGCTCACGAGCGGGACGACGATCCCGATTCCTGCAACGCCTGCAGCGCTGACTGCGGCGATGTTGATGAAATCGCGCCGCCTTACGCCCTCTGTTTCTGCCATGTTTGCCCTTGCCTTGCTTTCGACAACCCTCTCTGCCGGAGGTGCGGCAGGAGGTCTATCAGACCGAATGGTATCCTGGTATCCCCCGTACCGGTTGCGAGCCATGGGCAAAACCCATGAATCTCCCGGCTTTGGGGCTTCTGTTATACATGAACGTCGCCTGTGCCAACCTTGATTTTGGTCAAGGCAAGCTACTGTAACGGACGGAAGTTAGGCCGATCGGCTTGGCGATACCGGTGATTTCGGGGTGGGACGGTGGCGATGGCGCGTTCGGGCTGCCGAAGCATGGCAGGCCGCAGCGCTCGGCCTCGGGGGGCTTCGACAAGCTCAGCCTGAGCGGGTTAAGGGCCTATCAGTGAGACGCCGATGTTGCGCCCCTGCCTTCGTCATCCTGAACTTGGTTCAGGATCCATCGGGCAGCTGGCGCCGAAGCCGGAAGGCGAAAACCGCACCTTCGATTTAGCCGCTCACGAAATGGGCGATCGGCCTGATGGCCCCTGAAACAAGTTCAGGGTGACGGCGGATTTGGGTAGGAAGCAGCTGCTTTATCCTCCCTGTTCCGTAGGAATGGGGAGGTGGCAGCCCGCAGGGCTGACGGAGGGGTTTCTCCCCCTCCACCACCGACTTCGTCGGCGGTCCCCCTCCCCATTCCTGCGGAACAGGGAGGATACACAAGGTCCCCAACGCGGCGGAAGCTGCCGCTCGATAAAAAGCAGAAAAACGGGTTCACGCGGAGGCGCAGAGGTGTTGGGTGACGCCGTGAACTCGCTCCCCATTCCAATGGTGAGGAAAACGCACCGATGAAAGGAAAGGCTCGCTGCCGCAAGCGCTACACCTCTGCGCCTCCGCGTGAATCATTCTTCTTCGTCATTGCGAGCGCAGCGAAGCAATGACGAAGGTACACCCTCAGCCCAGCCCGATCAGCGAAATCTGCCGCCCGTAGCTCAGTTCCCCGCGATGGGTGGCGCGGCGGAAGGAGTAGAACCGCTCGGGCTCGGCATAAGTATCCAGCCGCAGACCCTCGGGATGCGCGATCCCGGCGAGGCGCAACCGGCATAGCACGTAGCCTTCGAGGTCGAACTGGAAATGCTCGGGCCGCCCTTCCTGGAAGAACCGCGCATTGGGCAGGTCGTCGGCGAGGAAGCGCTCGCGGAACGCTGCGTCCACCTCGTAGGAATCCTGCGCGATGCACGGCCCCACCGCCGCGACGATGCTTTCCCGCCGGGCGCCGAGGGCCTCCATCGCGGCGATGGTGGCATCGGTGACGCCGCCCAGCGCCCCGCGCCAGCCGGCATGGGCCGCGCCGATCACGCCCGCCTCGCGGTCGGCGAAGAGCACCGGCGCGCAGTCGGCCGTGAGGATACCCAGCACCGCGCCGGGCCGGTCGGTGACGATGGCGTCGGCCTTGGGGCGGTCTTCCTCGGACCATGGTTCCCCGCCCAGCACCGCGCAGTCGGCCGAGTGGACCTGATAGACCGTGACCAGCCGCGCGCCGGGCAGCACCGCTTCGGCCGCCCGCGTGCGGTTGCGTTCGACGATGTCGAGATCATCGCCCGAACCGCGCCCGACGTTGAGGCCCGCGACTTCGCCCTCGCTTACTCCGCCCCGGCGGCCGAGGAAGCCGTGGGAGACACCTTCGAGCAGAGTGGCGCGGTTGACTTCGACCGGCTCAGCCAAGGGACTTCGACACCTGCTCGCGCACGTCGCGCGAAAGCTCGGGCAGCGCCGCGATGCGCTCCAGTTCGGCGCGCATCATCGCCGCGCGGACCGGCTCGATCCGGCGCCAACGGCCGAGCGAGGGCACGAAGCGCGCCGCCGTCTGCGCGTTGATCGGATCAAGACGGCGGATCAGGTCGCCGATCATGCGGTAGCCCTCGCCGCTGGCGTCGTGGAACGCCTTGGGGTTCGCCGCCGCCGCCATGTAGAGCGCGCGCACGCGGTTGGGGTTGGTCATGGTGAAGTCGGGGTGCTGCGCCAGCGCCGCGATGTGCTCCAGCACCTTCGGATTGAGCGCGCCCGCCTGCAGCGAGAACCACTTGTCGATGACGAGGGCATTGCCTTCGTAGCGATCGTGGAAATCGGCCAGCGCCGTCTCCCGCTCCGGCGCGTCGAGGCTGGCGAGGACCATGAGCGCGCCCTGGCGGTCGGTCATGTTGTCGGCCGCCTGGTACTGCGCGAAGGCACGGCGCGCGCCCTCGGCTGGGTCGCTGCAGGCGATCAGCACCAGCGCCTGCGTCTTGATCTTGCGGGCGCCGCGCGCCGCCGCCTCGCGCGAATAGGCCACGGCGACGGCGCGGTCGTGGAGCGCCTTAAGCGGGGCGGCGAGTTCGCGGCCCAGCCATGCTTTCAGCGCTTCGCGCTCGGCATGGATCGCGCCGGGGTCGGAGACGGGAAGCTGCTCGGCAAGGTAGGTCTCGGCGGGCAGGATCATCAGTTCGCCGCGCATCAGGTCGTCGAGCGCCGGGTCGGCGATCACCGAACCGTAAGCCTCCCCGATCGCCGCGCGCCCCTCGGCGCGCGCGGCATCATCGAGCTTGCCGGAGACGGCGGCGACGAGATGCTGGACGACGAGGCCCTGCATCGCCTCGTAGCGGGCGAAGGGATCGTCGTCATGCGCGGCGAGGAACACGAGGTCCGCGCTGTCGCGTTCGAACTCGATCGCCACCGGAGCCGAGAAGCCGCGGTTGATCGACAGCACCGGCGGCTGGGTGAAACCGTCGAAGGTGAAGGTCTGGCTGTCCTTGTCGAGGACGATCAGCTGCTCGCCCGAATGGGTGCCGGTGTCGCGGTCGAACAGCGCGACGCGCAAGGGGATCGGCATGGCCTGCTTTTCGGGCTGTCCGGGGGTGGCGGGGACGGTCTGGGTGAGCTTGAGTACCGTTTGGGTGCCGTTATGTGCCATCTCGGCAGCAACCTGCGGCGTGCCGGCCTGCGAGTACCACAGGCGGAACTGCGTGAGATCGAGCCTGGCGCCATCCTCGATCGCCTTGACGAAATCCTCGCAGGTCGCGGCCTCGCCGTCGTGGCGCTCAAAGTAGAGGTCGGTGCCCTGGCGGAACCGTTCGAGGCCCGCCATGGTGCGCATCATGCGGATCACCTCGGCGCCCTTGTTGTAGATCGTCGCGGTGTAGAAGTTGCTGATTTCCTGGAAGGAATCGGGCCGGATCGGGTGCGCAAGCGGGCCGGAATCCTCGGGGAACTGGGCAATGCGCAGGACGCGCACATCCTCGATCCGCTTGACCGCCTCGCTGCCCATGTCGGCGCTGAACAGCTGGTCGCGCAGGACGGTGAAGCCTTCCTTGAGGCTCAGCTGGAACCAGTCGCGGCAGGTCACGCGGTTGCCCGACCAGTTGTGGAAGTATTCGTGCCCGATCACGCCTTCGACGGCATCGTAATCGCCGTCGGTCGCGGTCTCGGGGTCGGCCAGGACATAGCGCGTGTTGAAGACGTTGAGGCCCTTGTTCTCCATCGCGCCCATGTTGAAATCGGACACGGCGACGATGTTGAACAGGTCGAGATCGTACTCGCGCCCGAACGCTTCTTCGTCCCACTTCATGGAATTGACGAGGGAATCCATCGCATGCTGGGTGCGGTCCTCGTCACCCGGGCGGACCCAGATGTTGAGGTCGACCTTGCGGCCGCCCATGGTGGTGAATTCCGCGTGATTGGCGACGAGGTCTCCCGCCACCAGCGCGAAGAGGTAGCTCGGCTTGGGCCAGGGATCGTGCCATTCGGCCCAATGCGTGCCGTCCTCGCCCTCTCCGCTGGCGGTGCAGTTGCCGTTGGCGAGGAGGATGGGGAACTGCGCCTTCTCGCCGCTCATCCGCACCGTGTAAGTGGACAGCACGTCGGGCCGGTCGGGGAAGAAGGTGATACGGCGGAATCCCTCCGCCTCGCACTGGGTACAGAGCATCCCGTTCGAGGCATAGAGGCCCATGAGCTGGCTGTTCGCGGCGGGATTGAGCGCGGTTTCGACCTCGACTGCATGCGCCTCGCCGTTCAGTTCGACGAGCAGGTCGGAGCCGTCGAGGCGCCAGTCGTTGACGTCGAGGCCGTCCACCCGGACCGCCAGCGGGGCGATCTGGTCGCCATTGAGGCGCAGCGTCGAAGCGCCGCTTCCTGCGGGATTGCGCGCGACCGAGAGCTTGGCGACGACCTTAGTGGCGTCGAGGCCGAGGCGGAAATCCAGCGCGACCTCAGGCACCAGCCATGCGGGCGGCAGGTAATCCTCGCGCCGGATCACCGGAGGCGCGGCGGGCGGCGGCGCGGCATCCGCCACTTGAGTGTTCTCGGCGGGCTCGGAGGGTCTGCTGGCGATGTCCATGCCTGTTACTTAGAGGCTCGGCGGCCGATTGCCAGCGGGGGATTCGTCATTGGCGATCCGCCCACCCCCAACCCCTCCCGCAAGCGGGAGGGGAGCGAGACTTGCGAAGCCGCAGGCTGAGTTAGTCGCAGCGGGGTGGGCATCGCGCGCTACCTTCGCTAGCTATGGACCATGCGCCGCCTGTTCATTTTCGGTCTCGGCTATACGGCCGGTTTCATCGCCTCACTGTTCGAGGCGCACGGGTGGGAAGTGGTCTCGACCGGCAGCGGGGGCACGCTCGCCTTCGACGACGAGGGCAGTGTGCGCCTTGCTCTGGCGGATGCCGATCACGTGCTCTCCTCGGTCCCGCCGGGACGCGAGGGGCGGGGCGAACCGCTGGACTTCGTACTCGAGCGCTATGGCGATGCGCTAAGGGGAAAGGCGCTGTCGTACTTGTCCTCCACCGGCGTCTACGGCGATACCGCCGGCGCGTGGGTGGACGAGAGCGCGCCTGTCGGCACCGGCCGCCGCACAGCGCGGGCCGAAGCCGATGCGGCATGGCTGGCGCTGGGCGCGCGGGTCTATCGCCTTCCGGGGATCTACGGCCCCGGCCGCTCGATACTGGAACGGCTGACGCTGGGCCGCGCGCATCGGATCGACCTGCCCGATCAGGTCTTCAGCCGCGTCCATGTCGAGGACATCGCGGCCGGGGTGCTGACCGGGATCAGCGCTCAACCGGGCGCCTACAACCTCGCCGACGACCTGCCCTGTGCGCAGAACCTGCTGGTGGAGGAAGCGTGCCGCCTTACCGGGACGCCGCTACCGCCGCTGCAATCGCTGGAGGAGGCTGAGCTGTCACCCATGGCGCGGGCCTTCTACGCGGAGAATCGGCGCGTCGCGAACGGTAGGGCCAAGCGCGTGCTTGGCTGGCGGCCGCGCTACCCCACTTATGTCGAGGGCCTAGCCGCGCTTGCGCGCCGCCAGCGCGATCACTAGCCCCGCCAGCGCCAGCACCGCGCCGCCGACCGCAAGGCCGGTCCAGCGATAGCCTTCGAACAGCGTCGAGAGCCCCATCGCCACCACCGGCACCGCGACGCCGTTGTAGGCCGCGCGGCCAGGCCCGAGTTCGCGGATCAGCATGAAGTAGAGCGGGAAGGTCACCACCGAGCCGGCAATCGCCAGATAGGCGATCCCGGCGAGGTATTCCCAGCGCGTCTCCATCACCGGCGCGCCGACCGTGGCGAGGCTCCAGCAGGCGTCGATCGCGGCGCCCAGCAGCATCGCCCATGCCAGCATCGGCACCATCGGCTGCGCGCGGCCAAGGCTCGTGCCCTGCAGGATGTTGGCGGTGGAGGCGCTGAGGATGCCCGCGCAAGTCATCAGCACGCCGAGCGCGACGCGGCCCTCGGGCGGAGCGCTGCGGTATTCGTGAACCATCAGCAGCGCGATGCCCGCGATCGCCACCAGCGAGCCCGCGATGAAGCCCGGCGTCACCCGCTGGCCGAGGAATATCCGCGCCAGCACCGCATTGGGCAGCATCAGCAGCGCGTAGCAGACAGCGACCAGCCCCGAGGTCAGGTGGATCTCGGCCTGGTAGACGAACTGGAAGTTGCACACGAACTGGCTCAGCCCGACCAGCAGCGCCAGCCCCATCCCCTGCCGCGAAAGACGCAGGCTGTCGCGCCGCAGCAGCGCGAGCGCCAGCATTCCCGCACCCGCCAGCGCGAAACGATACGTGATCGACCATGTCGGCGGCACCGATCCGACCTGATCCTTGATCACCAGCCAGGTCGAGCCCCAGATCGCGGTAACGACGAGGAAGGCGAAGATCACCTTGCCTCGGGAAGCGGGCTCCTGCGCCTCGGTCACAACCCGGCCAATGCCCTGGCGAGAGCGGAGACGTGCGCGTCCTTCGCATCCCACGACGTCACCAGCCGCGCGGCATCGGCGCCCCAGTTGTAGAAGGCGAAGCCTTGCGCACGCAGCGCCTCGCGCTCGGCGGCGGTGCAGGTGAGGAAGATCTCGTTGGCCTCTACCGGATGGAGCAGGCGGCCCGGCACGGCAGCGGCGATTTCGGCGGCGGCGGCATTGGCGGCGCGCGCGTTGCCCAGCCACAAGCCGCCCTCCAGCATCGCGAGGATCTGCGCGGCCATGAAGCGGCCCTTGGACTGCAGGTGCCCGGCGCGCTTGCGGCGGTAGCGGATCGTGCGCGCGGCCTCAACGTCGAAGAAGACGATGGCCTCCGCGCCCATGCCACCGTTCTTGACGAAGCCGAAGCTCAGCGCATCGACCGCGCCTGCGGCCTCGGCGGGAGAGCAGCCCAGATACGCCGTCGCATTGCCGAAGCGCGCGCCGTCCATGTGCAGGCCAAGGCCGCGCGCCTGCGCGAAAGCGGCGATCGCGGCGACTTCCTCGGGACGATAGACGCAGCCGTACTCGCTCGCCTGCGTGATCGAGATCGCATGGGGCTGGACCTGATGGACGTCGTCGCGGATCGGATCGATCACGGCGGCGAGGGTTTCAGGCGTGACCTTGGCGCTGGCCCCGTCCGCCAGCAGCAGCTTGGCGCCGTGAAGGAAGAAGCCCGGCGCACCCGCCTCGTCCATCTCGATATGCGCCTCGCGGTGGCAGACGACGGCGCCGTGCGGTGGCACCATGGCGGCGAGGGCAAGGCAGTTGGCCGCGGTCCCGCTCGCCACCCACAGCACCGCGCACTCGCGCCCGAACAACGCCGAGAACGTGGCGTCGAGGCGCTGGCTCAGCGCGTCGTTGTCATAGGGCGCGTCGGGCGCATCGGCGGCCATCATCGCCTTCCAGACGGCAGGATGGACGGCGGCGGCATTGTCGGACGTGAACTGCATGGCCATATGCCCTGTGAGCGCGCGCACGCCCCGTCAAGCGCGCAACGAGGAGAACCGCCCCATGGTCGGCGTCACCATTACCAAGCACGAGTTCGGCTCGGCCGGAGAGTACCACGCCCACGTCGCGGACAGCGAGCATATCGGCCGCCTGACATGGACCGAACGCGGTCTGGTACGCTCTGCCGATCACACACTGGTCCCCGAGGCGATCGGCGGGCGCGGCGTCGCGATGCGGCTGGTCGAGGCGATGGTCGCCGATGCGCGCGAGAACCACTTCAAGATCGAGCCGGCATGCAGCTACGTCGCGGTGGCGTTCAAGCGGCATCCGGAATGGGCGGACGTGAAGGCGTGAGCGCGCCGGGGGCTCGGCCCTAGCCCCACCCACACTCGTCATTGCGAGCGTAGCGAAGCAATCCAGAGCGGCGCGAAACTGCCCTGGATTGCTTCGCTACGCTCGCAATGACGAACGGTTACTTGGCCCACCCATCCGCCAGAAAGCGCGTCGCCAGCCCGGCGAGGAAGGCCGCGCCGCGCGGCATCACGCTTTCGTCGACCATCATGCGCGTCGAATGGATGCCGCAGCACTGGCGCCAGTCCGCGCCCTCGTGGCTGACGCCGAGGAAGAACATCGCGCCGGGCACTTTCTCCAGCACGTAGGCGAAGTCCTCCGCTCCCATGATCGGGTCGGCGAGGCGCAGGAACGCGGCCTCGCCCAGCAGGTCGCGGGCGACGGCCTCGCCGAAATCGACGGCGCCGGCGTCGCACAGGGTCACCGGGAAGCCCTCGATCACCTCGACCTCGGCCTTGAGCCCGTGCGCGCCCGCGATCCCGGCGGCGAGCAGCGGCAGTTCGTCCTTCAGCCGCGCGCGGTTGGCGGCGGAAAGCGTGCGCATGGTGCCGGTCATGGTCGCGGTGTCGGGGATGACGTTGTGCGCGGTGCCCGCTTCGATCTTCGAGATGGTGACGACGACGGGATCGAACACGCTGAACCGGCGCGCCACCATGGTCTGGATGGCGCCGACGATCTCGCAGGCGATCGGCACCGGGTCCATCGTATCGTGCGGCATCGAGGCATGGCCGCCGCGCCCGGTCACCGTGATCCTGAGCTGGTCCGCCGCCGCCAGCAGAGCGCCCGCGCGCCCGCCGATCAGGCCGTGGGGCGCATTGGGCATGACGTGGAGCGCAAAGGCCGCGTCAGGCAGCGGCCGGTCGAAGCCCTCGCCGCCGAGCAGGCCGTCCTCCAGCATGAAGCGGGCACCGTGGTAGCCTTCCTCGCCGGGCTGGAACATGAAGCGGACCTCGCCCGCCAGCCGGTCGGCCTGCGCGCAGAGCAGCTGCGCGGCCCCGGCAAGCATGGCGACGTGGGTGTCGTGGCCGCAGGCGTGCATGACGCCGGGTATGATGGAGGCGAAGTCCAGCCCGGTTTCCTCGGGCATCGGCAGCGCGTCCATGTCGCCGCGCAGCAGCACCGAGCGGCCCTCTCCCGCGCCGCCCCTGAGCGTCGCGACGAGGCCGGTGGTGGACGGCCCTTCCGCCCATTCGAGGGGCAGGTGCGCCAGCGCCTCGCGGATCTTGTCGCGCGTCTTCGGGGTGTGGAGGCCGATTTCGGGCTCGGCGTGGATCGCACGGCGCAAGGCGACGATGCTGTCGGAAAGGGCGGCGGCTTCGGCAACGAGGGTCATACCGCGCATGATACGCGCGGACGCTTCGCTGTCGAGCCGGGGTTACTCCTCCGGCCCGATCTCGGCGTCATCGGGCAGGCCCACCATGATCTTGCCCGCATCGACCTGACGCAGCGTATGCCACGCCATCACGCCCATGGCGACGTAGGAGGTCGCCCCCGCCAGCGCCACGGCCCAGGCCGCGCCGCTCGGGCCGATGGGGATGAACTGCCACAGGCCCACGCCCAGCGCCGCCAGCGCGATCAGGCGCGCGACGAGCGACTGGCGCGCCTTGCCGGTCGAGTGCAGCACCGGCTCGAACGCCACGCTGGCAAGGTCGAAGCTGGCGGCCACGGCCAGCGGGATGAGGATCGAGGCGCCGCTTTCGAAGGCATCGCCGCCGATCATCGCCAGCAGCTGCTCGCCGAGGAAGTACGCGACCGCCACCACGGCAAGGCCCGCACCGCCCGCGATCAGGCTGGTCTGGAGCGCCAGCTTGCGGAATTCCTCGGCCTTGGAGGCGACGCGGACGCGGGCCACTTCGGCATAGACCGAGCGGGTCAGCAGCGTGGAAAGCTTGCTCAGCGCCTGCGACAGCTGCGAGGCGAGGCGGTAGAGGCCCGCCGCCTTGGTGCCGACCCAGCCGCCGACGACCAGCAGCGGGCCGTTCTTCATGGCCGCATCGATGGCCGAGCCCATGTAGGTGACGAAGAAGAACTGGGTGACGCCCGGGTTCTCCCGGATCGCGCGGCGCAGCTGGAAGAGGTAGGAAATCCGCACCGCCTGCGGGCTGAGGCGGCGGGCCATGGTCCAGTAGAGGATGGCCTCGAGAATATCGATTGCGGCCCAGGCCGCCAGGAACCGGCCGACGGTCGGCCCGGTGAACCAGATGATCAGCGCGGCGACGAGGCGCCCGCTCGGCACGATCGCCTCGACATAGACGGCCATATCGAACCGGTTGAGCGCGCGCACGATCCCGGTCGGGGCTGAAACCAGCGCCCAGAGCGAGCCGACGCAGTACCAGAACGCGATATGGATGAAGCTGGGGTTGAGTTCGAGCAGATGCGCGAAGCCGAAGATCAGGATCGCCGCCAGCCCGCAGCCGAGAATCGCACCGACCGCATCGATCACGCCGCACAGCATGCCGAGGCGGCCGAACTTCTCCCAGTCCTTCGCGTGGACATGCTCCGACCCGTAGCGCACGACGACTCGCCAGGTCTGGAAGCCTGCGAGCGAGGTCAGCGCCTGCGCGGTGCCGAAGATCAGCGAGAAGTGGCCGAAATCCTTGAGGCCGAGGGTGCGCGTCTGGATGGCGAGATACGCCAGGCCGCAAATCGCGCCGAAGCCCTTGCCGCCGAGCAGCCAGGCGGTGTTCTGGAGTATCCGCCCTAGCGGAGATGCACTCTCCTGGCGGTAGCGTTTGGCGGACATTGGCTCGCATTTGGACGAGGGGGCTGTCAGTTGCAAGGGTGGGCTCGCTCTTCTTGTACGTATGGCCGGCTCGGATCGCCCCGCCAGAGCTTTCCCTTTCGCAGTGCAGTCGCTAGATGCCCCCTTCCCCCAAGCAGACTGAATGACACATGATCGAACACGCCATCCTCCTCAGCGCCGGCCAGGGCTCACGCCTGCTCCCCCTCACGGCCGAGCGTCCCAAGTGCCTGATCGACTTCTCCGGCCGCTCGCTGATCGAGTGGCAGATCGAGATGCTGGCGCGCGGCGGGGTCAAGCGGATCGACGTGGTCACCGGCTTCATGACCGACATGCTGGAGGAGCACCTCAATTCCATCCGTGACCCGCGCGTGGAAATCACGGTGCGATTCAATCCCTTCTTCAAGGTGGCCGACAACCTCGGCTCGTGCTGGATCGCGCGCGAGGCGATGCGCGGTGACTTCCTGATCCTCAACGGCGACACGCTGGTGTCGGAGGAGATCGTGCGCACGGTCCAGCAGGGCGCGGCCGGTCCCGACGGCAAGCCCTGGCCGATCACCGTGACGGTGGACGTCAAGGCGGACGGCTACGACAGCGACGACATGAAGGTGGAACGCAGCCCCGAAGGCCGCCTGATCCACATCGGCAAGACGCTGACGGCGGCGCAGTCCAATTCCGAATCGATCGGCTTCCTCGCATTCCGGGGCGAAGGCGCGGACCTGTTCCGCGAGACCGTGCGCCAGGCCATGCGCACGCCCGAGGGCGTCCAGCACTGGTATCTGAAGGTGATCGATTCGATCGCGCCCACCGGCAAGGTCGGCACTGTTTCGATCGAGGGGCTGGACTGGGCCGAGGTGGACTTCCTCAACGACATCGAGATCGCGACGAAGCTCACCGATACGTGGTGAGAGCCCACCGCTGCCCCCTCCCGCACGCGGGAGGGGAATGAGAGCCCATCGTTTCGCCCTCCCGCGTGCGGGAGGGCTGGGAGGCTTGGGGGCGAAGCGATCTAGCCGGACAGGGTGGGCATCAGCCCTCGAAAAACCCCTTCAGCCAAGCCACCAGCGCATCGAGATCCGCGCCCTCCAGCGCCACCGCATGGCCAAGGTCCGGCACCTTGGGCCAGCCGCAGTCGACGAACTCGCGCCCCTGCCACTCGCGCGCGCCTTCGTAGCGGGGGATGACGTGGAAGTGGACGTGCGGGTCCACCATCATCAGCATCAGGTAGTTGAGCTTGGCATAGCCGACCGCCTTGCCCAGCGCCGCCTCGATGGCGCCAGTCGCGCGCTTCAATTCGGCATGCGCCTCGGCCGGTAGGTCGCCGAAGGCGGTGACATCGCTCTTCGCCGCCAACACCAGCGAGCCGAGCGTCGGCTGCGCGGGCCGCGCGAGCACGACCCAGTGGTCGAACTCCGCCACCAGCGTCGCGGGCCAGCCGAACTTCTCGATTGTAGCGTTCATAATCTTCAGCCTTCCGCCAGCCAGGAGGTGATCGTGCCACCGCGCGCCCGCACGATCCATGCCTGCGCCAGCCGCACGGCGTGGATCAGGCACGACAGGGCCGTCCACCAGGCTACCGCGATCAGGCCGAGGTCGGGGCGCGAGAACACCATCGCCGCGAACAGGATCACCATGTTCGGGTTGCGCCGCGCGGTGATCAGGCGGAACTTGCTGTCGAACGGCCGCCACACGTGGATGTGCATTCCGGCAAACCGGATGAACGCCCCTTCGATCAGGCGCTGGACCACATAGCCGCCCTGGATGGCCGCCTGGACCCACCAGAACGTCGCGGTATCGTAGGACATCCCCCAGTACGCGAGGCCCGTCGCCCAGAACCACCACCAGAACGGCGGATGGACAAGGTCCATGCCGTGGTCGAACACGTTGCCCCAGGCCGAGGAGGTGATCGTGCAGCGCGCCAGCTTGCCGTCCACGGTGTCGAGCACCATGAACACGAGGCCCAGCGCCATGCCCAGCCAGTAATGGCCGTAAGCAAAGAGCACGGTGGCGATTACGCAGAACACCGCGCCGACGGTCGTGACCATGTTCGGCGTCACGCCCAGCTTCGCGCAGATCCGCGTCAGCACCAGCGCCCATTCCGGCCAGAGGTACTTGGTCAGCACGTCGGTCACGCCCTTGTAGGCGCCGAAGTAGCTCGCGCGCTCGATCGGCCGCAGCGTCGCGGGGGTCAGCGCCATCAGGAACGGCGTCTCGCGCTTGCGAAGCTGCTTGTTCTCGATGGTCGGGCCGTCTTCATAGGCGACGACCTCGAACCCGGTCGAATCGACCAACGGCAGGCCCGCCGCCATGGCAGCCGCGACTCGCGCCGCCTGATGTGCATCCGCAGCATGGGCAAGTGCCGGAACACCGCCCAAAGTCAGCACCGTGCCCTGCCGTCCGGTGATGTTTCCGAACCACGCCGGGTCCCACGCAAACGCTGCGTTGGAAAGTATCGCCGGGCCTTCGGGCACGCCGTCGACGGGCTCGAGCCCGGCGGCGCGGGCGATCCGACCGACCCGCACCGAAGGGCTCAGGCCCCACAGCTTCACGGGATTTTCACCGATCGTGACGACCGGCAGCACTTGCGTATTGTGGACCATGGACCGCCACGTAGTGCCTCGCGGACCGGGTGACAATCTCAGGCGCCTTGGTTCGGCCACAAGCGTGTCGATACGGTAACAAGCGCCATTAAACTGTAACCCAAATGTGTCAGAGCATATTTCTGGGTGATTTTCCGAGCTAGCGATACTACATGGTACGCCGTGCACGGAAGTATTCACACCTTCGAGACGCTGCCGATCTTCGGCGAGCTTGGTCGCCGCGACGGCGCGCGCACGGTTCGTCCGGCGCGCCGCGGCCGTGCGGTCCCGCTGGTCGGCATCGTCCGCAACCCGCGAAGCCACCGCAACATGGGCATCAAGCCCGAGATGGCGGATTGCTCCAACATCCTGACGCAGACCCCCTCCACGCGTGAGGAACTGCACTACACGCTGGCCGAGTTCGCCCGGCGCGGCATCGACTATCTCGTGGTCGACGGCGGCGACGGCACCGTGCGTGACGTGCTTTCGGCGGGCGCGGACATCTTTGGGAACGATTGGCCCACGTTCATCGTACTGCCCAAGGGCAAGACGAACGCGCTGGCGGTCGATCTTGGTCTGCCCAACAAGTGGTCGCTGGCCGAAGCGCTGGCTTCCGCCCATCGCGGCCGGACCATCTCGCGCAGCCCGCTGCGGATTTCCCCGGCGGACGGCACCGCGCGCTGCGTGCAGGGCTTCATTCTGGGCACCGGCGCTTTCTCGCTCGCGACCGAGGCCGGGCAGGAGGCGCACCGCCGCGGTCTGTTCAACAGCTTCGCGGTCGGCCTCACCATTCTCTGGGGCGTGCTGCAGACCCTGTTCGGCGGGGCCGGCAACGCCTGGCGCGCCTGTACGCCGACCCGTATCGTCGATCGCCGCACCGGCCAGCACCTGCCTTACATGGGCAAGGGCAGTGCGGACGAGCGCTACCTGACCATCGCCACCACTTTCGAGCGGTTTCCGCTCGGCGCAAAGCCCTTCGGGCGCAATCCGGCGCCGGGACTCAAGCTGGCGGTGATGGACTGGCCGATCCGCTGGCTGGTGGCGCTGCTGCCCGCGATGATGTTCGGCTTCAACCTCAAGCTGTTCGCCCGCAAGGGTGCTCACCGCGTGAGCGCCAGCGAGGTCGACATGGACATCGGCGGCACCTTCATCCTCGACGGAGAGGCTTTCCCGGCCGGTCGCTACGTGCTCGAGGAAGGGCCGCAGATCAATTTCGTCGTCCCCTGACGCCGGACCGCCGGGTTTCCAACTGGCGCCTTGTAATTGCGGCTGGCCTGTCCGATTGACGCGGCAATGATCGCGCATTCCCCTCTCGATGACCGCATCGCCTCCGCCCTGACGCGCGAGGTCGTGCCCGAAGTGCGCGCCTTCGCCGGGAAACTGGCCCAGGCGGCGGATGCGCTGGGCGTGCTGTTTTACGGATCGAACCTGCGCACCGGATCGCTGGAGGGTGTGCTGGACTTCTACGTGCTGCTGCCGGGCGCTCAGGTCGAGCGGATCTGGCCGCGCGTGAGCTATCACGAATGGACGCACGACGGTGTTCCGTTGCGCGCCAAGGTCGCGACGATGGCGCTGGAGACCTTCCGCGCCGCCGCTGCCGGAGAGCGCATCGATACCACCATCTGGGCACGCTTCGTTCAGCCGAGCGCTCTCGCCTGGCAGCGCGACGCGGCCGCCGGCGCCGCGATCGCGCAGGCCGTCGCAGGCGCCGCCCGCACGGCGGCGCGCCTCGCCGTAGCGCTGGGGCCTGACGCGGGAACGCCCGAGGACTACTGGCGCGCCTTGTTCCGCGCGACTTACGCCGCCGAATTCCGCGTCGAGAAGGCGGGCCGGGAAGACTCGATCCTCGCCGCCAACCGTGCCCATTTCGACGGACTGCTGCCGCTGGCGCTCGGCGCCGCCGGAATCGCCGTCACGCAGGAGGGCGGCCGCCTGCGCCCCACCCTCCCCGCCAACGAACGGGCGCGCATCCTGTCGTGGTGGGCGCGGCGCCGGCGGCTGGGCAAGCCCTACAATGTTTTGCGGCTCCTCAAGGCATCGACCACCTTCGAAGGCGCGGCCCGCTACGCCGCCTGGAAGATCGAGCGCCACACTGGCGTCCCCGTGAAGATCACCCCTTGGCGCGAGCGGCATCCGATCCTCGCCGCCCCCGGCGTGCTCTGGCAGGTCTGGCGCGGCAAGCGGGAGAAGACCGCATGAACGCCCTGATCCTCGCCGGATCGCGCCCCGGCGCGCCCGACCCCGTCGCCGAGGCCGAAGGCGTCGCGCACAAGTCGCTGGTCGAGATAGCGGGCAAGCCAATGCTCGCCCACGTCGTCGTCGCACTGCGCGAGGCCGGGATCGCACGGATCGCCGTCTCCGCCAGCGATCCGCACGTGCGCGATCTCGCCGCGGAACTCGGCTGCGAGGTGCTCGCCACAGGCACCGGTCCCAGCGCCAGCGTTGCCATCGGGCTGGACACGCTCGGCGCGCCGCTGCTCGTCACCACCAGCGACCATGCGCTGCTGAAGCCCGAGTGGGTCCGCGATTTCCTCGCCGACACGCCGGAAGGCAGCGACGTCGCCATCCTCCTGGCCCGGCGCGAGGCGATCGAGGCGGCGATGCCCGGCAGCCGCCGCACGTACCTGCGCTTCGCCGACGGCCACTGGTCGGGCTGCAACCTGTTCCTGCTGGCGAGCCCTCGCGCGGGCCTTGCGATCGACACCTGGAAGATGGTCGAGGCCGACCGCAAGCGCCCCTGGCGCATCGCCGCCCGGCTGGGGATCGGCATGCTCATCGGCTATGCGCTCGGCCGCCTGACCTTGAGCGACGCGATCGGACGGCTGGGCCGCAGGATCGGCGTCACCGCCAGCCTCGTCGCCGCACGCGACGGGCTCGCGGCGGTGGACGTGGACAAACCTTCGGACCTCGCGGATGCGCGGGCGATCCTGTCTGCGCGGGCAAGCAGCAATTTAAAGCACTGACGGGGCGGGCGCAGCGCTGAAAGGCGCGCACAGCGTTTCAAACCATTGCCCGAAGCACCGACCCGCAACTCGATGCGCGGCCATTCGTTTCCCTTACGCCCCATGTTTGATCCCGGTCATGGAAATCCCACCGCCACGGGTTAGCCTGAGGATGCCTAAGAGGGAGAACGACCATGCGCTCGATACTCGTCAACGCCGACCGCAAGCCGGGCAGCGATGCCCGCCTCCAGACCGCCGTGGACATCGCCCGACGCGAGAACGGCCACGTTACCGTGCTCGTCGACACCCCCGTCTCGCGCTACATCGCGATGGACCCGATGGGCGGCAGCTACGTGATCTCCGAAGCGCTCGACAAGGCGCTGGAGGCCGACGACGAAGTCGCCGCCGCCGCCGAGACCCACCTTGCGGGAACGGGCGTGCCCTTCGAGGTGATCCGCTGCGAGGACGACCCCGTCACCGCCTTCGCCTATGCCGCGCGCCTCGCCGACCTCATCGTCGTCTCGCGCTCGGGTGGGCTTGCCGGAGACCTTGCCCTGCGTGCCCGCGCGCCGGTGCTCGCGCTGGCGGAAACCCCGCTCAAGGTGCCGGTCGGGACTGCCTGCATCGGCTGGGACGGCGGGGAACAGGCCGCCGCTGCCCTGCGCGCCGCCGCGCCGCTGCTGGCGCAGTGCTCCAGCGTGAAGCTGATCTGCGTGGTCGAGAAGGAAGGCGGCTTCCCCGCCACCGATGCCCTGCGCTACCTCTCGCGCCACGGCGTCAACGCCGAACTGGAGGAGCATGAGCGCGTCCACTCGACTCAGGAGACGCTGGCCGCCGCTGCGCAAGGGGCGGACCTCCTCGTCATGGGCGCCTACGGCAAGAATCGCGTGCGCGAGTTCCTGTTCGGCGGCGTGACCGAGTTCTTCCTCAAGGAGGCAACCGCGCCCGCCCTGCTCCTCGCGCACTGATCAGCGTCCGACATAATACCGTACGGCGCCGCCCCGAAAGGGTGCGGCGCCGCAGTTTTATGGCGATTCCGAGTGATATGCTGACCTTGGCAAGCACTTGACGCGTTGCAGCAGGCAAAGGATTGCAGCCCATCGCCCCAGCGTTGCGCGCTCACCTAAGCGTAAAGGTGAATCTGAAGGTCGGTTCATTATCATACATGGCGGAAACCCTGACATTTCGTTCAGGAAAGTACCCCTTGTGCAGCATTTCGCAACCTTGGTTCACATTTTCGCAACACGACCTATCCTTTTCGCACTTGCACAAAAGCCGATTCGGCAGCATACAGACAGTGCCTTTCAGGCATCCTCTCCCAAAACTTCTACGGCCTGGTCGGAAACGACCGGGCCTTTTTTCTTGTCCGGGTAATGCGCGAATTCCGCCACTCGGAAAGGGAACACGCGCGCATCGTACGGGTTCGATTTGCATTCCCCGGTGGCGATACCCAGCTATCCTCCACCGACCGGTCGATCAGCACGATGACCGGCACGGGATCGAGGAAGGAACACCCCGCACATGGCGGATACCGAAACCAAGACCGAAGACCGCACCATAAAGCTGCAGGTCGCCGCCGCTCGTCAGGAAGAGAGCGGCCAGGGCATCGCCCGCCTGTCTCGCGCCGCATTGGGCGAGATCGGCGCCATGGAAGGCGACGTGCTCGAAATCACCGGCAAGGCCGTGACCGTGGCCCGCGCCGTACTCGCCTACGACGAGGACGAGGGCCTCAGCGTCATCCGCCTCGACGGCCTCCAGCGCGGCAATGCCGAAGTCGGCTCCGGCGACCACGTCACCATCCGCAAGGCCGAATCGCGCCCTGCCCAGCGCGTCGTCTTCGCGCCGGCGCAGAAGGACATGCGCCTGCAGGGCCCCTCGGCCGCGCTCAAGCGCAACTTCTTCCAGCGCCCCATGGTGCAGGGAGACCTCGTCGCCACCACCGGCCAGCAGCAGGTCGCGGACATCCCGCCCCAGCTGCGCCGCATGTTCAACGCGCCCGCCTATGCGCTGACCCAGATCCGCCTCAACGTCGTCTCCACCACCCCGCGCGGCATCGTCCACATCGACGAGAACACCGAAGTCGAACTGCGCGAGGTCTTCGAGGAAGCCCACGACGCGCGCGGCGACGTCAACTACGACGACGTCGGCGGCATGAGCGACACCATCCGCCAGCTGCGCGAAATGGTCGAACTGCCGCTGCGCTACCCCGAACTGTTCACCCGCCTCGGCGTCGCCCCGCCCAAGGGCGTCCTGCTCCACGGCCCGCCGGGGACCGGCAAGACGCGCCTGGCACAGGCCGTCGCCAACGAGAGCGAGGCCAGCTTCTTCTCGATCAACGGCCCCGAGATCATGGGATCCGGCTATGGCGAGAGCGAGAAGCACTTGCGCGAGATCTTCGAGGAGGCGACCAAGTCCGCCCCCGCGATCGTCTTCATCGACGAGATCGACTCGATCGCCCCCAAGCGCGACCAGGTCCACGGCGAAGCGGAAAAGCGCCTCGTCGCCCAGCTGCTCACGCTGATGGACGGCCTCAACAGCCGCGCCCACGTGGTCGTCATCGCCGCCACCAACCGCCCCGACGCCATCGACGAGGCCCTGCGCCGCCCCGGCCGCTTCGACCGCGAGATCGTCATCGGCGTGCCCGACGAGAAGGGCCGCCGCGAGATCCTCGGCATCCACACGCGCGGCATGCCGCTGAGCGAGCGCGTGGACCTGAACGAGCTGGCCCGCACCACCCACGGCTTCGTCGGCGCCGACCTTGCCGCCCTCGCCCGCGAGGCCGCGATCGAGGCGGTGCGCCGCATCATGCCCAAGCTCGACCTCGAGGCGCGCACCATCCCCGCCGAAGTGCTCGACAACCTGCAGGTCTACCGCGAGGACTTCCTCGCCGCCCTCAAGCGCGTCCAGCCCTCCGCCATGCGCGAGGTCATGGTGCAGGTGCCGAACATCGGCTGGGCCGACATCGGCGGCCTGGACGAGGCGCAGATCAAGCTGAAGGAAGGCATCGAACTGCCACTGAAGAACCCGGAGGCGTTCCACAAGCTGGGCATCCGCCCGGCCAAGGGCTTCCTCCTCTACGGCCCGCCCGGCACCGGCAAGACCCTGCTGGCCAAGGCCGTGGCGAAAGAGGCCGAGGCGAACTTCATCTCGATCAAGTCCTCCGACCTGCTCAGCAAGTGGTACGGCGAAAGCGAACAGCAGATCGCCAAGCTGTTCGCCCGCGCCCGTCAGGTGGCTCCCTGCGTGATCTTCATCGACGAGATCGACAGCCTCGTCCCCGCCCGCGGCATGGGCGGCGGCGGCAGCGAACCGCAAGTCACCGCCCGCGTGGTCAACACCATCCTCGCCGAGATGGACGGGATGGAGGAACTGCAGTCGGTCGTCCTCGTCGGCGCCACGAACCGCCCGGCACTGGTCGACCCCGCCCTCCTGCGCCCCGGCCGCTTCGACGAACTGGTCTACGTCGGCACCCCCGACGCCCCGGGCCGCGAACACATCCTCGGCATCCACACCGGCAAGATGCCGCTGGCGCAGGACGTACGCCTGGGCGAGATCGCCGACCGCACCGAACGCTTCACCGGCGCGGATCTGGAGGACGTCGTCCGCCGCGCCGGCCTCATCGCCATCCGCAAACGCGGCGCGAGCGTGGAAGAAGTAACGATGCAGGACTTCGAGGAAGCCCTCGAAGACAGCCGCGCCACCGTGACCGAAGCCATGGAAGACGAATACCAGCGCATGAAAGGCGAACTGAAAAAGCGCGCCATGGAAGTGACGCCGATCGGCTTCATCGCCCCGGGCATGGTGGAAAGCACACGCGAACGGAAGCACTGAGGGTCGGGGGTGGGGCGCGAGATTTCCCGCGTCACCGCCCTCGGCGCTCTTTCTCCCCACCCTTCGTCATTGCGAGCGTAGCGAAGCAATCCAGAGCGGCTTGAACCCACGCTCGCGATGCGAACCTTCCGCCAAAGCAAAAACCCGGTCCGTTGCGGCCGGGCTTTTGTCGTTTCAGGCAGGGAAGAAGGGAGAAGAGAAAATGCGAGGGCCATCGCCCTCGCGCTCCCGGGAATTGGCGACGTAAGCGCCGTATCGCTCCGTTACGCAGGGATGCTATCATCCAATTCACGAAGTCGAGCCTCGATTTGAGGCGCGAACTGGTAGATTTGCGTGAGTTCGGAAATCAGGTTTCTCTGCTCTTCCTTGCCGGAAAAAGTACCAAGATACTTCGTTGAAATGCCGTTGAAATGCATCCGCGCAACGGTCTTTCGATTATTATCGTCAAGCAAGATGGCACAATAGGATTTCGCATCACGGATATTGACCCGCTTGGGGTCTACGAGGCGCGAGGCGATAGCTTGTACGATGTGGAAGCCGGAAATCTCTTCCTGCGTGGTAACCACACCCTCTTCGATAACATCATTCGCCGCGCCACCGTCAACGTCTTCAGCAATCACGGGGGCAGAAGCATTGAGAGCGTTGGACAAACGATCCGTAACCAGATCACGGATTATCAAATTGATCGTAGCTCCGAGCATACGTCCGAAATTTTCCTTGATGGCAGGCGTCAAGCGGCCGTCATGGACCCGACTTGCCATCAACCGCACAAATTCTTCTGATGGCTCAGCGAATTCCTTTTCAAGTTCCTTACGAAGAAGCGATTGAACCTTGAGGTTTCCTGCCTCCTGAACAATCTTTTCAATGTCAAAACTTGATTTCGAAAATTTCTCCAACGTCTTTATGTCAGTTGGTTTGATCGCGTCCATGCTGAACGTAAAGAATGGACGATCATCCATTTTATTCGGTTTTTCAACATCAGAATAAAACTGGTAGTTCACGCCGTTTGTCAAAACAGCAAGGCGTGCATCGGTGACGCTGAAATATCTGAACAACTGTGCTGCGTGATTGATATTTAATTCAATCGAGGATGGTTTGCATTCCACCAGAATAGTTACACGACCATCGTGGCAGATTGCATAATCGACTTTTTCGCCCTTCTTGGTTCCTACGTCTGCAGTGAATTCAGGAACCACCTCGCTCGGATTAAAAACGTCGTAACCCAGCGACTGCAAAAAGGGCATCACCAGAGCCGTTTTCGCCGCTTCCTCGGTCAACAGGACCTCGCGATGCTCAATGGTTCGCTTTTGCAGTTCGAGAATGCGCGTGCCCAAATCCATAAAGCCCCCTCAACGCCTTGATAAATGAAAGATTAAACTCCTGTAACGACGTGAGTCCAGCAAAACTACTTATGAGCTAAGGACCTTTTATAGATTACAGAATTTTAATCATTGCATGCTTCGGGACGTGAGGTCGACATTACCGGGAGCGCGAGGGCGATGGCCCTCGCATTTACTTTGTTTTCTATTTTCTCATTCCCTCATGCCAGCATCACGGCACCCCACTTTCCTACATCCCCCGCCCCGTCATACCCTCCCCGGCATGACCCAGCCTCACGCACCCAGATCGCCCCGTCGGAGCAACGCCGACTATCGTTGGACCAGAGCGAGGGTTCATGCCTTCGTCGCGGCGCTGGCTCGGACGGGAGGGGTTGCGGCGGCGGCGCGGGAGGTGGGGATGTCTCGCCAGTCGGCCTATCGCCTGCGCGCGCGGCTCGGGCCGCAGTTCGCCGAGGTCTGGGACGAGGGGCTGGCCTGGGGCGCCCTCTTCCGGCAGGAGCGTCAAGCCGCACAAGGTGACACCTTTACACACAAGGTTACACCACAAGGTGACACATCGGGCGCGCAAGGTGACACATTTGCCCTGCAAGGTGACACTTTCGGCCCCAAAACGGCCCCAAGGTGACACTTTTCCCTCTGGACCGTGTAAACCGTGTAAACCTGCGTCACCTTGCACACCCCCGAGCGCAGGGCACGACGACGACAATAACGGGAGCGCGAGGGCGATGGCCCTCGCACCTTCCTCTTAATTCAAGGCTCCCTTCCCCATCGCCTCCACCATCGAAGGGGCGGCCGCAAGCTCCATCGGCGCGACCTGCAACTGGCGGCGACGGGCGAGCGCTTCGGGCATTTCGCGGCGAATCCAGTCCATCATGCTCTCGCGGATTTCGCAGCGCAGGTCGAACAGGGTCGGTCCGTCGCGGGCGCTCATGAGGAGGCGCACTTCGAGGGTCTGGTCGCGGCAGTCAGTGACCTGAAGGATCTGGGCACGCTGGTCGAACAGGCGGTGGGCCTTGATCTGGCGGGTATATTCCTCGCGGATCGGGCCGATGTCGGTGCCGTGATCAAGGTATAGGAACACGGTGCCCAGCAGCTGCGAGGTGGTCTTGGTCCAGTTCTGGAAGGTGTCCTCGAGGAAGCGGTTGGAGGGGACGACGAGGCGGCGGTCGTCCCACAGGCGCACGACCACGTAAGTGGTGCGGATATCCTCGATGCGGCCCCATTCGCCGTCGAGGATGATGACGTCGTCGATCGAGATCGGCTCGGTCATCGCCATCTGGATGCCCGCGATCAGCGCCTTGAGCGCGGGCTGCGCGGCGGCGCCGACGGCCAGCGCGGCAAGGCCGGCCGAGGCCATCAGGGTAACGCCGATCTCCTTCACCCCGGGGATCGAGGCCAGCATGCCCGAGATCGTCAGGAACACGATCAGGAAGGTGCCGAGGCGGCTCATAATGCCAAGGCGCGTGCGGCGGCGGCGGGCGTTGCGGTTGTTCTCGACGGTGATGTCGGCGCGCAGGATCATCGCCTCGATGAAGGCGCGGAAGATCGCGATGGCCACCCAGCCGGTGAGGAGCGGCATGACGAACGGGGCCAGCCGGTCCCATACGGCGTCGAGTGCCGGAGCCTCGCGCGCAGCCATGACCATGCCGATCGAGAGAAAGGCCCAGCGGGTCGGGCGTTCGAGGCGGTTGACGACGAGGTCGTCGGCATCGCTGGTGCTTCCCCGCGCCACCCGGACGAGGACGCGGAAGAGTATCGTGTGGATCGCCAGCGCCAGCACCACCCCGATCAGCGCGGCGACGATGGCGACCACCGGCCTCTCGGCCCAGCTCGGAAGGCCCGCGATGTGGCTCTCGATAAAGTCGATCATGGGGAGCAAACGATGCTGCAGTGCAGCAGTTTCGCGGGTAGTCGTGGTTTTTGCCCGGCCCACCCCCAGCCCCTCCCGCAATCGGGAGGGGAGAGGATCGGAAGCAGCCCTCTCGCTTGCGGGAGGGCCGGAAGGCTTGGCCCGAAGGCCTTAGCCGGACGGGGTGGGCAGAACCTTCAGTGCGCCGCGCCCCAACTCTCGCCGTGGCCGATCTCGATCCCCAGCGGCACGTCGAGGGTCACCGCAGGCAGCGCCGCCTCGGCCATCACCCGCTCGATTACCGGCGAGGCTGCCGCGACTTCGCCCTCGGGCAGTTCGAAGACGAGTTCGTCGTGCACCTGCAGCAGCATGCGGACATTGGGCAGGCCTGCCTCGACCAGCGCCGGAGTCATGCGCGCCATCGCCCGCTTGATGATGTCGGCGCTGGTGCCCTGGATCGGCGCGTTGATCGCCGCGCGCTCGGAGCCCTGGCGCTCGGCCTGGTTCTTGGAATTGACGCGCGGGAACCACGTCTTGCGGCCGAACAGCGTCTCCGAATAGCCCTTGGCGCGTACGCTCTCCAGCGTCTCGTGGATGTAGCGCTGGATGCCCGGGAAGCGCTCGAAATAGCGGTCGATCATTGCCTGCGCCTCGTCCGAGGACGTGCCCAGACGGCCCGCGAGGCCCCAGCGCGAGATACCGTAGAGGATCGCGAAGTTGATCGTCTTGGCCCGGCCGCGCGTGTCGCGATCGACCGTGCCGAACATCTCCATCGCCGTGCGCGAGTGAATGTCCTCGCCCGCCGCGAACGCTTCCTTGAGGCTGGGCACGTCGGCCATGTGCGCGGCGAGGCGCAGTTCGATCTGCGAATAGTCGGCGGCGAGCAGGACGTTGCCCGGCTCGGCGACGAAGCAGTGGCGGATCTGGCGGCCGATCTCGGTGCGGATCGGGATGTTCTGCAGGTTCGGATCGGTCGAGGACAGACGCCCGGTCTGCGCGCCGACGAGGCTGTAGCTGGTGTGGACGCGGCCCGTCTCGGGGTTGATCGCGGCCTGCAGGGCCTCGGTATACGTCGAGCGCAGCTTGGAAAGCTGGCGCCATTCCAGCACCTTGGTGGCGACCACCTCGCCCTCGGCGGCCAGCTTTTCAAGCACCGACTGGTCGGTGGAATACTGGCCGCTCTTGCCCTTCTTGCCGCCCTTGTAGCCGAGCTTGTCGAACAGGATGTCGCCGAGCTGCTTGGGGCTGCCGATGGTGAATTCCTGGCCGACCTTCTCGAAGATCTCCTTCTCCAGCGCGCCGATGGCCTCGGCGAACTGGCTGGAAAGGCCGAACAATTTCTCGCGGTCGACCTTGACCCCGTGGCGCTCCATCTGCGCTACGACCGGGATCAGCGGGCGATCGACGCGCTCGTAGATGCGGGTGCCGCCCTCAAAGGAGAGGCGCGGCTTGAGCGCCGAGTGCAGGCGCCAGGTGACGTCGGCGTCCTCGGCGGCGTACTGCGTCGCGCGGTCGAGCGGAACTTCGCCGAAGGGGATCGCCTTCTTGCCCGTGCCGCAGATTTCCTTGAACGTCAGCGTGGTATGGCCGAGGTGGCGCTGCGAAAGCTCGTCCATGCCGTGCCCGCCGCCGATGCCCTCGATCTGACGGCCGGCGTCGAGGCAGAAGCTGACGATCATCGTGTCGTCGATCGGCGCCACCGCGATTCCGTGGCGGGCCAGCACGTTGAGGTCGTACTTAATGTTCTGGCCGACCTTGAGCACCGCATCGCTCTCCAGCAGCGGCTTCAGGCGGGACACAGCGGCACCTAGCGATACCTGAACGGGCTTTTCGGCGAACATGTCGCTGCCACCATGGCCCAGCGGGATGTAGCAGGCCTCGTTCGGCCCGACCGCGAGGCTGATGCCCGCCAGATCGGCCCGCATCGCATCGAGCATCGAGGTCTCGGTGTCCACCGCGACCAGCCGCGCGGCAAAGGCCTTCGCAATCCACTCGTCGAGCTGCGCGTCCGTCGTCACGCACTCATAGGCATCGCGATCGATCGCGGGCCATTCGGGCAGGGGCTGACGCGCCGCGCCTTCGGTCGGGCTGGCAGCGGCAGCGGTTGTCGCCTTCGCCGGGTTCAGCTGCGTAGCGCGCTCGGGGCTGCCGTGGCCGGTGTCGAGGCGCTTCAAGAGGCTGGTGAAGCCGTGGGTGGAGAGGAACGCGGCCAGCGGCTCGGGCGGGATCGCATCGAGCTTGAAGTCGTCGAGCGCCATCGGGAGGGTGCAGTCCTCCTTCAGCGTCACCAGCACCTTGGACAGACGCGCCTGCTCGGCCTGCTCGATCAGGCGTTCCTGAAGCTTGGACTTCTTCATCTCCGGCGCGGCGGCCAGCGCGGATTCGAGATCGCCGTAGTCCTGGATCAGCTTGGTCGCGGTCTTGGGGCCGACGCCGTAGACGCCGGGCACGTTGTCCACCGCATCGCCCATCAGCGCGAGGACGTCGCCGACCTTCTCTGGTGGAACGCCGAACTTCTCGATCACCTCGGGAATGTCGATGCGCTGGTTCTTCATCGTGTCCAGCATGTCGACGCAGCCGCCGCCGATGCCGCATTTGCCGACCAACTGCATGAGATCCTTGTCCGAGGACACGATCGTCACGTCCCAGCCCTGCGCCGTGGCGGCGCGGGCGTAGGAGGCAATGAGGTCGTCCGCCTCAAGACCCTGCTCCTCGATGCAAGGCAGCGAGAACGCACGCGTCGCGTCGCGGATCAGCGGAAACTGCGGGACAAGGTCTTCGGGCGGCGGCGGGCGGTTGGCCTTGTAGTCGGCGTAGATGTCGTTGCGGAACGAGTGGCTGGAAGCGTCGAGAATTACCGCCAGATGGGTCGGACCGTCGGCCTTGTTGAGATCCTCGGCCAGCTTCCACAGCATCGTCGTGTAGCCGTAGACCGCGCCCACTGGCGTCCCTTCCGGGTTGGTGAGCGGCGGCAGGCGGTGATAGGCGCGGAAGATGTAGGCCGAGCCATCGACGAGATAGAGGTGCTGCTTGGAATCCATGCCGCAACCCCTAGCAGCGTGTCGTGGCGGCGTCAGCAGCGGTGATTTCTTCGCTGCACAGGAACCGTTCATGTCCGCAGGTGTTTTCGCCGGGCGCTTGAAACGCCGCAGTGTGCCTCGTACCCACGGGTCTGAGCCCGTCGAAGAGGCTCACGCGGCGTTTTCGCCGACGGGGTAACTCGCAGAAAGAGGGATAGAATATGCGCAAGATCGTTTTCGTTGCCGCCGCAGCCGTGGCCGCCATGTCGCTGGCCGCCTGCTCGGAAAAGACCCAGGACGCCGCCAGCGAAGCCGCTTCGTCTGCCGGTGACGACCTCTCCGACACCGCCTCGGACGTAGGTGATGCGCTGGGCAATGCCGGCGCCACCGCATCGCAGGCCGCCAACGACACCGCCGACGCCGCGAAGGACGCAGCCAAGAGCGCCGAAAAGACCACCGACGACATCGCCGCCGACGCCGAGAAGGCCGCGAACGACGTCGCCAAGGAACTCGACGATCACACAGACGGCAATCCGCACACCAATTGATCTGTCGGATCGAAGAAACGGGAAAGGGGCCTTCGCGGCCCCTTTTTTGTGTCCTTCGCCGTAGTCCGGATGCTCAGCGCGCCGAGGCGCTGCGCGGGTAGTTCGGACCTTCGGCCTGATAGCCGTTGTAGATCGTGCGCGCGATGTTGGCGATGCGCGTCTCGCGCCCGGGGCGCCCGCCTTGTCCGGTCACGTAGATGGCAACCGCGAAGACCCGCCCATCGGGCGTCTGGATGATGCCGACGTCACTGGAGGTGTTGTTGAGCGAGCCGGTCTTGTGGGACACCTCCACCCCCGCAGGCAGTCCGGCCGGAATACGGCGCTTGCCGGTCAGGCAGCGGCTCATCGCGCCGAGCAGGACGTTGCGGCTCGACGGGCTCAGCCACTTGCCTTGGTAAATGCCCGAGAGCAGGTTCACCATGGCCTTGGGCGTGGCGCTGTCGCGCTTGTCGACGACGCGGGCGGGATCGATGGCGCCATCGTCGCGCACCAGCGTCGCGATGTCGCGGTCGATGTGCCAGTCGTCGATCCCGGCGCGCTGAATCCAGGCATTGACCGCCTTGGGACCGCCGATGACCTTCAGCAGTGCGTCGGTCGCGTAGTTATTGGAGCGCGTGATCATTAGCTCGATCAGGCGCGTGGCAGACATGTACTCACCCGGCCGCACCGGCGCGATGGCGCTGGAGAACGGCGCCGATCCGACCGGAACCATCAGCGGAAACTCGCTCGACAGGCTCCACTTGCCCTTGTCCACGCCTTCCAGGAAAGTCGCGGCGATGGCGATCTTGCTGGTGCTGGCCATCGGGAAGCGCTGATCGCCCAGCACATCGACCATGCGGCCGCTGGAGAGGTCCATCGCAGCGACGCCGATGCGCCCCTGCGAGGCATTGGCGACGGCGGCAAGTTGCTGACCGAACGGAGAATTATAGGTACGCGGTCCGCGCTGGTCGGTGCCGAAAATATCGTCGAAGCTGTTCTGGACCTGCACCACCTGCTCGGTCGGGCGGGTGAGCGGATCGATCTGCTCCGCCTGCGCGACATGCGGCGATGTGACGGCCGCGAGCATCGTCGCAGCAGCGAAAAAGCGTCCGGCGCCCTTGCGGCACCGCGCGAAAAGTCGGTCTGCCCCGGTCATGCAGCCCACACCCTACCTTCGTCCATATTCCCAAACGGTTAACGTTCCAGCGACGAAACGCCAGAGTCCAGCGATGAGTTGCATTGGACTTGCGGCGATTTCCCAAATGCGCACTTTCCTTTCACGCAGATGAACGAAGTTTACGCGGTGTGCATCGATCGACCTCTGCAAGCTCAGCCTGAGCAGGGTGGAGGTCTGCACTATCTCCGCTCACCCTGAGCTTGTCGAAGGGTCGGGCGCAGCGAACGTCGCAAGAACAAGCAAAAGGGCCGGGAGATTGCTCTCCCGGCCCCTTCGATATGCTGACGCTGGGTCAGGGCTTCATCAGAAGCCCATGTCGCCCATGCCGCCCATGCCGCCGGGCATCGCCGGCATTGCAGGCTTGTCGTCGGCACGCTCGACGATCGCGGCTTCGGTCGTGATCAGCAGACCGGCAACCGACGAGGCGTCCTGCAGCGCGGTGCGCACGACCTTGGTGGGGTCGATGACGCCGGCGGCCTTCAGGTTCTCGTAGACGTCGGTGGCAGCGTTGAAGCCGATGCCTTCGTCCGACTGGTCGAGCAGCTTGCCCGCGACGACGGCGCCGTCGCTGCCGGCGTTCTCGGCGATCTGACGGACCGGAGCGGCAATCGCCTTGCGGACGATGTCGATGCCGCGGGTCTGGTCTTCGTTGGCGCCGGCCAGGCCCTCAAGGGCGCGCGTTGCGTAGAGCAGCGCGGTGCCGCCACCGGGGACGATGCCTTCTTCGACAGCGGCGCGGGTCGCGTGGAGAGCGTCGTCGACGCGGTCCTTGCGCTCCTTCACCTCGACTTCGGTGGCACCGCCGACCTTGATGACGGCGACGCCGCCGGCCAGCTTAGCAAGGCGCTCCTGCAGCTTCTCGCGGTCGTAGTCCGAGGTGGTGACCTCGATCTGCGCGCGGATCTGCTCGACGCGGCCCTTGATCTCGTCGGCCGAACCGGCGCCGTCGACGATCGTGGTGTTGTCCTTGTCGATGGTGACCTTCTTGGCCTGGCCCAGCATGCCCAGGGTCACGGTCTCGAGCTTGATGCCGAGGTCTTCCGAGATCATCTCGCCGGCGGTCAGCGTGGCGATGTCGCCCAGCATGGCCTTGCGGCGATCGCCGAAGCCCGGAGCCTTGACGGCAGCGATCTTCAGGCCGCCGCGCAGCTTGTTGACGACGAGCGTGGCCAGAGCCTCACCCTCGATGTCCTCGGCGATGATGAGGAGCGGACGGCCCGACTGCACGACCGCTTCCAGGATCGGGAGCAGCGCCTGCAGCGACGACAGCTTCTTCTCGTGGATGAGGATGTACGGGTTTTCGAGTTCGACCGTCATCTTCTCGGGGTTGGTGACGAAGTAGGGCGACAGGTAGCCGCGGTCGAACTGCATGCCTTCGACGACGTCGAGTTCGAATTCGAGACCCTTGGCCTCCTCGACGGTGATCACGCCTTCCTTGCCGACGCGCTCCATGGCTTCAGCGATCTTCTCGCCGACTTCGACGTCGCCGTTGGCGGAGATGATGCCGACCTGGGCGATTTCCGACGAACCGGCAACCGGGGTCGAACGCGCCTTGAGGTTCTCGACGACCTTGAGGACGGCGAGGTCGATGCCGCGCTTCAGGTCCATCGGGTTGGTGCCGGCTGCAACGGACTTCATGCCTTCGCGAACGATCGCCTGGGCGAGGACGGTCGCGGTGGTGGTGCCGTCACCGGCCTTGTCGTTGGCCTTCGAGGCCACTTCGCGCAGCATCTGCGCGCCCATGTTCTCGAACTTGTCCTTGAGTTCGATTTCCTTGGCGACCGAAACACCGTCCTTGGTGATGCGGGGTGCACCGAAGCTCTTCTCGATGACGACGTTGCGGCCCTTGGGGCCCAGGGTCACCTTCACGGCATTGGCGAGGGTGTCGACACCGGCGAGAATGCGCTCACGAGCGTCGCGCGAGAACTTTACGTCCTTGGCTGCCATTTTTGAATTCCTTCAGTAAATCAGATGGTAGGATCGGATGCTCAGGCGATGACGCCGAGGATGTCCGATTCCTTCATGATGAGCAGGTCTTCACCAGCGACCTTGACCTCGGTGCCCGACCACTTGCCGAACAGGACGCGGTCGCCGACCTTGACGTCGAGCGGGGTGATCGTGCCGTTCTCGGCGCGGGCGCCGGTGCCGACGGAGACGATCTCGCCTTCAGCGGGCTTTTCCTTGGCGCTATCGGGGATGATGATGCCGCCGGCGGTCTTTTCCTCGGCTTCAACGCGGCGCACGAGAACACGGTCGTGCAGCGGGCGGAAAGTCATTGGGGTGTCTCCCTAGATCCAACGAAATATAAAACTGGGCTTGGCACTCGGTGAAGGAGAGTGCCAATGAGCGGAGATATGGTCCGGTGCCCGGAGGCCGTCAATGGGGCCTTCGCAGAAAAATTTATCTGCCGTTCAACTTCGCGGCGAACTGGTGCGCCCAATAGATGATCGCTCTATGACAGCGCGACGATCGGCGCCGAGATAGGCATCGACCGCTCTGGCACAAGGCCGAATCGACCGCGCCAGTGCCAGCGGCCAAGGAGCAGGATCGCCGCGACCGTCAGGCCGACCGCGAGGCCGATCCACACGCCTACGCCTCTGAGCGGTGTGAACAGGCCCAGCGCCACCGAGGTCGCGAAGCCCGCCAGCCAATAGCCGACGATGGCGATCACGGCAGGAATCCGTGTGTCCTGCACACCGCGGAGCACGCCTGCGGCAATTGCCTGCACGCCGTCGGTCAGTTGGAATATCGCAGCGACGAAGAGATACTGCACCGCCAGCGCGACCAGCGCCGCATTGGCGGGCGCGGAAACATCGACGTAGGCGGAGATGATCGTACGCGGGATCAGCAGCATCGCCAGCGCCGACAGTCCCACGAAACCGAGGCCGATCGCGATCGCCACCCACCCGGCACGCGCGATCGCATCGCGGTCCCCGGCGCCGTAGTGATAGCCGACGCGGATCGTCGCGGCCTGGCCTATGCCGAAAGGCACCTGGAAGGCGAAGGCGGCGATCTGCAGCGCGACGGTGTGCGCGGCCAGTTCGACCTCGCCGACCAGTCCCATCAGGAAGGCGGCGCCGGAAAACAGCCCGCCCTCCGCGATCAGGGTCGCGGAGATCGGCAGGCCCAGCCGCAGCATCTGGCGCAGGCGCTGCCATTCGGGCCGCCAGAAGCGCCCGAAGACGTGGAAGCGGCGCAAGTTGCGATCGTTGCGGATGGCGACGACGTAAGCCAGCACCGTAACGCAGGCGGTGATAGTGCTCGCCAGCGCCGAGCCGGTCAGGCCGAGCGCAGGCATGCCGAGGTTACCGAAGACCAGCGCGTAGTTGCCCAGCGCATTCACGCCGATCGACAGCGCCGTGATCACCGTGGCGAAGACGGGCCTGCCCAGCGCCGAGACGAACGTGCGCAACACATTGGCGACCGCCATCGGCACCAGCGCCAGCGAAATCACGCGGATGAAGTGCCCGGATATGGCCGAAATGCGAGGGCTCTGGCCGGTCAGCAGCATGATCCGTTCACCGAAGAAGCAGATTCCCACCGCCACCAGCCCCAGTCCGAGTGCCAGCCACAGCGCCATGCGGGCGGAACGCCGCACCTCGCGCACGGAATTCCGGCGGCGCCCGATCTCGGCGGCTATCAACGGGGCGACCGCGCCGGTCACGCCGTTCAGGCCCATCATCACCACCGCGACGATGGCGACGGCGAGACTGGACGCCGCGAGCGCCTCCTGCCCCAGCCGCGCCACGAAGATCACGTCGATCGCGAAGACCGCCATCTGCAGCATGTTGGCAAGCGCCAGCGGCCCGGCAAGGCGCAGGGTGGCGCGCAGTTCCTCGCGCAAGGGGTGGTTTCTGGTTCTCTCCCGCATCGGCCCGCGCGATAGATGCTGGCCGGGACGAGGGGAAGCGATTTCGTCCCGGCGCTTTGAATGGCACGGCCGATGTATTACCGGGATACCATGAAACAGATCGCGATCCTTGCCCCCCTCGCCCTTGCCGCCACACTTGCCGGCTGCGGAAAGAAGGCTCCCGAGCAGGCGTCTCCCACGCCTTCCCCGACCGCCGCCGCGCCGTCGTCGGCTGCCATCACAGACCCGGCGCCGATGGCTTTCGCGACATGCCGCTCATGCCACTCGACCGAGCCGGGTCGCAACGGTATCGGCCCGACGCTGCACGGCATCGTCGGCTCCAAGGCTGGCGAGGTGGAGGGCTATGCGTTCAGCCCGGCGCTGAAGGGCTCCGGCATCACGTGGGACCGCAAGACCCTCGACACCTGGCTGCAGGGGCCGATGAAAATGGTCCCGGGCACGAAGATGGTCCTCCCCGTGGCTGACGCGCAGAAGCGCAAGGCGATCATCGACTATCTCGAAACGCTGAAGTGACGCCCGAAGAGTCCATCGCGCTCGCGGAAATCCAGCAGCATCTGGCATGCTGCGCGCAGGCCGGGGATGCGCGGCGAGCAGATGCCTACGCGGACTGCTTCGCGGTGGATGGCGTTCTGGAACTGGCGCATGAGACGATCAGAGGGCGCGAAGCGATCCGCGCCTGGATGACCGCGCCGTCAGTAATCCCCGCTCCGGCAGACGGCACGCCGGGTTTCGTCAGCCACCATCTGACGACCTGCCACGTCGAATTCACCGCTCCTGATGAAGCGGCCGCACGAACCTATTGGCTGGTGACGAGCGTCGTGGGCCTCGACCACAACGGCTTCTACCGCGATCACCTGCGCCGCGAGGACGGGGCTTGGCGCATTGCCCACCGCCGCCCGCGTACGTTGTGGATCAGCCCGGCGAGCGTGCTCCACCGGGGCTGACCGCCAAAGAAAAGGGCCTTGCGCCTGTCCCGACGCAAGGCCCGGTCGATTGACGTCCAGGGGACCAGGGACGTCGCGGAATTACGCGTTCAGGTCAGACCTTGCGGCCGGGCGGCGGGGTCTGCTCGACCGGAGCTTCCGCCTTGGCCGGAATGGCCTGCGAAGGCGCCTTCGCTGCATCGCAGCCATCGGACGCAGCCTGCGTCATTTTCGGCTGTGCGCCCGAGCCGTCGGAACTATACGAAGCCGAACGCGTGCAGCCGCTGGCATCGGTGCTCGATGAATAATACGTCAACTGCGCGCCCTTGGGCATGTCGCCGACCATCGTGAGACCCGGCGTCGCAGCACCGTCCGCGCTCGCCGCCGTCACTTGCTGCTGCATACGGGCCGCCTGCTGCTGCATGAGTGCCGCGCGCTGCATCATGGCGTTCATCTGCGCGTCCATCATCGCGGAGATCTGGTCCATGTGCGCGAAAGGATCGGCCATGACCGGCATGTCCGCCTGCTGCGCTACCTGACCTTGGGCGTCGGCGGGCACGAACTGCACCTTGGGCGCGACGTCACCGGTGTATTGGACGTGGACGACGGTGCCGTCGGGCGCATCGACCTTCATCGTGTGCAACCGGGTACTGGCGGCTTCGGCCGCTCCGGCGCCAAGCAGGGCGAGCACGGCAGCGCCGACGAGGTACTTCCTGGGGGGCATTCGCATTGGGGATGTTCTCCTTCGTGACGCGAGCCTTTGCGGATGGCCTTTGCAGACACGAAGGTGCCTCCCCGAAGCTGAACGCAGGATTACGGGACCGGAATGCAAAAAGGGCGGCGCCTTGCGGCACCGCCCTTTCCGTTATCTGCCCGGAAGAACCGGAAAGAAGATTACTTGAGCTCGACGGTGCCGCCGGCTTCTTCGATCTTCTTCTTGATTTCTTCGGCTTCAGCCTTGGTCGCGCCTTCCTTGACGGCCTTGGGAGCGCCTTCGACGAGAGCCTTGGCTTCAGCGAGGCCCAGACCGGTGATGGCGCGGACTTCCTTGATGACGTTGATCTTCTTGCCACCGTCGCCGGTGAGGATCACGTCGAATTCGGTCTTCTCTTCAACGGCTTCGGCAGCGGCGCCACCAGCGGCCGGGGCAACTGCGACAGCAGCAGCGGCGCTGACGCCCCATGCTTCTTCGAGAGCCTTGGCGAGGTCAGCGGCTTCCAGAACGGTGAGCTGCGACAGTTCTTCAACAAGCTTGGCGATATCGGCCATGATTATAACTCCTGATCTGTGGTCCACCGTGGGCCTCATGCCCGGCGGCGGAATAAATCGTAAGAAACGTTCTGCTTAAGCGAGCGCTCAGGCAGCCTTGTCGGCGTAGGCAGCGAAAACGCGAGCCAGCTTGGCCGCCGGAGCGGTCTGCAGCTGGGCGATCTTCGTCGCCGGAGCCTGAACGAGGCCGATGAGCTTGGCGCGCAGTTCGTCGAGCGAGGGCATCGAGGCGAGAGCCTTGACACCTTCGGGGGTCAGAACCTGCGAACCCATCGCGCCGCCGACGATCTCGATCTTGTCGGTCGTCTTGGCGAATTCAACGACGGCCTTGGCGGCTGCAACGGGGTCCACCGAAGAGGAGATACCCGTGGGGCCGGTCAGGAAGTCGCCGATACCGACGTAGTCGGTGTCCGCGATGGCAAGCTTGGCAAGACGGTTCTTCGCAACCTTGTAGGTCGCGCCCGCATCACGCATCTTTCCGCGCAGGGCGGTGGACTGGGCCACCGACATGCCGAGGTTGCGGGTGACTACCACCGCGCCGGCCTCTGCGAAAACCGCGTTGAGCGAGGCGACCGATTCGGCTTTCTGCGAACGATCCATGCCATACTCCTTCACAATGGCTACGAAAGGCGAGCCCTTCGTAGCCGGCTACGTATTGTCCGGGGCGCTTGCAGCACCTCGGGCGAGTCCGTCGAAGGGGAAGGAGTTCTCGTGCATGACCTTTGGTCGAAACACGATGTTGGCACCACGCTCGAAGGAGTGGGGCCGGGTGATTTCCTTGTCCCCGTCTAGGCTGCGAATTAAGAGGGGAGCCCTCAGCAGCGGTCTCGGACGGATGACAGACGGGAATCACCCCATCAGTCGGAGCGGGCCAATGGCGGATTGCCGGTGCTGAGTCAAGGCCGGACGGTCAGGATTGGCGGCATTGCACCTGGCTGCGGGCAACGACGGCGAGGATGGTGATGAGCGCCATCGCGGGCAGCGCCCAGTGCCCGATGTGCCCCGCCACGATCACCGCCGCCGCGAAGGCGAGCAGGCCGTGACGCCACGGTCCCGTCAGCACCAACCGATCGCGCACGAACCACAGCGCCACCATGTAGACCGCCAGCGGCGCCGCGACGGCAATATTGCTCGCCAGCATGGGCGCATGATGACCCTGCCCTGCAGCATTGTCGATGGCGACCGCAAAGCCCGCCCCGGTCGCCGCGCCGCCCGCGTAGATCAGCGCATGGGCGTAGCTCCAGTTGAACGAGCTGGAAAACCGCGCCTGATCGAGCGGGCCTTCCTGCGAGAAATAGAGCCACCACATCGCAAAGGTGATCGCCAGTGCGGAAAGGGCCAGCACGATGAGTTCGGCGGGGTGCCCGCCCGGCGCATCGGCATATGTGAAGGCCGCCGCGCTGGAGAGCAGCACCTCGCCCAGCACGATGATGACGAACAGCCCGTGCCGCTCGGCAACGTGGTGGTGGTGCCAGGGCGTCTTGCCGCGCGCTTCGGCGATGACGGGAACGGCCATCTCCATCAGCGCTCCCAGCACGAACAGTCCTGCCACCGCGCCGAACCCGGCCGGGCGCAGCACCAGCAGCGCGAGCGTCCAGTAAAGCTGCGTCACCGCGATCCCGACCGCATAGCTCACTGCCGTCGCCCGGTGGCGCGGGTCTGAGCGCGCGGCGATCAGCCAGAATGCCACCATCGCCACACGCATGACGATGTAGCCGACAATCACCAGCGTCAGGCTGCCGCCCGCGAAGACGCGCGGAACCCCGGCTGCCACGGCCAGCGCTCCGGCCATGATGACGCAAGTGATGAGACGATAGACCGGCCCGTCGCTGTCGTAGGCCGAGGCGAACCAGGTGAAGTTCATCCACGCCCACCACGTCGCGAAGAAGGTCATCGCGAACGTCGTCACGCCCATCGCCGCGTGGCCTGCAGCCACCGCATGGTGCAGCCCTTCGGCGGCGCTGGCCACGGCGATGACGATAACGAGGTCGAACAACAGTTCGAGCGGCGTGGAGACGCGGTGCGGTTCATGCGGATCGCGGGCGCCGAACGGTCGCCAGCTGCGGGTCTTGGTCATCTGTGCGGCAGGGCCCCTGCTGTTTGGTCGATGACCTTAGAGGCGAGACCACCGGGGCGGCAAGTCTCGCCGTGGCCCCGGGTTCAGTGCGCCTCGTAGCCCAGCAGATCGCCCGGCTGGCAGCCCAGTTCGCGGCAGATCGCCTCCAGCGTGGAGAAACGGATCGCCTTGGCCTTGCCGGTCTTGAGGATCGAGAGGTTGGCGAGCGTGATGCCGATCCGCTCGGCCAGTTCGGTCAACGTCATGCGGCGGGCGTGGAGCAGGTCGTCGAGCTTGACCACGATGTTCGTGCCTTCCGTTTCGTCGCCCATCACACCATCCCTTCGAGGTCGGCACGCATCTGGGCGCCCTTGCGGAAGACGCGGGCGAGGATGAACAGGATCAGCATGAGCAGCAGGCCGTTGCCGTCGACGCCGCCGATCACTTCCAGGTCGGTATGGCCCTGGCCCTTGGTGAGCGCGTTGATCCACGCGCCGATACCGGACATCGGCAGGCCGACCAGTTGCACCGCGAGCGTCAGCCAGGCCATCTGCGTGAGGCGCGAGGCGTTGTCGGGCACGAAGGGATCGCCTTCGCCAACCGTATCGACGATGCGCTTGAGGAGCTGGAACAGGCGCAGCAGCAAGGCGCAGAGCAGTGCCGCCAGCAGCAGGATGCCCGCGATCGCCCAGAGGAACGGTCCAGTCGGCACGCTCTCCAGATGCTCTGCCAGCGCGGTGCTTGCGGGTCCGTGGAAGATCGCCAGCAGCGGCGCTGCCAGCAGGCTCGCGCCCATGCCGAGCGCCAGGACCGCCATGAGGAACCATAGAACGCCCTTGGCGATGGCGAGGAGCGGGTCACGGGTGATCGTGTTCATCGTCTGGTTTCCTTCCCGTCCGGATCACATGAGCGCGGGGACAACCCGCGCTCCGATGACGATCACTTGCCCGTGGGCCGATGCCTCGGCGGGGGCCGTGACGGTGGGGAGCCAGAAGCCGGCCAGAAAGAGCGTCGCAAGGAGCAGCGAGAGCAGAGGCGGTGCCATCCGGTGCGTGTCAGGGCGGATCATTGTTCGTTCTCCGATATGCTTGATATCGAAATTCAATAAATCCGATTCTTCATATCGTCAATCAATAATATCGAAAAACGATATGTTGCCGATGGGCGCGCAAAAAAGGGGCGGCTCCGGTCTGGAGCCGCCCCCGTTGGGGCTCGACCATTTCGCCGGGCGTGACAACCGGCGGGCCGGGCCGGTCAGGCGTCGGTAAGTTCCCGATTGGTTGCAGGGGTGGAGGCCCCGGGAGTCTTGATCGACGGCCTGTAGGTGCGGAAGTCGAAGCGGTTTCCAGCCTTGCCCTTGGCTTCGAGGTGCTCGCGGTGCTGCAATTGCAGGCGGGCGCGACGCAGGCGGCCCTTGCGCGAGGTGAACGGGTTGCCCTCGTCAGGCTCGGCGGCGGCCATGGCGTCGAGCAGTTCGTAGCGCTCCTCTGCCGTCTGCGGCAGCGGCGAGGCCGCAAGGATCGCCGTGGCCGAATTGCCCGCGATCACGCGATCACGCTGCACCGGAGCGGGTTCGGCAACGATGGGCTCGGCGACTGCAGGCTGCACCGCTTCGACGACTGGCGCGGGGGCCGGAACCGGTGCGACCGTGCCCACCGGCTCAAGCGGCTCGGGCACATACTCGGCCTCCTCGTAGACCGGATCGGAGCGACGGCGACGCATCGCGGCGATGCCCAGGCCCGCCACGCCAAGCGCGGCAAGAATGCCGGCGACTTCGGCCACCGGGAAGCCATCGCCGTCGGTGGTCGGCGGCGCTGGCTGGGCGGCAGGCGGCGAGACTTCGGCGCGCGCGGGAGCCGGAGCTGCGGGCGGAACGGAACCTTGAGCCAGCGTGCCATCGCCTGCAGTGCCGTTATCCTGAGCGGTCGGGACAGTTGGCTGCACCGGCGCGGCGCGTTCGGCGCGCGGCGCGGCAGAAACGCGGGTCGTTGTACGCGTCCGCGCCGCCGTGCTCGACGGTTCGGCTGCAGCCTCATCGGGAGTGGCGGGCGGCGGCACGTCAGGCAGAACGACAGTCTGCTGCTGCGTCGGCGTCACCGAAGTCGGTGCCGTGCCCGCCGTGGTGGCAGTGTCGGTGGGCACGTTGGGCGGCGCGGTCGATTCAGGCGGCAGCGTGACGTTCGGCGTGGTCGCCGGAGCGGCGGAAGGCGGCGTAGCGCTTATATCCTGCGGCAGTGACAGCGAAGGCGTCGTCGCGGGAGCCTGCACTTCCTGCGCAGCGGCCGGGATTGCGGAAAGCGCGAGGACAGCGGCAATCGCGGTCAGTGCGCTGGGCGAGCGGGGGACGGAAAAGTGTATCATACCGGAAACAATGCGCGCCCTGTGCAAAAGTCCTTTCGCAAGTGCGGAATACGGGACGGTCCGACCGACCTCCTGCGACGAGTTGATGCTTTCGGCAAGAACACGGTTTTCGGCGGATTTACGCCAGATTAACGGCATTCGCCCGTTCACGCCGTTTGACACCCCGCACCCCGGCTCCTATATGGCGGCCTCGCTCGATCGCTTCGAGCAAGGCATGTCCATGCGCGGGGACACGCCCGGGAAGGAGGCGATCGGGATTTCATCCGACGTGGAAGGCTGCAGGCCGCATGGAGACCCGAAACCCGGGAATCCGCGTGCCAGGCGGCCTTTCTTGCGTTCCGGATGGTCTGCTTTCGGGCAGGCGACGTCACTCGCGACGACGAATTTTTACGAAGGCCGTGTCCCTTGCGACTCGGCCCTCACACGAAGAGGCAAAGACCAGCTCATGGCCACCAAGCCCATCGACACCACCCCGCTGGTGCGCACTGCAAAGAAGCGCATCCGCAAGATCTTCGGCGACATCCACGAAGTCGTCCAGATGCCCAACCTGATCGAAGTCCAGCGCGAGAGCTACGAGCAGTTCCTGCGCTCGGACCCGTCGGTCGGCTACGTCTCGGGCCTCGAAAAGACCCTGCGTTCGGTGTTCCCGATCCGCGACTTCGCGGGCA
The DNA here is from genome assembly GCF_001742225.1 of Novosphingobium resinovorum. Lineage (NCBI taxonomy): Bacteria > Pseudomonadati > Pseudomonadota > Alphaproteobacteria > Sphingomonadales > Sphingomonadaceae > Novosphingobium > Novosphingobium resinovorum. The sequence goes on along the minus strand of NZ_CP017075.1, from coordinate 3,159,244 downwards.
CCAGCGAGCTGGACTTCGTCCACTACGAGCTGGAAGACCCCAAGTACGACGTGACCGAGTGCCGCCAGCGCGGCATCACCTACGCCGCACCGATGAAGGTCACGCTTCGCCTCATCGTGTTCGAGGTCGACGCCGAGACCGAGACCCGCTCGGTCCTCGATATCAAGGAGCAGGACGTCTACATGGGCGACATGCCCCTGATGACGGAGAACGGCACCTTCTTCATCAACGGCACCGAGCGCGTCATCGTCTCGCAGATGCACCGTTCGCCGGGCGTCCTGTTCGACCATGACCGCGGCAAGACCCACGCTTCGGGCAAGTTCCTCTTCGCCGCCCGCGTGATTCCGTACCGCGGTTCGTGGCTCGACTTCGAGTTCGACGCCAAGGACATCGTCAACGTCCGCATCGACCGCAAGCGCAAGCTGCCCGTCACCTCGCTGCTCTACGCGCTGGGTCTCGACGGCGAGCAGGTGCTGAACCACTTCTACGCCACCATGTCGTGGAAGCGCGGCTCGGGCGGCTGGCAGCTGCCCTACACTCCCGAGGCATGGCGCGGCGCGAAGCCGACCTTCGACATCGTCGATGCGAAGTCGGGCGAAGTCGTGTTTGCCGCCGGCACCAAGATCTCCCCGCGCGCCGCGAACAAGGCGCAGAAGGACGGTCTGGAAGAGCTGCTGCTGCCGACCGAGGAAATCTTCGGCCGCTATTCCGCCAAGGACCTGATCGACGAGTCGACCGGCCGCATCTACATCGAAGCCGGTGATGAAGTGACGCCGGAAAACCTCGACGCGCTCGACGCGGCGGGCTTCGACCAGATCGACCTGCTCGACATCGACGAAGTCAACACCGGTCCCTGGATCCGCAACACGATGAAGGCCGACAAGGCCGAGAATCGCGATATGGGTCTGGAAGCGATCTACAAGGTCATGCGTCCGGGCGAGCCGCCGACGAAGGAAACCGCCGAAGCCCTGTTCGACGGCCTGTTCTTCGACGCCGACCGCTACGACCTCTCGGCCGTTGGCCGCGTCAAGATGAACATGCGCCTCGGCCTCGATGCCGAGGACACCGTCACCACCCTGCGCGTCGAGGATATCCTCGCCGTGGTGAAGGAGCTTGTCGGCCTGAAGGACGGCAAGGGCGAGATCGACGACATCGACAACCTCGGCAACCGCCGCGTGCGTTCGGTGGGCGAGTTGCTGGAAAACCAGTACCGCGTCGGCCTGCTGCGCATGGAGCGCGCCGTGAAGGAGCGCATGTCGTCGGTGGACGTGTCGACGGTCATGCCGAACGACCTCATCAACGCCAAGCCCGCCGTGGCTGCCGTTCGCGAGTTCTTCGGTTCCTCGCAGCTCTCGCAGTTCATGGACCAGACCAACCCGCTTTCGGAAGTCACCCACAAGCGCCGTGTTTCGGCCTTGGGCCCGGGCGGTCTGACCCGTGAGCGCGCCGGCTTCGAAGTCCGCGACGTTCACCCGACCCACTACGGCCGCATCTGCCCGATCGAAACGCCGGAAGGCCCGAACATCGGTCTGATCAACTCGCTGTCGACCTTCGCGCGCGTCAACAAGTACGGCTTCATCGAGACGCCGTACCGCAAGGTGCTCGACGGCAAGGTGACCAAGGACGTCGTCTACCTCTCGGCGATGGAAGAGCAGAAGCACACCGTCGCGCAGGCTTCGGCCGAACTGACCGGTGACGGCTCGTTCGTCGAGGAACTCGTCTCGGCTCGCCAGAACGGCGAATTCGTGATGAGCCCGCGCGACCAGATCACGCTGATGGACGTTTCGCCCAAGCAGCTCGTCTCGGTCGCCGCATCGCTCATCCCGTTCCTGGAAAACGACGACGCCAACCGCGCTCTCATGGGCTCGAACATGCAGCGTCAGGCCGTGCCGCTCGTGAAGGCCGATGCGCCTTACGTCGGCACCGGCATGGAAGAGACCGTCGCTCGTGACTCGGGCGCCGCGATCTCGGCCTTGCGCGCCGGCATCGTCGACCAGGTCGATGCGACCCGTATCGTCATCCGCGCCTCGGGCGACATCGAAGCCGGCAAGTCGGGCGTCGACATCTACCGCCTGCAGAAGTTCGAGCGTTCCAACCAGTCGACCTGCATCAACCAGCGCCCGCTGGTGAAGGTGGGCGAGCTGGTCGAGACCGGCACGATCATCGCCGACGGCCCGTCGACCGAGTTCGGCGAGCTGGCGCTGGGCCGCAACGTGCTCGTCGCGTTCATGCCCTGGAACGGCTACAACTACGAGGACTCCATCCTCATCTCCGAGCGCATCGTGAAGGACGACGTGTTCACGTCGATCCACATCGACGAGTTCGAGGTGATGGCCCGCGACACCAAGCTGGGTCCTGAAGACATCACCCGCGACATCCCGAACGTCGGCGAGGAAGCCCTGCGCAACCTCGACGAAGCGGGCATCGTCTACGTGGGCGCCGAGGTTCACCCCGGTGACATCCTCGTCGGCAAGATCACCCCGAAGGGCGAAAGCCCGATGACGCCGGAAGAAAAGCTCCTGCGCGCCATCTTCGGTGAAAAGGCTTCGGACGTCCGCGACACTTCGCTGCGTCTGCCGCCGGGCGTTTCGGGCACCATCGTCGACGTGCGCGTCTTCAACCGCCACGGCATCGAGGTCGACGACCGTACCCGCGCGATCCAGAACGAGGAAATCGAACGCCTCGCCAAGGACCGCGAGGACGAGCGTGCGATCCTCAACCGCGCCACCTACAACCGTCTGAAGGACATGCTCCTCGGCCAGGTCGCCACCTCGGCGCCCAAGGGCCTCAAGAAGGGCGTGGACATCACCGACGAGGTGCTGGCCGAAGTCGAGCGTCACGAGTGGTGGAAGTTCGGCGTTGCCGACGACCACGTCCAGTCGCAGCTCGAAGCGGTCAAGACCCAGTACGACCTCACCGTCAAGGCGATCCAGGAGAAGTTCGAGGACCGCAAGGAAAAGCTGGAGCGCGGCGACGAGCTGGCTCCGGGCGTCCTGAAGATGGTCAAGGTCTTCGTCGCGGTGAAGCGCAAGCTGCAGCCGGGCGACAAGATGGCCGGCCGTCACGGCAACAAGGGTATCATCAGCCGCATCCTGCCGCTGGAAGACATGCCCTTCCTGGAAGACGGCACCCCCGTCGACTTCGTCATGAACCCGCTCGGCGTGCCTTCGCGCATGAACGTGGGCCAGATCTTCGAGACGCACCTTGGCTGGGCCGCACGCGGTCTGGGCAAGCGCATCGGCGATGCTCTGGACGCATGGCGCGTGGCCAACCCCAACCCGGTCGCAGGGCAGCCGCCCGAGGCCGTTCGTGAACTGCTGACCGAAATCTACGGCGACAACTACGCCGAAGACATCGCGACGCGCACGGACGACCAGATCATCGAGTTCGCCGACTCCGTCCGCAAGGGCGTGCCGATGGGCTCGCCGGTGTTCGACGGCGCGGTCGAGAAGGACGTCACCGACATGCTCCGCCTCGCCGGGCTGGACGAGTCGGGCCAGGTGGACCTGTTCGACGGCCGCACCGGCGACCGGTTCGACCGCAAGGTGACCGTGGGCATGAAGTACGTGCTCAAGCTGCACCACCTTGTCGACGACAAGATCCACGCCCGTTCGATCGGTCCGTACTCGCTCGTCACCCAGCAGCCGCTGGGCGGTAAGGCGCAGTTCGGCGGCCAGCGCTTCGGTGAGATGGAGGTCTGGGCTCTCCAGGCCTACGGCGCCGCATATACCCTGCAGGAAATGCTGACGGTGAAGTCGGACGACGTGGTCGGCCGCACCAAGGTCTACGAAGCGATCGTCAAGGGCGACGACACCTTCGAGGCCGGCATTCCCGAGAGCTTCAACGTTCTCGTCAAGGAAATGCGCTCGCTGGGTCTCAACGTCGAGCTGACCAGCCACGACGATGCCGAAGACGACGACGGCGTCGCCCTGGCGGCGGAGTAAGGATTTCGGGCGGGGCTTCGGCCTCGCCCCTACCCTCTCCCCCCCAGACAAGATTTCACCCTCTAGAGGGATAAAACTATGAACGACCTGACCAAGTTCACGAACCAGATGGCGAAGCCCGAGACGTTCGACCAGATCCAGATCGGACTGGCGAGCCCCGAGCGCATCCGCTCCTGGTCTTTCGGCGAGATCAAGAAGCCGGAAACCATCAACTACCGCACGTTCAAGCCCGAGCGTGACGGCCTGTTCTGCGCCCGCATCTTCGGTCCCGTGAAGGACTATGAGTGCCTGTGCGGCAAGTACAAGCGCATGAAGTACAAGGGCGTCGTCTGCGAAAAGTGCGGCGTCGAAGTCACCGTCACCAAGGTGCGCCGCGAGCGCATGGGCCACATCGAGCTGGCCGCCCCGGTCGCGCACATCTGGTTCCTCAAGTCGCTGCCTTCGCGCATCGGCCTGCTGCTCGACATGCAGCTCAAGCTGCTTGAGCGCGTCCTCTACTTCGAGAGCTACATCGTCATCGAGCCGGGCCTGACCCCGCTCGAGAAGTACCAGCTCCTGACCGAAGACGAGATGCTCGACGCCCAGGACGAGTATGGCGAAGACGCCTTCTCGGCCGGCATCGGCGCCGAGGCCGTCAAGCACATGCTGATGAACCTCGACCTCGAGCAGGAGCGCGCGGATCTGCTGCAAGAGCTTGAGACGACGAAGTCGGAACTCAAGCCCAAGAAGATCATCAAGCGCCTCAAGGTCGTGGAATCGTTCATCGATTCGGGCAACCGTCCCGAATGGATGATCCTCGACGTCGTGCCGGTCATCCCGCCCGAACTGCGCCCACTGGTGCCGCTGGACGGTGGCCGCTTCGCGACCTCGGATCTCAACGACCTGTATCGCCGCGTCATCAACCGTAACAACCGTCTGAAGCGCCTGATCGAACTGCGCGCGCCGGACATCATCGTGCGCAACGAAAAGCGCATGCTGCAGGAAGCGGTCGACGCCCTGTTCGACAACGGCCGCCGTGGCCGCGTCATCACCGGCGCCAACAAGCGTCCGCTGAAGTCGCTGTCCGACATGCTCAAGGGCAAGCAGGGTCGCTTCCGTCAGAACCTTCTGGGTAAGCGCGTCGACTACTCGGGCCGTTCGGTCATCGTGACCGGTCCGGAACTCAAGCTGCACCAGTGCGGCCTGCCGAAGAAGATGGCGCTCGAGCTGTTCAAGCCGTTCATCTACGCCCGTCTGGACGCCAAGGGTCTGTCGATGACCCTGAAGCAGGCCAAGAAGTGGGTCGAGAAGGAGCGCAAGGAAGTCTGGGACATCCTCGACGAAGTCATTCGCGAGCACCCGGTCATGCTGAACCGCGCCCCGACGCTCCACCGCCTGGGCATCCAGGCGTTCGAGCCGGTCCTGATCGAAGGCAAGGCGATCCAGCTTCACCCGCTCGTCTGCTCGGCCTTCAACGCCGACTTCGACGGTGACCAGATGGCCGTCCACGTGCCGCTCTCGCTGGAAGCCCAGCTCGAAGCGCGCGTGCTGATGATGTCGACCAACAACATCCTCTCGCCCGCCAACGGCAAGCCGATCATCGTGCCTTCGCAGGACATGATCCTCGGCTTGTACTACCTGTCGCTCGACCGCGACGGCGAGCCGGGCGAAGGCATGAAGTTCGCGGACATGGCCGAAGTGCACCAGGCGCTGCACGTCGGTGCCGTGACCCTGCACTCGAAGATCGAGGCCCGCGTGCCGCAGACCGACGAGAACGGTCAGCAGTACATGAAGCGCTTCCAGACCACCCCGGGCCGCATGCTCCTGGGTGAATGCCTGCCGAAGTCGCACACGGTGCCCTTCGACGTCGTCAACCGCCTTCTCACCAAGAAGGAAATCGGGGACGTCATCGATCAGGTCTACCGTCACACCGGCCAGAAGGACACGGTGCTGTTCGCCGACGCGATCATGTCGCTCGGCTTCCGCAACGCGTTCAAGGCGGGCATCTCCTTCGGCAAGGATGACATGATCATTCCGGACTCGAAGGTGGCGCTGGTGGCCGAGACCAAGGAACTGGTTGCCGACTACGAGCAGCAGTACCAGGACGGTCTGATCACCCAGCAGGAGAAGTACAACAAGGTGATCGACGCCTGGAGCCGCTGCGGCGACCAGGTTGCGAACGCCATGATGGACGAGATCAAGGCCCAGCCGATCGACCCCGAAACCGGCCGCATGGCACAGATCAACTCGATCTACATGATGAGCCACTCGGGTGCGCGTGGTAGCCCGGCGCAGATGAAGCAGCTTGCCGGTATGCGCGGCCTCATGGCCAAGCCGTCGGGCGAGATCATCGAAACGCCGATCATCTCGAACTTCAAGGAAGGTCTGACCGTTCTTGAATACTTTAACTCGACCCACGGTGCTCGTAAGGGCCTCGCGGACACGGCGCTCAAGACGGCGAACTCGGGTTACCTGACCCGCCGTCTGGTCGACGTTTCGCAGGACTGCGTCGTCGTCGTCGACGACTGCGGCACCGAGCGCGCGCTGGAAATGCGTTCGATCGTGCAGGGCGGTTCGGTGATCGCCTCGCTCGCCGAGCGTATCCTGGGTCGTACCCTGGCCGAGGACATCGTCGACAAGGAAGGCAACGTCATCGCGACCAAGGGCCAGCTCCTCGACGAAGCCGCCGTGGCTGCGATCGAAGTGACCGGCCTGCAGTCGGCGCGCATCCGCTCGCCGCTGATCTGCGAAGCGACCCAGGGCGTCTGCGGCACCTGCTACGGCCGTGACCTCGCTCGCGGTACGCCGGTGAACATCGGTGAAGCCGTCGGCGTCATCGCGGCGCAGTCGATCGGTGAACCGGGCACGCAGCTGACCATGCGTACCTTCCACATCGGCGGTGCGGCACAGCTGAACGAAACCTCGCACCTCGAAGCGATCAGCGCGGGCCATGTCGAATATCGCGACATCCCGACGATCGTGGACAAGCGCGGCCGCATGCTGTCGCTGGCCCGTAACGGCGAGATCGTGCTGTTCGACACCGAAGGCCGTGAACGCGCACTGCACCGCGTGCCTTACGGTACGGTGCTGCTGCACAAGAACGGCGCCAAGGTCGAGCAGGGCGAACGCCTGGCCGAGTGGGATCCGTTCACCCTGCCGATCATCACCGAGACGTCGGGTATCATCAAGTATCAGGACCTGATCGACACCCGCACGCTGACCGAGCACGTCGATGACGCCACCGGCATGACCAGCCGCGTCGTCACCGAGGACCGTTCGACGGCCCGCGCCAAGAAGAAGGAAGATCTGCGTCCGCGCATCACCCTTCTCGACGACGCGAGCGGCGAATCGGCCCGCTACATGATGGCGCCGGGCACCACGCTCTCGGTCGAGGACGGCCAGACGGTCGAAGCGGGCGACATCATCGCCCGTGCCAGCCGCGAAGCCGCCAAGACCCGCGACATCACCGGTGGTCTGCCGCGCGTCGCCGAACTGTTCGAGGCCCGCAAGCCGAAGGACAACGCGGTCATCGCCAAGGTCTCCGGCCGCATCGAGTTCGTCCGCGACTACAAGGCCAAGCGCAAGATCGCGATCATCCCGGAAGAGGGTGAACCGGTGGAGTACCTGATCCCGAAGTCGAAGGTCGTCGACGTTCAGGAAGGTGACTGGGTCAAGAAGGGCGACAACCTGGTTTCGGGCTCGCCCGATCCGCACGACATCCTGGAAGTCCTCGGCGTGGAAGCGCTGGCGGAATACCTGGTTGCGGAAATCCAGGAAGTCTACCGACTGCAGGGCGTGAAGATCAACGACAAGCACATCGAGGTGATCGTTCGCCAGATGCTGCAGAAGGTCGAGATCACCGACGGCGGCGACACCACGCTGCTGGCGGCCGAGCAGGTCGACTACGAGGAAATGGCCGAGATCAACAGCAAGCTTCCCGAGGGCAAGCGCCCTGCAGTGGGCAAGCCGGTGCTGCTGGGCATCACCAAGGCCTCGCTGCAGACCCGCTCGTTCATCTCGGCGGCGTCGTTCCAGGAAACCACCCGCGTGCTCACGCAGGCGGCGGTCGAGGGCAAGAAGGACTCGCTGATCGGTCTCAAGGAGAACGTCATCGTCGGCCGTCTGATCCCGGCCGGTACGGGTGCGGGCATGAACCGCGTTCGCGTGGCGGCTTCCAGCCGTGACGCGGCGCTCCGCGCGGCCACCCGCCGCGTGCAGGAAGCCATGATCCTCGCCAACACCGCCGAGGAAGAGCACAAGGCCGAACTGCTGCGCAACGCGGCGGACGACTTGGGCGACAGCCCGCTCGCGGCGGTCGAGGGCGAAACCCATGGCACCGACGCCGATGCCGGCGATTACCTGATCAAGGGCGACGATCAGGACAACGGGGCCGAATAAGCCTCACCGCCCCGGGCAAATTGAAGAGCCCCGCCGGAGCGATCCGGCGGGGCTTTTTGCATTCGACGCCCGGGCTTAACATCTCCGTCATCCCCGCAGAGGCAGGGATGACGGAGGTGAGTTCCGACGGAATTTTCGTTGCATGAATGTCACACATCCGTCGCCATCGACGAGTTGAGCGGAACCCCCCGTGCACCCTCGGGTTTCCCCTCATGAGATGATCGAAGGTAGCTAAGACACACGAACTGTTGTTGATCAGGTACATGGACCTTTCCCGCCACGGCGGCAGCGCAGCGCGATAGCTGCCGGTCCATCCCGTCACCCCAACGCGAACAGACCTCGTTACCCCCGCACGGCGGTGCCGTTTGCTGCGTCCCTGTACGGACACGGCAGCGATGCCGCGCCCCTCGATCCCTCGTACAACTGGCGGCGCTTTCCCCCCGGCTGCCATGATGGAGTTTGAGTTATGAAGAAGATTGCACTCTGCGCGGCTGCCCTGATCGCCACGCTTCCCGTCGCCGGTTACGCGCAGGACGCCGATACTTCGGCGACCACCGAGGCCACCGCGCCTGACGGCACGCCCGCCTTCGGCATCGAGCCCTATTTCGGGATCATGGGCGGCTATGACAGCTACGACAAGCGCAGCGAGTTCGGCTCCCCGCGCGGCGGCAAGATGAACGGCGCGCTGATCCAGGGCGTCGCGGGTGTGAACGTGCCGCTCGGCCCGGTCTTCGTCGGTGCCGAAGGCAACGTCGCCAAGGGCTTCGGCGACATCGACTGGGAATACGGCGTGAAGGGCCGCGTCGGCGCCCGCGCCGGTGATAGCGGCATGATCTACGCCTCGGCCGGACACGAGTGGGTCAACGGCAAACGCGCCTATTCGGACCAGAAGGACTGGATCTACGGCGTCGGCGTCGAAGTCGGCCCCAAGGACATCGGCCTGGGCGGCGTGACCGGCAACGGCGGACTGCGTCTGCGCTTCGAAGTCGACACGTACGACTTCGACAGCATCCGCCCGATGGCCGGTGTCGTCGCGCACTTCTGATCCATCGGGAAAGGACATCGTCCTTACCGTGAAAAAGGCCCCGCCGGAGCGATCCGGCGGGGCCTTTTGCCATCTGTCAGAAGTTCGCGAAAATGCCGGTGCCCGCGACCAGCACGTTCTTCGCGCCCTGGCGGCCGCCGGGATTGATGTACCACTGCAGGTTCGGGCGCAGGCTCAGGCCGGGCATCAGGGCAATCGAATAGTTCGCCTCGATCGCATATTCGTTGCTCTGCGGCTCGATGTCTTCGCCCAGTGCCGCGTTGCGCGCGTCCTGCAGGTCGCGCAAGTTACGGTTCACGCGTGAGCGGCCGATGGCGAGGCCGATCTGGTCCTTCGGGCGTCCGGGGATCAGGCCCGAATACGTGACGCCCGCTGTGATGACATTGACCAGCTTGTTGGTCCGGTGGTCGGCGCTCACGAAGTTGAAGAAAGCTTCCAGAGCGCCCGCGCCATCGGCATCGGCGGCGGTGAATTGCTGGCGCGCGACGGCGTAGATGCTGGCGCGGCCACGCTCACGCGCGAGCGGGTCGCCGGTCAGCTGCGCAAAGCCGCCATTGTCGTCATAGACGAGATTGTTGCTCTTGGAGGTGTCGAAGAACGCGCCGACCTTGTACGTGCCCGCCAGTTTCGGGTTGCCGCCCAGCTTCACATCGAATCCGCGCTCCACGGCGACGAAGGCGCCCTGGCCCTTGAAGCCCATGTAGAAGCCCTTGTTCTGCGGGAAATTGTTGTCGTTGCGCTGGTAGACGCCGACCATCGTGTAGCCCAGCTTGTCCTTCACCTTCACCCGGCCGCCCCAGGTGGTGACGGGGAAGTTGTACCAGTAGTTGAAGCTGGTGTGACCCGGCACGACGCCGCAGAAGTACAGGCTCTGGAAGTGGCAGGTGGTGGAGCCGAAGTCCTCGCCCATCGACATCTTGCCCAGCTTGATCTCCGCAGGACCCAGCTTCTGCTGATACCACAGCGCCGCCAGACGCCATATCTGCCCGGCGCCGAACACGCCCTGCGGGTACTGCAGCAGGTCGAGGTCGTTGGTGTCGTTGATGTTGTTGCCGTGCCGGTTGGTGACGGCGGCGCGGAAGGTGCCGCCCTCGATCCCGGCAATCTTGCCCATGTCGAAGTCGAGACCGGCGCCCAGCTGCCCGGCGTACTGCGCCTGCTTGCTGGTGCCCGAATTCAGGTTGCCCGCGACGAAGCCGATGTAGCTGATGGTCGGCTTGATGCCGATGTCCTCCAGCGAAGTGCGGATGCCCGCCCAGTCGCCCAGCAGGTGCGGCTGTTCGGCCGGGGCGGAAGCGGCGGTTGTCTTCGGGCCCGATCGTTCGAACGGCTCCGACTGCTTGGGCGTGGTTTCGGTGGACCAGGTCTGGTCCTTGGTATCGCGTGCGGCGACCTGCACGACCTTGATCGAGGGCGGCGGCGGGGGAAGCGTAGCTGCGGGCATTTCGGTGTCCTCTCGGATGGACGCAGCGGGCCGCTCGCCGGGGCGCATGCGCGCGCCCGGCGGCGTGCCGGTGGGTCCGGCAGCCCGTCTCAGCGTGGGTTGGGGTTAGGGCGAGTTTGGGCGCTCAGGCCCCGTTGAGCAGGTCGTAGGCGCGGATCACCTGGCTGTCGTCGACGGTGCCGTCGCCGCGCCCCGAGGTACTCAGGAAGAACTGGTGGGCCAGCGCCGCCAGCGGGGTCGCCGCCCTGGCGCCGCGTCCGGCCTCCAGCACGAGGCCGAGGTCCTTGACGAAGATGTCGATCGCGCTTGTCACTTCGGGCTCGGCCTCCAGCATGCGCGGGCCGCGATCGTTGAGCATCCAGCTCGCCGCCGCCGATCCACCGAGGATCTCCAGCGCCATCGCGGGTTCGACGCCCACCTGCTTCGCCAGCGCCAAGGCTTCGGCGGCGGCGGCGATGTGGACGCCGCACAGCAGCTGGTTGACGACCTTCACCGCAGAGCCCTGCCCGGCGTTCTGGCCGACGTGGAACAGCTTGCCGCCGACGCCCGACAGCACCGGATTGAGTTCGGCGAAAAGCGCATCCGAACAGGCGACCATCATCGACAGCGAGCCCGCCTTCGCCCCCGCCGTACCGCCCGAAACCGGCGCATCGACGAAACGGCGGCCTGCGGCCTCGACCTCGGATGCGATCGCGGCGACTTCCATCGGCGGGCAGGTCGCAGTCAGCAGCACCACGGCGCGTTCGGGCAGCGCCGCCAGCGCGCCGCCGTCGAACAGGACCGAACGGGCCTGCGCGGCGTTGACCACCATCAGCATCAGCACGTCGGCTTCCTCGGCCGCGCCCGCCGCGCTGGTGGCGGAGGAGCCGCCTGCCTTGACCAGAGCCTCCATCGGCTCGGTGCGAAGGTCGAAACCGGTGACGGCGTGGCCCGCCTTCAGGAGATTGAGGGCCATCGGCATGCCCATGGCACCCAGACCGACGAATGCTACCTTGCTCATTTCACGTATTCCCATGGATCAGCGATTGACCTGGCGGGCGGGGATCAGCAGCACGAGGGCCACGCCGATCAGTTCGACCGCGGTGATGGTGTAGAGCCCCGCCGACAGCGACTTGGTGGCGTCCACCACCCAGCCGATGACGAAGGGCGAGACGAAGCCCGCGACATTGCCGATCGCGTTGATCGCGCCGATGCCTGCCGCCGCCCACACACCGCCGAGGAAGGCGGGCGGGATCGACCAGAACTGCGCGGTCTGGGTCAGCAGGCCCGCCGTCGCGAACGAGAGGATCAGCACCGAGAGTGGCAGGTTGCCGATCGCCAGCGGCGAGAGCGCAAGGGCGATCGCACCCATCGCCATCGGCAGCATCAGGTGGAAGCGGCGCTCGCGGCGAAGGTCGGCGCTGCGGGCAAGGACGAGGATGACGACGACCGCGAACAGGAAGGGGATCGCGCTGATCAGGCCGTTCTCCAGCGGATCGGTGACGCCCGCCGCTTTCACCATCGTCGGCAGCCAGAACGAGATCGCGTACTGACCCATGACGATGCAGAAATAGAGCAGGCTGAGCAGCCACAGGCGCTTGTCGGCCAGGAACTGGCGGAGCGACATGTGCGCGGTCTTCTCGCGGTTGTCCTCGGCGAGATCGGCCTCGATCATCTTTTTGTCGTCAGCCGACAGCCAGTCGACGTCGGCCGGGCGGTTGGGCAGCATCCAGAAGGTGGCGATGCCGGCGATCAGCGCGGGGATCGCTTCGAGCAGGAACAGCCAGCGCCAGCCGCCCCAGCCCGACGAGCCGTGGAAGGTGTCCATGATCCAGCCCGACAGCGGCGAGCCGAGCACGCCCGAGATCGGAATGGCGATGAAGAAGATCGACATCGCGCGCGACCGGCGGGCCGAGGGGAACCAGTAGGTGATGTAGAGCAGCACGCCCGGCGCGAACCCGGCTTCGGCAAGGCCCAGCAGGAAGCGCAGGATGTAGAAGTGCATCGGCGTCTGCGCGAAGGCGAAAAGCCCTGAGACGATGCCCCAGGTAATCATGATCCGCGCGATCCACAGCCGCGCGCCGACCTTGTGCATGATGAGGTTGCTGGGCACCTCGAACAGCGCGTAGCCGATGAAGAAGATGCCCGCGCCAAGGCCGTAGACATATTCGCTGAGGCCCAGCTCGCTCGCCATCTGCAGCTTGGCGAAGCCGACGTTCACGCGGTCGAGGTAGGCCGCGAAGAAGCAGAAGAACAGGAACGGCATCAGCCGCCAGGTCACCTTGGCATACAGGCGTTCGCGGTGTTCGTCCTTGGGCGCGGCGACATCGCGCGGCATCTCGGTTGCGAGACTCAACGCCTCTCTCCTTTTATGTTCTTTGATACGGTTTTCGAAGGAGCGCTTCACGGGCCCGTTGAGAACGGCCGGGAAGCGCTCCCGTTGCGACCCGGAAGGGTTAACCCAGCCAGGAAAGCGTGCGGGCAACGACCTGGTCGGTCGAGATGCCGTAGCGGTCGTGCAGCGTGGGCAGTGCGCCCGCGTCGAGGAACTTGTCGGGCAGGCCGATCTGGCGGAAGCCCGAAGGCACCGTGCCGCTGCCCAGCAGGCAGGCAGCGACCGCTTCGCCCAGACCGCCGATCACCGAATGGTTCTCGGCCACCACGACGAGGCGCCCGGGCTTGGCGGCGACGGCCTTGATGATGGTCTTCTCGTCGAGCGGCTTGATCGTCGGGCAGTGGAGCACGGCGGCCTCGACCTTGTCGGCGCGCAGGCGGTCGGCGGCTTCAAGGGTGCGCATGGTCATCAGGCCGGACGAGATGAACAGCACGTCGGCGCCATCGCGCAGCATCTTCGCCTTGCCGAGTTCGAATTTGTAGTCGTACTCGTCGAGGACGGCGGGCACCTTGCCGCGCAGCAGGCGCATGTAGACCGCCCCCTTGTGGTCGGAGATCTGCGGCACGGCCTGCTCGATGTCGATCGCGTCGCACGGATCGACGATGGTGAGGTCCGGCATGCCGCGGAAGATCGCCAGATCCTCGGTCGCCTGATGCGAGGGACCGTAGCCGGTGGTGAGGCCGGGCAGCGCGCAGCACACCTTCACGTCCAGCCCTTCCTCGGCGATGGCGAGGCACAGGAAGTCGTAGGCGCGGCGGGCGGCGAAGACGGCATAGGTCGTCAGCCAGGGCTGGAAGCCTTCGCGCGCCATGCCTGCGCCCGACATCATGAGGAGCTGTTCGGCCATGCCCATCTGGTAGAACCGGTCGGGGTGGTTCTGCTGGAAGATGTGCAGGTCAGTGTACTTGGCGAGGTCGGCGGACATGCCGACGATGTTCTGCTTCGTCTCGGCCAGCTTCGAGAGCGCATGGCCGAACGGGGCAGCGACGGTGCGCTGGCCCTCGGCGGCGATCGAGGCGATCATCGCGGACGTCTTCAGGCGCGGTTTAGCGGGTGCTTCAACGGACATTGCGGTCAGTCTTTCGTAAATCTGGGGAAGGTCAGGCGGCTGCGGCGGCGTAGCCGGCGTCGAGCACTTCGATGGCCTTGTCCCACTCGTCCTCGTCGACGCGGATGAAGTGCGTCTTCTCGCGCTCCTCCAGGAACGGCACGCCGCGCCCCATCAGGGTGTCGGCGACGATCACGCGGGGGCGCGGATCGTCGAGTTCCCGGGCCTTGTCGAAGGCTTCGACGAGGGCCTCCATGTCGTTGCCGTCCACGAACTGCGCATGCCAGCCGAAGGCGGCGAACTTGGCGGCGATGTCGCCCATGCCCAGTACCTGCGTGGAGGGGCCATCGGCCTGCTGGTTGTTGAAGTCGACGATCGTGATGAGATTGTCGAGCTTCCAGTGCGCGGCCGATGCGGCGGCTTCCCAGGTCGAACCTTCGCCCAGTTCACCGTCCGACATCAGGTTGTAGACGAACTGCCCGGTGCCCTTGCGCTTGAGGCCGAGCCCCATGCCCACCGCGATGCCGAGACCCTGCCCCAGCGAGCCGCCCGAGATTTCCATGCCCGGCGTGTACGAGGCCATGCCCGACATCGGCAGGCGGCTGTCGTCCGAACCGTACGTTTCCAGTTCCTCGAGCGGGATCACGCCCGCCTCGATCAGCGCGGCGTAAAGCGCGATGGCGTAGTGGCCGATGGAAAGCAGGAACCGGTCGCGGCCTTCCCATTCCGGCTCACCGGGACGGTAGGTCAGCGCGCGGAAGTACGAGACGGCGAGCACGTCGGCGACGCCGAGAGCCTGTCCGACATAGCCCTGACCCTGAACCTGACCCATCTTCAGCGCATGGCGACGGATGTTGTAGGCGCGGCGCGAAAGCTCGGCGACCGGCATGTTGGTTGCGGAAACGGTCATCAATTCTCCTCACGACGCGAGGAGATTGCCTTCTGCCCGGTCTGCGGGCGTTTGGTGCGATCCTCTCGGCGTCAGTTTTTCTGATCTGTTGCCGCTTTATCAATTCCACATGCACCTATGACAAATGGACGTTTCTCACTATATGGTGACTGAGATTCACCTATGCCGATTGCATTACAGCCTCTCAGCGTCTTCGAAGCCGCCGCCCGCCAGGGCTCCTTCCGTCAGGCCGCCGACGAACTCGGCCTGACGCCGAGCGCGGTGAGCCACGCGGTCACCAAGCTGGAGAACAGCCTCGGCACCCGCCTGTTCGACCGCAGCCTCCGGCAGATAAAACTGAGCGCGGACGGCGAGGCCCTGTACCGCCACGTCGCCGCCGGGTTCGTGGAGATCCGGCGCGGGCTGGAAGAAGTCTCGGCCCGCCGCGCCCGGTTCCTGCGCCTGCACGCCGCGCCCAGCTTCGCGGCCTTGTGGCTGACCCCGCGCCTGCCCGCGTTCCTCGAAAGCCACCCCGGCATGGACATCCGCATCACCGCCAGCACCGACTATTCGCGCTTCGCCGCCGACGAGGTCGATGCCGACATCGTCAACGGCCCGCCGCTGCCCGGCCCGGTCAAGGCGATCCCGCTGGGGGAGGAGGAGGTGACGGTGCTCTGCACACCGCAGATGGCGGCTTCGATAAGGTGCCCGGCGGACGTGATGGCGCTGCCGCTGATCAACGGCGACCGCAACCGCGTGACCTGGGCGCGCTGGGCGGAACTTGCCGCCGTCCCGGCGCCGAAGGCTTACGCGATGCGCTTCGACCGCAGTTTCATGGTGATCGCCACTGCTGCCAACGGGCTGGGCGTAGCGCTCGAATCGACCCGCCTCGCCCAGCGCGAACTGGCGGAAGGGCGGCTGGTCGCGCCGCTACCGGGATGCACGATTCGCGAGACGCTGCATTCGCTGGTCTATCCGCTGATCCACGCCGACCGCCCGATCATCCGTGCGTTCGAGACGTGGCTGCTGGCGGAACTGGCTTCGGCCGAGACCTGAAATCCTGCCGGTGGGGGCTTCGACAAGCTCAGCCTGAGCGGGGTTGAAAAGTCCATCTTACCTCTGCTCAACCCAAGGGTGCGGAGAGGTTGTTACACCATACCCGCTCACCCTGAGCTTGTCGAAGGGTCGCAGCCCCACCTCAACACCTCACTCCGCCGCGACGGCTTCCTGCGCGGCGTTGGCGGCCTCGATCTCCGCCGCCTTGGCTTCCACCAGGCTGACGATGTGGTCGAGCATGGATTCGCTCTGCACGGTGTGGTCGGTCACGCCCGAAAGGTAGACCATGTGCTTGCCGTTGCCGCCGCCGGTCAGGCCGATGTCGGTCTCACGCGCCTCGCCGGGGCCGTTGACGACGCAGCCCAGCACCGAGAGCGAGAGCGGCGTCTTGATATGCTGCAGGCGTTCTTCCAGCGCCTCCACGGTGCGGATCACATCGAAGCCCTGCCGTGCGCAGCTGGGGCAGGAAACCACGCGAACGCCGCGCGTGCGCAGGCCGAGCGCCTTCAGCATCTCGAAACCGACGCGCACTTCCTCTTCCGGCTCGGCCGAGAGCGAGACGCGCAAGGTGTCGCCGATGCCCGACCACAGCAGCATGCCCATGCCGATCGAGGACTTGACGGTGCCGCCGATCAGCCCGCCCGCCTCGGTGATGCCGAGGTGCAGCGGGCAGTCCACCGCGTCCGCCAGCCCCTGATAGGCGGCGACGGCGAGGAACACGTCGCTGGCCTTCACCGCCACCTTGTACTCGTGGAAGTCGTGGTCCTGCAGCAGCTTGATGTGGTCCATCGCCGATTCGACGAGGGCATCGGGGCAAGGCTCGCCGTACTTTTCGAGGAGGTGCTTCTCGAGGCTGCCCGCGTTCACGCCGATGCGGATCGCGCAGCCGTTGGCCTTGGCGGCGCGCACCACTTCGGCGACGCGGTCGGACGAGCCGATGTTGCCGGGGTTGATGCGCAGGCACGCCGCGCCCGCGTCGGCGGCTTCCAGAGCGCGCTTGTAGTGGAAATGGATGTCCGCGATCAGCGGCACGCGCGATCCGCGCACGATCTCCCGGAACGCCGCCGTCGATTCGACGTCGGGGCAGGAGACGCGGATAAGGTCCGCCCCGGCGTCCTCGCAGCGGCGGATCTGCTCGATCGTCGCCTTCGCGTCGGATGTCAGGGTGTTGGTCATTGTCTGGACCGTGATCGGCGCATCGCCGCCGACGGGGACGCTGCCGACCATGATCTGGCGGCTCTTGCGGCGCTCGATATCGCGCCAGGGTCGGATGGAGGACATGAAGCCTCTATAGGCGCTCTGCCTTGCGGATTGAAGACGCATTCCGGTGTGCTGGCGACTTCGCGCGATTTCGGGCATTCACGCGTCCATGACTGTGCATGCTTCCGACAAACCCCTCACCGACGACGAGTCCTCCGAACTCCCGCTGCTGTTCGGGCGCGTGCTCGACGGCCGGGGCGGCGCGCGCGTGGTCGGATGGAAAGAGGCACAGCGCTGGAAGCCCGGCGTAGAGGGCGAAGTGCTGTGGATCCATCTCCTGCGCACCCATCCCGGCATGCAGGAGTGGCTGGAGGCGCACTGCGCCATCCCCGAGCCGACCGCCGAATTGCTCACCAGTGACGCCAACCGCCCCCGCGCCTTTCGCGAAGGACAGACGCTGGTGGCGACGCTGCGCGGGATCAACTTCAACCCCGGCGCCGCGCCCGAGGACATGCTCTCGCTGCAGTTGTGGAGCGACGGCAGCCGCGTCGTCACGCTGCGCCGCGCGCCGCTGCAGACACCCCGCCTCGTCGCCGACGACCTCGACGCAGGCAGCGGGCCGCATGACGCGGGCGCGCTCGTCACCGCGCTCACCGAGCACCTGATCGACCGCATGAGCCACGCCATCGTCGACATGAACGCCATGATCGACGACCTCGAGGACGAGACGGCCGATACTTATACCGACCAGACCCTCGACAAGATCGCCATGATCCGCCGCCAGAGCCTTGCCCTCAAGCGGCACATGTCGCCGCAGCACGAGGCGCTGACCGCCATCGCCAACGGCGCGCCCGGCTGGTTCGAGGACCACGACCGGCGCGAGATCGCCGAATCGATCGCCCGCCTGCGCCGCTATCTCGACGACCTCGACATCAGCAAGGAATCGGCGGTCGTGCTGCAGGACGACATCCGCGCCCGAGCCGCCGCGAACAGCCAGCGCACGCAGTATGTGCTGGCGGTGGTGGCTGGGGTGTTCCTGCCGCTGACCTTCATCACCGGCTTGCTGGGGATCAACGTCGGCGACATTCCGCTGGCGGAGCAGGGATCGCACGGCTTCTGGATCATCGTCGGGGTTTGCGCGGCGATCCTGGGCGTGGAGATCGCGCTGCTCAGGCGGTTGAAGTGGTTTTGATCCTCCCTGTTCCGCAGGAATGGGGAGGTGGCAGCGCGAAGCGCTGACGGAGGGGTTCGCCCCCTCCACCACCCGCTACGCGGGCGGTCCCCCTCCCCATCGCTTCGCGACAGGGAGGAGCCTTAAAGAACCTTCGCGAACAGGAACTCCTCGTCCCGCTGCTCGCCGACCATGAAGTGGATGTCGGCGACCTTCTCGAACCCATACCGCGCGTAAAATTTCTGCGCCCCGGGGTTGTCGGAATAGACCGAGAGCTGGACCTCGCCCGCCCCGAAGGCCGCCGCTTCCGTCAGCGCCCAGTCCATCAGTGCCGCGCCGATGCCCTGCCCGGTCGCCTCGGGCGCGGTGTAGAGTTGCTTGAGTTCGATCACGTTCCCTGACCGCGCATGTTCGGGCCAGCCGCAGGCCATCACCAGCTTGCAATAGCCGAGCAGGTGCCCGTCCCGCTCCGCCAGCATCACCCGCATCGCAGGGTCGGCGATCTCCTTCGCCACCTTGGCCTCGCTGTGCGAACCGGCAAGGAAGTTCGCCAGGTCGTCCGGCACGTAGAGGTGGCCGAACTTGGCGACGAAGCTGTCGGTGCCCAGACGCGCCAGCGCGGCGGCATCGGCGGGGGTGGCGGTACGAAGCTCCATTACAGTTCCTTGGTCATGCAGATCGAAAAATCATCGGAGACGTAGTCCCCGAAAGGCGCGCACTCGACGAAGCCGTGCGCGCGGTAGAGGCCGTGGGCCGGGTGGAACGGCTCGGGCCGCCCGGTCTCGAGGCTGACACGGGCGTAGCCGCGCACGCGGGCCTCTTCCAGCAGCCGCAGCAGCAGCGCCTTGCCCACGCCCCGGCCGCGATACTCGGGCGCGGCGCGCATCGACTTGAGTTCGCCGTGGCTTTCGGAAAGGTGCTTGATCGCGCCGCAGCCCGCCAGCACATCGCCGTCCCATGCGGAGAAGAACGTGACGTCCGGCTGGCGCAGGCGCGCTGCGGGCATGGCGTGGACGCTCTCGGGCGGGGACCAGCGATGCATCTCGTCGAGGTGGAACTGGAGCAGCGCCAGCACCGCTTCTGAGGTGAGGTCGTCGGGGACGATGCGCAGGTCGATTGTCACGGGTTCCATCTTCTCATTCGTCATTGCAAGCGTAGCGAAGCAATCCAGGGCAGTTCAAGTCCGCCCTGGATTGCTTCGCTACGCTCGCAATGACGGCGTATGGGGGCGAAGGAAGAGAGACAAGAACCCTATCCGCCAGAATGCTTGTCGGCCTTGCGGCGGCCCATCCGCATGCCCGCTTCCAGCCGCGCCCGCAACTGGGTGTAGTAGTCCGAGAGGAAGCGCCGCTCGGCGCCCCAGCCGTCGTTGCGGCCGATCTTCTCGGCGATGGTCTGGTAGACCGTCTCGACCGCGTCGGTCCGGTCCTCGCGCAGCACGCGCTCCAGCGCCTGCAGCTCGAATTCGCCGTAGACCGCCAGTTCGTGCTCCTCGAAGCGGAACTGGAAGCGCTCGGCCACCGGCGCTTCGGAGGTCGTCATCGCCGCCTCCAGCTTCTGCTTCGGGCGTTCGAGCACCCAGCTTCCCGCAATCACGTCGCCCGCGCGCAGGGCATCGCGGTTGAACAGCGGGAACAGCAGGAAGATCGCCAGCCACCCCGCCGCCGCCAGCCAGGCCATGCCGTTGTCCGGCCCCGCCATGGCGATGAGCGGGATCGGCAGGAACATCTCGATATCGCGCAGGAGATTGCGGGCGATCACCATCTCGGCGGTGAGGCGGCCGCCGTCGCGCGCGGCGATGCGGATGCCGGTCATGCGCTTGCCCGGCGTCGCGCCCCTCGGCCCCAGCTCGAAGTAGAGGAAGTAGGCGTTGCGCAGCAGGAACATCGCCACGATCCACACGACGATGAGGAACTGCAAGACCTGCGCCCCGGCCCCCTTGCCGTCGACCGCCTGCGCGATCTGCGCCGCGCCGCCAGCGACCTGCATCAGCGCGATCGAGGTGCCGATTATCAGCATGACGATGATAAGAAGGTCGAGGATCAGCGCCCCCACCCGCGCCCCGCGCCCCGCCACGGTGACCGGCAGCGCGATGCCCTCCGGTGTCACGAGCACGCGCTGCTTGCCGGAGCGCGCACGGTTGATCCGGCGCTTCATCGCCCGGCCCTCCCGCGATAGGCGAAGAAGTAGGCGCTCCACGCCAGCAGCATGAACCCGCCGACGGCCAGGCGCGCCGGCGTCTGGTCGACCAGCTGGCGCGCAAAGCCCTCCAGCAGCGCGGCGACGACGAGCATCAGCACCACGCCCACCATCACCACCGCCGCGCGGCGCCCGGCCTCGGCGGTCGCGGTCAGCACCGGGCGGTTCCCGGGAAAGGCGATCGCGCGCCCGACATGCAGCCCCGCCGCGCCCGAGAGCAGGATCGCGAACAGCTCGGTCGTGCCGTGGATGCTGATCCAGCCCGCGAAGTCGAGCAGCAACCCCGCCTTCCAGTAGACCCAGCCCATCGCCCCCAGCCCGGCGAGATTATGGACCAGCAGCAGCAGCGACGGAATTCCGAGCGCAAAACCGAGCGCAAAGGCGAGGATCGAGACTTGCGCATTATTGCTGAACAGTTGGGCAGCGAAAATGCTCATGCCCGTCTTCTCGGTATTGCCGAAGATCGTGCCGCGCAGCGCATCGGCGCTGGCGCCGGGGACGCGCTCGCCCGCCATCTCGCGGCCCATCAGGGCGAAGTACCATTCGGGATCGTGCGAAACGAGCAGCCAGCCGACCACCGCGCCCGCCACCATGACGAGCAGGGCGATGCCGATCTCGAAGCCGATGCCGCGCACCGCCCGGCTCCAGCCGCCGCCGAGGAACCCGCGCAGCCACTCCCACAACGACGAGCGCGGGCCGTAGACCACGAACCACGCCCGCTGCACCAGCGATTCCAGATAGCCCAGCGTCGCCGCATCGAGCGAGGTTTCGCGCGCGATCGAGAGGCTGGACGCGACGGTGCGATAGAGGCCGGGCAGCGCCAGCAGGTCCTCGTCCGAGATGCCGCGCAGGCGCCCCTTCTCCATGCGCACGACGATATTCTCGAGCCGCTGCCAGTCCGCCTCGCGCTCCAGCCGGAAGCGGTCGGAACGCAGCGCGGCGCTTTCGATGGCGGCATTCGATATCGCGTTCATCCGATCGCTCCCGAACGCTTGATGGCAAGGTAGGCATCGATCAGCCGGGTGCCGACCTGCCGCCAGGGCGCCTCGATCACATCGACGCCGATCTGCCGCAGCCGCCGGGTGACGACCGCGCGCTGGCGTAGCAGGCCATCGGCGGCGACCGCCATCGACAGCACTTCCATGTCGTCGGGCTCGGCGGTGGACAGCGTCTCCAGTTCCTCGTCCGCCATCGTCACGAACAGGACGACATGGCGCGACACCAACCGTCCGATGCTTTCGATCATCAGTTCGGCGCTGGTGGGGTCGGAAAAGTCGGAGAAGATCACGATCAGCGAGCGGCGCTGCAGCCTTCCCGCGAGCGTCGCCAGCGCAAGGGTGAAGTTGGGCTCCTCCGTGCGGTACTCCAGCCCCGCCGCCGCGCGCTGTAGGCGGTGGAACTCGCTGCTGGCGGTGACGAAGGGCGTCGCCACCTCGGGCCGCGAAGCGAAGCCGAACAGCGAGACCCGGTCGCCGCCCTTGAGCGCCACGAAAGCGGTCGCCAGCGCCGCCGAGACCGCGCGATCGAGGCGGGGCATCCCGGCGATCGGCTCGCACATCGCCTGCCCGCAGTCGAAGGCGAAGACGATCTGGTTGTTGCGCTCGACCTCGTATTCCTTGGCATAGAGGTGGACGTGACGGGCCGACGATTTCCAGTCGATCCGGCGCCGATCCATGCCGGGCTGGTACTCGGCGAGCGATTCGAACTGCGTCCCCTCGCCCCGGATGCGGCGGGCAAGCAGGCCATATTGCGCATCCTTGAGGAACGTCTGCAGCGTGGGGGAGCGCACGGCGGCGACGTTGGGCCAGACCCGCACCGTCTCGTCCAGAGTCCCCGCCAACTGCCGCGCGCCGAGGCCCAGCGGCCCGGTCCAGCGCAGCCATGCGCGGGTAACCTTGCCGGTGCCGCGACGCGAGGGCGTGAAGGTGCCGGAGCCAAGCCAGCCGCCATCACCGGCGGTGAGCGGAAACACCAGCCGCCCGCCGGGTGCGAGGCGCGGGTCGCACTCCAGCGCCAGTTCCGCGCGCGAGGGCCTGCCGGAGCGCAGCGCGACTGCGGCCTCCATCCGGCCCTCGGCGCCGACTTCGACGTCGCCGGGCACCGTAACCCGAAGGTCCGCGACCCGGCCGCCAAGCAGTGCATCGATCACCACCAGCACCAGCACGGCGAGCCCCGCGACCGGCGCGATCACCCACAAGTCCGGGCTCGCCGCCGCGATCACCAGCGCGACCGGCGCGATCGCCGCCAGCGTCACCGCCGCGCGGGCCGTCGGGACTATCGGGGCGAAGGCAAACTTCACCGGATCAGCGCGGCGCTTCGGTCTGCTCGACCAGCTGGGCGACCAGCGCCTCGACCTGCTTGCCCTCGATCTCGGCCGCCGGGCTGAGCAGCAGGCGATGGCGCAGCACCGAAGTCGCCAGTGCCTTCACATCATCGGGCACCACGTAGTCGCGCCCATCGAGCGCGGCGCGGGCGCGGGCGGCACCGGCCAGCAACACGGCGGCGCGGGGGGAGGCACCGCTCGACAGGTCCGCAGACTCGCGGGTCGCACGCACGAGGCGCACGATGTAGTCGGTGACACTGTCCGCCAGCTTCACCGAGGCCACTGCCCGCGTCACCGCTTCCAGCTGCGCAGGGGTCGTGACCGTGACGATGCCCACCTCCGCCGGTGTCGGCGCACCGCGATTCTCGCCATAGCGCGCGACGATGCGACGCTCCTCCTCGGCGCTGGGATAATCGACCAGCACCTTGAACAGGAAGCGATCGAGCTGCGCCTCGGGCAGCGGGTAGACGCCCTGGCTCTCGATGGGGTTCTGCGTGGCGACCACGGTGAAGTGCGGCGGCAGCGGATGCGCGGTGCCGTCCAGCGTCACGCGGCGCTCCTGCATCGCTTCGAGCAGCGCGGCCTGCGTCTTGGGCGGGGTGCGGTTGATCTCGTCCGCCAGCAGCAGGTCGCAGAAGATCGGGCCGTGCGTCAGGGTGAACTGGCTGGTCTGGAAGTTGAACAGGTTGGAGCCGAGAATGTCGCCCGGCATCAGGTCCGGCGTGAACTGGATGCGCCCGAAGTCCAGCCCCAGCGTCGCCGCGAAGCACTGCGCAAGGAAGGTCTTGGCGGTCCCCGGAGGTCCTTCCAGCAGTACATGGCCGCGCGCCATCAGCGCGATCAGCAGATGCTCGATCGTCTCGGCCTGCCCGATCACGCCCTTGCCCACTTCGGCGCGGATCGCCTGCGCGAGCGCGCCTACTTGTGCGATATCGGGTGCAGTCTCGGTCATCGGGTCAGCGTCCTTTCGAGCGCGTGGAGATCGCGCGCGGCCTTGAGGAGATCGTGCGAACGCCCGGCCGCATGGAGGCGGGCGGCGATCACGGAGAAGGGCTCACCATCAGCCCCGCGCGCGGCAAGCGCCCGGTCGATGGCGGCGTCGGTGTGCTCGGCATCCACGCCGCGCGGCAGGGCCAGCGCCGCGACCAGCCGTTCCCGCGCGCGGTCGGCGTAAGGCGGGCCGAGCAGGTGGAAACGGCGCGTGCGGCGCACCAGCCCGGCAGCATTGCTCACCAGCGCGCGCTTGCCGAAGGCGATGGCCCGCTCGGGCACCAGCAGCGGCCCGAAGCGCAGGAACGCGCGCCAGCCCACCGCCACCGCCGCCAGCAACAGGCACAGCGTCGCGGCAAGGAACGGCGGCGTGAAGGCGAGCGTCAGCAGGTTCTGCGCATGGCCGTAGCCGGGCAGGGTCATGTCGAACACGACAGCGCCGCCCGGCCTGACCCCGGTGGCGCGCACCAGAGCTTCGGCCAGCTGCGCGCTCTCGATCCGGGCCATCCCGTAGTTGTCGAGGAGGTCCGGCTCGAAGACCATGACCACCGGATAGCGCCCTTCGTCGTAGTCCTCGCCCTCGATATAGTGCTGGCCGTCCTGCGCCATCGCGTCGAGGCCGTCGTAGCGGCCACCGTCGTCCATGAAGCCCGCCAGCACCAGCTTGCCGTCGCGGCTGACGGCAAGCGGCACCAGCCCCTCGCCCTTGCCCGCCTGCACGGTGCCGGTGGGCAGCGTCCCGGCGATCCCGTCGGTCCGCCAGCCCGCCTGCGCTTTCGGCAAGGTATCGTCGCTCAGCGTCAGTTCGTCGAGGAATCCCGGCCAGTCCAGCGTGCTTTCGCCGCCGAGGCGCACCCAGCCTTTCTTCGCCTTGTCGCGCTGCTCGCGGATCGGCGGCATCGGCTGCCACTTGGGCGCGATCACCAGCGTCGGCCCGATCGAGCGCCGGGCGCTGACGATCTTGTCGATCTCCTTGCCCTTGATGATCGCGGGCGGGGTAAGCACCAGAAGTCCCGGCCTTTTGAGTGCCGCAGGATTGCGCGTCGCCTCGACCGCGAAGCCGCGCCGTTCGAGGTAGTCGGCCATCGCCGCATAGCCGTTGAGGCCCTTGCCCTCCGCATGCGCCTTGCCGTCGTTGGCGGTGCCCATGCCGATACCGGTGCCGATCATCCACAGCAGCGCCACGAACAGCAGCGCGCCGAGCACCACCATCGCCAGCACCGCCCAGAGCGAGAACGGATTGGCGCCGACTGCTACGCCTTTCGTCTTCACGTTCATGCCCGAAGCTCGACTTGCGCGAACTGCGCATAAGCGGTGCGGGCGGCGGTCCAGTCCTGCGCGTCGAGATCCCGCAGCGCGAACAGCGCACGCTCGACCCGCCCGGCGATCACGGCGAAGGCGCTGCGGCCGCTCTCGGGCAGCATCGGCAGCACGGCGATCTCGCGCGCGGTGCTGGCGGGATGGAGCCAGTCGGGCCGCGCGTCGGAAATCTGGCGCACGCTGCGCCGCAGCAGCAGATGCGCGGCCTCTCCATAGCGACCCTGCGCGGCGAGGGTGTCGGCGTCTTCCAGCAGCGCCACCGCCTCGGCCTGCGTCGGAGTCCAGTGGACCTCCTCCAGCTTCGGACGGCGGCTGCGCCAGGCGTCGAGGCTAGGCTCGATCAGCAGGCGCCAGAGGATGAACAGCGCCAGCGCCGCCGCTCCGGCGATGAGAATCCACTGGAACACCGGCCACGACATGCCGAGCAGCTTGCCGACCGGCGCGAAGATCGCCTCCAGCAACCGGCCGAGCGCCTTGAGCCATTCGGGAATGTCGGAGGGGGGAACGGGCTTGGGGTCCGGGAGCGGCGTGAACTGGATGTCCGCCGCGTCGCGCACGGCCTTCCAGTCCCGCGCCGCGTCTGCGGCCGAACCCGCTTCAGTGCCCCCGCCAATCGTCACGCCCGGCACGATTGCATGGCGGGAAGTGCGGCGCAAGCGGTTGAAAGGGTTCGTCGTGTCAGGGAAAGGCCCCCTCCGTCAGTCGCTGCGCGACTGCCACCTCCCCATCGCCACGCGACAGGGAGGATCAGGCAAATCCTCCCCGTTCCGCAGGAATGGGGAGGGGGACCACACGCGTAGCGGGTGGTGGAGGGGTCAGCCCCGCTTGCGCGCCTGCTCGTACGTCCCCAGCGGGCGCACGTACTTGCAGTGGAACGCCAGCTCCTGCAGCGCCGAATCGATGCGTGCCTCGCCGGGGGCGCCTTCGATATCGGCGTAGAAAGTCGTCGCCGCGAAGCTGGCGCCGATCTGGTAGCTCTCCAGCTTGGTCATGTTGACGCCGTTGGTCGCGAAACCGCCCAGCGCCTTGTAGAGCGCCGCCGCGATGTTCTTCACCTCGAAGATGAAGGTCGTCATCGCCTGCGTGCCCTTGAGGTCGAACGGGTCGAGCGGCTCGCGCGCCAGCACCACGAAGCGGGTGGTGTTGTCCGAGGCGTCCTCCACCCGGTCCTCGACGATGTCGAGACCGTAGAGTTCGGCCGCCAGCCGGGGTGCGATGGCGCAGGCGTCGGGGTCGCCCTGCTCGCGCACCAGTGCCGCAGCGCCCGCGGTGTCGGCATAGGCCATCGGCACGATGCCCCGCTCGCGCAAGTAATGGCGCGACTGGCCGAGCGCCTGCGGGTGGCTGTAGGCCGCCGAAAACGGGCCTTTCGCGCCGGGCAGCGCCATCAGTGCGTGGCTGATCGGGGTGAAATGCTCGCCCACGATCGACAAGCCGCTTTCGGGCAGCAGGAAGTGGATGTCGGCGACGCGGCCGTGCTGCGAATTCTCGATCGGGATGATCGCGCGGTCGGCCCGCCCCTCCTTCACCGCGTCCAGCGCATCCTCGAACGAGAAGCACGGCAGCGGCAGGCAACCGGCATCGTATTCGAGCGCGGCGCGGTGGCCGTTGCAGCCCGGCGCGCCCTGAAACGCGACGGCGCGCGCGGGCTGTGCCTGGGCGGCGGCTTCCATCTCGGCGACGAGGGCGATGGCGGGCTGGGGATAAGCATGCATGACGTGCGCGCGATTAGGCGGCGTGGCGAACAAGCGCAATGGCCGAATTCCGTATCGGCACTTGCGCTGGATCAAGGCGGACATTAATGCCCGAAGCCAACAGGATGAGTGAATAATCACCGCGGGGCATGCTGAATGGACGATCGTTTCAATACTATCGCCGGTTGGACTCTTTTTTCGGGCATCGTCGGCCTGGGACTGACGATCGCCAGTTCGATGTATTTTCAGGCTGACAAGCATCACGCGCCGGAGACTGCGGGCTATGCCGTCGAAGGTGTGGCCGAGGAAGGCCCGGGCGGCGGCGATCCGCCGATCGCGACGCTTCTCGCCGCCGCCGACGTGGCCAAGGGCGAGGCGACTTTCGCCAAGTGCACCTCGTGCCACACGATCAATGCGGGCGGCGCCAACGGCATCGGCCCGAACCTGCACGGCGTGGTGGGCGAGGCGATCGGCCAGGGCGTGGGCGGCTTCGCGTTCTCCGACGCGCTCAAGAGCAAGGGCGGCAACTGGTCGTTCGACAGCCTGAACGACTGGCTCAAGAGCCCCAAGGCCTTCGCGCCCGGCACCAAGATGACCTTCGCCGGTCTGTCCAAGCCGGAAGACCGCGCCAACGTCATCGCCTACCTGAATTCGCAGGGCTCGAACCTGCCGCTGCCGGCCGCAGACGCGGCTCCGGCGGCCGACGCTGCGGCAGCGCCTGCGGCGGGTGAAGCCGCACCGGAAGCGTCCGAAGCGGCGGCGCAATAACCCGATCCGGCCCCTTCAAGGGATCGCCGGTTGAAAACGGTCCGCTAGCGCCGCCGAGTCGCTAGCGGGCCGTTTTCGTCTTTACGAGACAAGTTCGGCGCGACCTTGCAAACAACCCCGTCATCCCAGCGAAGGCTGGGACCGCTGGCCTGTTACGGCCAACTATCGTTCAAACGCCTTGCCGAGGGTTGAGCTTTACTCGGCCAGCGGTCCCAGCCTTCGCTGGGATGACGGGGTTGTGCGTGCAGTTAGCACACGCGGAAACACCCGCTGGCGAGTGCGGGCCATTACGCCGGGGAAATCAACGCGAATACCGAGAACATCGGGTCGGCGTCGGGAGCGTCCAAGCTGGGACGCGGGGTTTTGTTTTCCGTGAAGCTCTGGCGAGCGGCCGGGTAACTCACGGTGCAGCCCGGCTCGACCTGTATTCCATCGGACTTGTCCCATGTGGCCATCGTTAGGGTTCGCAGCGTTATCGGCCGAAGGCTATCCGGGATGGCCCTCCCAAGTCCTGCCGTGTGTCGCAGGATCGTATGGACGGCGTTTCCGGTAGCGCAGAGACAGTCCGGGTCTTCGATGGGCGCGTGGTTTGCACAGCTGCGGCTTGAAACCGCATCCCGGCCCACGACGCCGACCCGATACACCGAAGCAATGTGATCTGCATTGCTCCGGATGTTGGGCCATATAACCTATTTGGCGAAAAATGTCAATCCTCAACCGCCTCGCCGCGCCCCTTGAAGCCCTTGGCGATGACATACCACTCGGACGAATCCTTGCGGCTGGCGGGCGGCTTGGCGTGCTTGACGCTGGTGAAATGCTTCTTGAGCAGCGCCAGAAGCTGCGTGTCCGTCCCCCCGGCCAGCACCTTGGCCAGGAACGTCCCGCCGGGTGCCAGGTACTGGATGGCGAAGTCCGCCGCCGTTTCAACCAGGCCCATGGTGCGCAGATGGTCGGTCTGCTTGTGCCCCACGGTGTTCGCCGCCATGTCCGACAACACGAGGTCCGGCGCTCCCTCCAGCGCCGCGTCGAGCGCCGCCGGGGCCGCGTCCGCCATGAAATCCATCTCGAAGATGGTGACCCCCTCGATGGGGTCGGTGGGCAGGAGATCGATGCCGACGATCTTCGCCTTGGGCCGCTTCAGGCGCAGCACCTGGCTCCACCCTCCCGGTGCGATACCGAGATCGACGGCGCGCTCCACGCCCTTGAACAGCTCGAATTTCTCGTCGAGTTCCAGCAGTTTATAAGCGGCGCGGCTGCGATAGCCGTCGGCCTTGGCCTTCTTGACGTAAGGATCGTTGAGCTGGCGCGTCAGCCAGCGCGCCGAACTGGTCGAGCGCTTCTTGGCTGTCTTGAGCCGCTCGCCGGGATCGCGGCCGGAGCGGCTCATCGGGCGTGGACTGCG